>JBGPOV010000236.1:0-2050 GCA_041488255.1 Gammaproteobacteria bacterium | reverse complement strand
GACCATGAAAGTGGTGGACAAGAACACCGGCGCCGAGTCGATGAAGGACGTCACGGTCTCCGAGGACGAAGGCATCCGCGCCGATACTACCTACGAGGGTGTCTCCAACATCAAGCCCGGGATAGAGGGCGGCGTCATCGCTGCCGGCAACGCGAGCCAGTTCTCCGACGGCGCCTCGGCCCAGGTGGTCATGAGCGATAAAGCAGCTAGCGCGAAGGGGCTCAAGCCGATGGGTGTGTTTCGCGGCTTCGCGGTGGCAGGCTGCGAGCCCGACGAGATGGGGATCGGCCCGGTGTTCGCAGTGCCCAAGCTGCTCCAGCGCGCCGGACTGAAGATCGAGGACATCGGTCTGTGGGAGCTGAACGAGGCGTTTGCGGTGCAGGTGATCTACTGTCGCGACAAGCTCGGCATCCCCAACGAGCGTCTCAACGTCGACGGCGGCGCGATTGCGGTCGGCCATCCCTACGGCACGACCGGGAGCCGGCTTGTCGGCCACGCGCTGATCGAGGGCAAGCGCCGGAACGTGAAGCACGTGGTCGTGACGATGTGCATCGGCGGCGGGATGGGCGCGGCGGGGTTGTTCGAGGTGGTCTGACGAGTCGAGGGCATTCCAGGACCCGAGTGCGGACCGCGGCGGTGATCTTGCTCCACCGAGGGAACCGGAGGATGGCCCCGACATGAGCGTTCGCAAACTGCTGGACCTGGGCGGCCGTGTGGCTTTGATCACTGGCGGCTCGCGCGGGCTGGGCCTGCAGATGGCCGAGGCGCTGGGCGAGATGGGCGCGAAGGTGGCGATCACCGCCCGCAAACAGGCAGAGCTGGACGAGGCGCGACGGCACCTCGAGGCGCAGGCCGTCGAGGTCATGACGATCGCCTGCGACCTGCAGGACCTGCACGCGGCACAGGCCCTTCCCGGGCAGGTGCTGGAACGCTGGAAGCGCATCGATGTCCTGGTGAACAACGCCGGGGCCACGTGGGGGGCGCCGGCCGAGGAGCACCCGCTGGAGGCCTGGCACAAGGTGCTCAATCTCAACCTGAACGCGGTGTTCGTGCTGACCCAGGCCGTGGGCCGGCAGGCGATGATCCCGGCGCGCTACGGCCGTATCGTGAACATCGCTTCGATCGCCGGGCTGCAAGGGACCGACCCGCGCTTCATGCGTACCATCGCTTACAACACCAGCAAGGCCGGGCTCGTGAACTTCACCCGCTCGCTCGCGGCCGAGTGGGCGCAGTACGGCATCACGGTGAACGCGATCGCCCCCGGTGTATTCCCGAGCAAGATGTCGCAAGGGATGATCGGCAAGACCGAGTCGGTGATTCTGGATCTAACGCCGCTCAAGCGCCTGGGTGGGGCGGAAGATCTCAAGGGCGCCGCTGTTCTGCTGGCTTCCGATGCGTCGGCGTTCATCACCGGCCAGACCATCGCGGTCGACGGCGGGATGAGCGCGATCTGACGAGAGGCAGGCAGTAGGACTCGCATGATCGGGCAGGAGCTCGAGGTCAGCCTGCACATGGCCTTCATGGACGCTCGAAACAAGCGCCATGAGTTCATCACCGTAGAGCATCTGCTGTTGGCGTTGGTCGACAATCCGTCGGCGTCCGAGGTCTTGCGCGCTTGCACAGCGAACATCGAAGAGCTGCGCAAGCTGCCCAGCGAGTTTATCAACGAGCACACGCCGATCATCACCGGGGGTGGCGAGGCCGATACGCAACCCACGCTGGGTTTCCAGCGCGTGATCCAGCGCGCCATCGTGTCCGCGCAGTCCTCGGGCAAGAAGGAGGTCACCGGCGCAAACGTTCTAGTGGCCATCTTCGGCGAGAAGGATTCGCACGCCGTCTATTTCCTGCACCAGGTAGGGGTCACACGCCCGGACGTCGTCAACTGCATCTCGCATGGCGTCAGCAAGGTGCCGCAGGAGAGCGGGTCCGAATGCGAGCAGGAACAGGCCCAGGGCGGTCCGATGACCAGCTTCGACATCCGTATGCCGTTCGTCGAGCACCTCGGGATGCAGCTGCTGGAGAAGGCCGACGGCCGGGCGTTGATCCGGCT
>JBGPOV010000235.1:0-2078 GCA_041488255.1 Gammaproteobacteria bacterium | reverse complement strand
TGAAGCGGGGGAGCCCGAGGCACCAGTCGCAGCGCCGATTCGAAGCGGGGTGCCCGCGAGCAGGAGCATTCGGACCTCGCTCTGCGTCCAGGTGCGGGGCGGCGCGCTGCATGTGTTCCTGCCCCCGGTGCCTGCCGTGGAGGAGTTCCTGTCGCTTATCTACGCCGTCGAGGAGACGGCGCGCGAGACGTTCATGCCGGCGACCCTGGAAGGCTATCTGCCGCCTCCGGACCCGCGCTTGAAACGCTTCGGCATCACGCCGGATCCGGGCGTGATCGAGGTCAACGTTCATCCGGCGCGCTCCTGGGAGGAACTGGTCGGCAACACGCGCGTGCTGTACGAGGAGGCGCGCCTGGCGCGGCTCGGCACCGAGAAGTTCATGCTCGACGGGCGCCACACCGGCACCGGCGGCGGCAACCACGTGACGGTGGGCGGCCCCACCCCGGCGGACAGCCCGCTGCTGCGCAGGCCGGATCTGCTGCGCAGCCTGATCGCCTACTGGCAGAACCATCCCGCGCTGTCGTACCTGTTCTCGGGCATGTTCATCGGACCCACCAGCCAGGCTCCGCGCGTTGACGAGGCGCGCGACGACAACCTGTACGAGCTGGAGATCGCCTTCCAGGAGATGGACCGCCGGCACAAGCCGGGCGAGGAGACGCTGACGCCCTGGCTGGTGGATCGCCTGCTGCGCAACCTGCTGGTCGACCTGACCGGCAACACGCACCGGGCCGAGTTCTCCATCGACAAGCTGTACTCGCCCGACTCCGCCTCGGGACGACTCGGCCTGCTCGAGTTCCGCGCATTCGAGATGCCGCCGCACTTCCAGATGAGCTGCGTGCAGATGCTGCTGCTGCGCGCGCTCATTGCGCGCTTCTGGGCGCGGCCTTACGTGGGCCGGCCCATCCCCTGGGGCACCAGCCTGCACGATCGCTTCATGCTGCCGCACTTCGTCGCCCAGGACATGCGCGACGTGGTGCTCGATCTGCAGGGCGCGGGCTATCCGTTCCGGTTCGAGTGGTTCGCGCCGTTCTTCGAGTTCCGTTTTCCGCGCTATGGGACGGTGGTCTACCAGGGCATCGAGCTGGAGCTGCGCCAGGCGCTCGAACCCTGGCACGTGCTGGGCGAGGAGGTGCAGGCCGGCGCCACTTCGCGTTTCGTGGACTCGTCGGTGGAGCGCATGCAGATCAAGGTCAGGCACATGACCGGCAATCGCTACGTTGTCACCTGCAACGGCCGGCCGGTCCCGCTGGCGCCGACCGGCACGCACGGTGAATACGTCGCTGGCATACGCTACCGTGCCTGGCAGCCGCCATCGGCGCTGCACCCCACGATCGCGGTGCATTCGCCGCTGGTGTTCGACGTCCTGGACCTGTGGAGCGGCCGCTCGATCGGCGGCTGCACCTACCATGTGGTGCATCCGGGGGGACGCAGCTACGAGCGCTTTCCCGTGAATGCCAACGAGGCTGAAGCGCGCCGCATGGCCCGGTTCACGCCTCACGGCCATACCCCCGGCGCCATGCAGTTCGCCGCGGAGCGCCCCAGCCCCGAGTTCCCTCTCACCCTGGACCTGCGGCGCGCGCCCGATCGCGAGGGCGTTCTTCCTCCCGGCATCCCGCAAGCCGGGGAGCAACAGCAGTAAATCCCCTCTCCCCAGCAGATATGAGATCCCTCTCCCTCGGGGAGAGGGTAGGGTGAGGGCTCAGGAGAGGGCCGGGTGAGGGGTAACAACTCCCTCTCCCTTGATGGGAGAGGGCCGGGGTGAGGGTGGTCGAGGAAGAGGGAGAATGAAAACGACATTCGCAATGGCGATGCTGCTGATCGCCGTCAGCGCCGGCGCTGTAGAGTGGGTCGAGATCGGCGCCGACACCGAGGCGACCTACTACGTGGACGTGTCGTCGATCGAGGTCGAGGCCGACACTGTGCGTGTGCTCAAGAAGGGCGTCTATCCGCAGCCGGTGACCGAGGACCTGGGCGGCGCGCGCAAAGTATTCACGCAGACGCTCGGCGTCATCGAGCTGGACTGCGCGAGGCGCATCAATCGCGTCGTGCAGATCGACATGATCGGACTTAACCGCGAG
>JBGPOV010000234.1:0-2134 GCA_041488255.1 Gammaproteobacteria bacterium | reverse complement strand
TGATGGTTTCGGTGAGCGATACCACCGCGGCTTTGCTGCCGTTGTAGGCGGCGCCCACCATGGCCGAGGTGTACTTGCCGGCCCAGGACGAGATGTTGATCACCAGCCCGTCCTTGCGCCCCCGCATCGACCCGATCACGGCCTGCGTACAGTAGAACGTCCCGTCGAGGTTGATGCGGATGACCTGGTTCCAGCTCTCCACGGTTTGATCGCGCCAGTAGCGCTGGGGATTGTTCAGTCCCGCGCTGTTGACCAGGATGTCCACCTTTTGGTGTCGCGCCAGGATGGCCTGCGCCACGCGTTGCACGGCGCCCGCGTCGCTCACGTCGAGCGGCTCGACGTCCGCTTTGCCGCCGGAGCTGCGAATCGCAGCGGCTTCGCGCTCGAGCACATCGCCGCGCCGCCCGGACATGATCACCGTGGCACCGCCGCCGGCAAGTGCCCGCGCGCCGCCCAGCCCGATGCCCGATCCTGCGCCGGTGATCCAAGCTACTTTTCCTTCCAGCTGTTTCATGGGCCCTCTCTATTCAACCCGCGGTTCGTGACTCGTGGCTCGGGGATTTCCACTCGTTCACTCATTCACTCATTCGCTCATTCACTTCATCCTTCACTCCTTCACCGCAAACGCCTCACGCAATGCCGCCGCAGATTGCGCGATCGCCCGCTTTGCCGCGTCGAGCACTCCGCCCCACAGAATGAAACCGTGGACCATGCCTTCGTAGTTGACCAGCGTGACGCGATTGCCTGCTTCGATCAGGCGCTGGGCGTAGGCAACACCTTCGTCGCGTAAAGGGTCGTACCCGGCCACGAGCAGCAGCGCCGGCGGCAGGTTGGACAGGTCCTCGGCCGCCAGCGGAGCGAAGCGGAAGTCCTTGATGTCGCGCGGGGTGCGCAGGTAGTGCTTGTAGAACCATACGATGTTGTTGCGGGTCAACAAATAACCGTCCGCGAACTCGCGGTGCGAGGGCATCTCCGGCTCGGGCGCCGTGCAGGGATAGATCAGCAACTGGAAGGCGAGCTTCGGATGGCCTTCGTCGCGCGCTAAGATTCCCATGACCGTCGCAAGGTTCGCGCCGGCACTATCTCCACCGACCGCGATCCGGTTCGGGTCGGCGCCGATCTCCCGGGCATGCAGCGCGAGCCACCGCAGCGCGGCGTGGGAATCGTCCACCGCCGCCGGGAACTTGAACTCTGGCGCCAGACGATAATCCACGGCGACGACCATGCAGTCGGTCTGGTTGGCGAGCAGACGGCAGGCGGAGTCGTGGGTATCCAGGTCGCCGATCACGAACCCACCCCCGTGGAACCAGAGGAGAACCGGGAACAGCTCGCCCGCGTTGGCTTCGCGCGGCCAGTAGATGCGGACCGGGATGTCGCTGGCAGGCCCTGGGATGCGCTGGTCCCGGGAACGATGAATCGATTCACGCGCCTCCATCTTCTGCACGCGCGTTGCGAACTGCTCCCGCGCCTGGTCAGGCGTGAGCTGCCAGAACTCGGGCAGACCGGCCTGCTTCACCAGTCCGATGATGGTTTCGGCTTGCGGGTCGAGCGGCATGCGTCTGTCTACTCCTCCGTACGTTTCGGGTAGACCAGCTTGAACGTCCCACAGGCCTTGGCCAGCACCATCCCGCCGGGATCTCTCGCCTCGCCCTCGGAGAAGATCAGCGATCGCCCGGCGCGCTGGGCGTGCCCCTCGGCAAGGATAGGCCCGGTCGCGGCAGAGAGGAAGTTGGCCTTCATCTCCACCGTGGTGGCGCCGATGCACGCCGGATCGAGCGCGCGAGCGGCGCTGCTGAGCGCCACATCGAGCAGCGCCATCAGCGCGCCGCCGTGGACCGCCTGCCAGCTGTTCAGGTGCTCCGGCCGCGGGTCGAGCCGGATCAACGCCCGGCCGTCGGCCTTCTCCAGCAGCTGCATCCCGAGGTGCTCGACGAACGGCATACGGATGTCGAAGCTGGTCATCGGACCGCCCTGGGCCTGTTCCTGCTCGCATTCGGGCCCGCTCCCCTGCGGCGCCTTGCTGACGCCATGCGAGATGCAGTTGACGACGTCCGGGCGTGTGACCCCTACCTGGTGCAGGAAATAGACGGCGTGCGAATCCTTCTCGCCGAAGATGGCCACTAGAACGTTTGCG
>JBGPOV010000233.1:0-2328 GCA_041488255.1 Gammaproteobacteria bacterium | reverse complement strand
AGACAGCTTGCCCACAGCGCGGGTGCTCTTGTTGGTCAGCTACCGCCCCGAGTATCAGCACCACTGGGGCGCGAAGACTTATTACACGCAGCTTCGCATCGATCCTTTGACCGACGAGAGCGCCCAGGCAATGCTGCATACGCTGCTGGGCGATGACGCCTCGCTGCTTGCAGTCCAGCGGCTGCTGATCGAACGCACGGAGGGGAATCCTCTGTTCCTAGAAGAGAGCGTCCGGACAGTGGTGGAGACCGGTGCTCTGCACGGAAGCCGCGGAGCCTACCGGTTGACTTCGCCACTGACCAGCATCGAGATTCCGGCTACGGTACAGGCGATCCTCGCCACACGCATCGACCGGTTGACTGCGAACGACAAGCGCCTGCTCCAGGCCGCGGCGGTGATCGGCAAGGATGCGCCCTACTCGCTGCTGCAAGCGGTCGTCGAGCTTCCCGAGGAGCTGCTGCGCCAACATCTTGGCACGCTGCAGGCCGGGGAATTCTTGTACGAGAAGAGTCTGTTCCCCGACCTCGAATACACCTTCAAGCACGCGCTAACCCACGAGGTGGCCTACGGCAGCGTGCTGCCGGAGCGCCGCAAAGCACTGCATGCGCGCATCATGGAGGCGATCGAGCGGCTCTACCACGATCGGCTGGCGGAACAAATCGAGCGGCTGGCCCATCATGCACTGCGCGGCGAAGTGTGGGACAAGGCCCTGAGTTACTTTCGTCGCGCCGGTGAAAAGGCCATTGGCCGCTCCGCGAACCGGGAGGCCTGGTCACATGTGGAGCAGGCCATCATGGTACTGTCGCATCTGCCCAGGACCAAAGCCATGCTCGAGCAGGCTATAGACCTGCGCCTGGCAGTGCGCACGTGTCTGAGTCCGCTCGGAGAATTTACGCGGGCGCTCGAGCTTGGGCGCGAAGCGGTGGCGCTGGCCAAAGCCCTCGATGATCCCCGTCGCGAAACCTTGATCCATTGCGCAGTCAGCATTTCCTCGAGCCATATGGGCCGTAGTGCCGAGGCAATCGAGCATGGCGAGCGTGCCATGGCGATCGCCGAAGCCTTGCAGGAACCGACGCTGCGCATCGCTGCCAGGCATTCTCTGGGAGTTCCGCATTGGTTCCTCGGCGCCCATCACACAGCCATAGGCTTCTTCCAGCGCGACGTTGGGCTCGAGCCTGAGCAGATCACCACGCGGCTACTCGAGCCATGGGGGGCCGAGGTTTTTCAGGAGGCCTTTGCCAGAGTGAGCTATTCCCATTCTCTGGCCAATGCAGCGTATTCGTTCGCCGAGCTCGGGGAGTTCGACCAGGCGATGCTGCATGCAGAGCGCGCCGTGAAGTTCGCGCAGACGCTGGACATTCTCTATCTGCGCGCGATTGCAGATGCACATCTGGGCGCAGTCTATCTCCTGAAGGGCGATCTCCAAAACGCGCTACACCTCGCGCAGCGCTGGTTGCAGTCCTATGCCGCTGCCGACCTGCTCGTGCCACAACTGGCCATCGCATCGCGCCTCGGTGAAGTGTTCAGCCTGTCGGGCCATATCGACGATGCGATCGCGCTGTTTGGCCGAGCCTGGCAGTTCGCCGAGTCAAAGAGCGTCTTTGCATTTGGGCCGCAAATCCTTGCACTTCTGGGCGATGCGTACGGCCGCGCGGGGCGGATCGACGAGGCAGTGACAACCGCGCAGCGGGCGCTGGACCTGGCTCGCCAGCTCAGACAGCGGGGTGACGAAGCTCGGGCCCTCTATCTGCTGGGCAACATTCACGGCCACGTCGCGTCTGCGAACGCGAACCAGGCTCGAGACAGCTATCAACAAGCCTTGGTGCTCGCGCACGAACTGGGCATGCGGCCGTTGGAAGCGCAGTGTCATTTTGCGCTCGGCGAGCTGGCCAAGAAAGCAGGCGAACGACGGGGCGCGCAAGAACAGTTTAGTACGGCGGTGTCGATGTTCCGCGGGATGGGCATGAAGTTTTGGCAGGAGAAAGCGGAGGCCGCGCTAGTCCTCGACGCCCAAACCGCCGCCGTTAACCGGGCGCCGGCGCGCGAAGCACGACGGAAACCCACCAGCACCGCTGGTGGGCGCCCCAGTTGAACGGCTCACCACTGCTGAACTGCGTTCAGAAATCCTGACAAAGTCATTGAGGGACTACCTCAGGACGTGGGTTAGGTTTCGCTCGCTCAAAACCGCATCTACGGCCGCTGAGCCTTGGCATCAATATAGGAGTCCGGACCATCGACGTAGAGATAGAAGACGCATCCGTCCGTAGAGGGAACCCAGTGAACGTTACGGGCCGGGAGGAACGCGTAATCGCCAGCTTTGAGAACGGT
>JBGPOV010000232.1:0-2352 GCA_041488255.1 Gammaproteobacteria bacterium | reverse complement strand
ACGTTCGGGCTGTTGCACGGCGTGCTAACCGTCGTGCTCGCACTGTCGCAGCACGTCACGGGGCTGGGCATCACGCTGTTCGCAACCAGCCTCTCGTACTATGCCTATCGCGTGAGCTTTCCGAAGGTGAGCTCGCCGCCGACCGTCACACCGTTCGGCGAAACCCATCTGTTCGACGGCGTGCCGGTGATCGGCCCGGTGCTGAGCGCGCAGACGCCGCTCACGCTGCTGGCGCTCGTCGTCGTCCCGCTGATCGCATACGTTCTGTACCGAACCCCGGTGGGCCTCGCCGTCCGCATGGTCGGAGAGAACCCGGCTGCCGCCGAAGGCCAGGGACTGAGCGTAAGCGCCGTGCGCATCGGCGCCATCGCCGCGGGCAGCGCGCTGATGGGGATCGCCGGCGCGTTCGTGACGCTGTCGGCGTTCAACGCCTTCTACTTCAACATGATCAACGGCCGCGGCTGGATCTGCGTCGCGCTCGTCGTGTTCGCATCCTGGCGGCCGGGCAAGGCGCTCCTCGGTGCGATCCTGTTCGCGGCTTTCGACGCGCTTCAGTTGCGCCTGCAGCAGAGCGCCGGCGCCACGCTGCCCTACCAGGTGTACCTCATGATTCCCTACCTGCTGTCCATCCTCGCGCTTGCGCTGGTGGCCCGCAAGGCGGCGTATCCTCAAGCCCTGATGAAGCCGTACCGCAAAGGCGAACGCTGAGGTGGTAGGGTCCCGTTCGGTCTGAGCTTGTCGAAGACCGAGACAGGCCAAGTTCGCCACGAGCAACATCGGAAAGGCGATGTCATATTGGGAAATAGCATGATCGATCTACTCATCCGAAACGCCAACCTTCCCGACGGCCGCGAGAAAGTCGATATCGCGGTAAACAATGGGCGCATCGCCGAAGTGGCGGCGCGCATCACAGCCGAGGCGCGGGAAACGCTCGATGCCGCCGGCCAGCTCATCTCGCCACCGTTCGTCGACGCCCACTTTCATATGGATGCGACGCTCACCTACGGGCTGCCACGCATCAACCAGAGCGGCACGCTGCTCGAAGGGATTGCGCTGTGGGGCGAGCTGAAGCCCCAGCTCACTTTCGAGGCCATCGTCGAGCGCGCGCTGACCTATTGCGACTGGGCAGTGGCCAAAGGACTGCTCGCCATCCGCTCGCATGTGGATATTTGCGATTCGCGGCTGCTGGCCGTCGAGGCGCTGCTCGAGGTCAAGAAGCGCGTCGCCCCGTATCTCGATTTGCAGCTGGTCGCTTTCCCGCAGGACGGCGTGCTGCGCTCGCCCGGCACACGCGAGAACCTCGAGCGCGCCCTGGCACTGGGGGTCGAGGTGGTGGGCGGCATTCCGCACCTCGAACGCACCATGGCCGACGGAGCGGAAAGCGTGAGGCTGCTTTGCGAGCTGGCCGCGCGGCGCGGGCTGCGCGTGGATATGCACTGCGACGAGACCGACGACCCGATGTCACGGCATATCGAGACACTGGCGTTTCACACCCAGCGGCTCGGTCTGCACGGCCGCGTCAACGGCTCGCATCTCACGTCCATGCACTCGATGGACAACTACTACGTATCCAAGCTGATCCCGCTGATGGCTGAAGCGCAGGTGAGCGCGGTGGCGAACCCGCTGATCAACATCACCATCCAGGGCCGGCACGACACGTACCCCAAGCGCCGCGGCATGACCCGCGTTCCAGAGCTGCTTGCCGCGGGTATCCCAGTGGCCTTCGGCCACGACTGCGTGATGGATCCCTGGTACAGCTTGGGATCGGGCGACATGCTGGAGGTGGCGCACATGGGTCTGCACGTCGCGCAGATGACCGGCCAGGAAGCGATGCGCGCCTGCTTCCGCGCGGTCACGGAGACCCCAGCTACCATCCTAGGCCTCGAAGGCTACGGCATCGCACCCGGCTGCCACGCCGACTTCGTCTTGCTGCAGGCGCGCGACCCGGTCGAAGCAATCCGACTGCGTGCTACGCGACTCGCAGTCATCCGCCGCGGCCGGGTGATTGCGCGTACCCCGGCAACTACGGCAAGTCTGCAAATGCCCGGGCGACCGAACTCGACGAGCTTTCAGCATTGAAGGCGTGGCCGCCGCCGAAGGCCCCGTCCTCGCGTCTTTCTAGCCACCCTCCCTGCCCTTTCCGGCCTAGGGTCGTTGAACAAGCCACGTGCCCTTCGACCGCGAGAGGCATCGGGAATCCGGCAATCTCCGATTCACCCATTTCGGCCGGATGACGCTTCCCGTGGAACAGGCGTTCCGCCGTCCGTTGCAAGAAGACATAGCGAAACTGTCCGCCTATCACCCCCTGCCTCGCAGGATGGGCGAGGGGTCTTGCTTGGCAAGTCCTTGATT
>JBGPOV010000231.1:0-2366 GCA_041488255.1 Gammaproteobacteria bacterium | reverse complement strand
GCAGTCTTGCAGATCAGGCGCGAAAATGAGGCAGGGGGCTCCTTCTCACCCACTGTGTCGAAGCACTTAGGGGTGCTGCGAGCTTCCCCTGCCTCCGGTGATAGTAGCTAGCTACCACCGGAAATCAAGATACAAGGGGTAATTTGTTTCCGATCTCTATGTCTCCATCATGCTTCCCGCCCTCGACCTCGTCCTCCGCAACCCCGCCATCTGGCGCGGCGACCAGTACGCCAAGGTTGCGGTCGAGAGCATTCCTACCGGCTTCGCCGAGCTGGATGCCCAGCTTCCCGGGGGCGGCTGGCCCAGAGCGGCGCTCACCGAGCTGCTCACCAGTCAACGCGGCATCGGCGAGCTGCGCTTGTTCCTGCCGGCACTCGCCCGTCTTTCGAGGGATGACAAATGGCTGGTGCTGGTGGCACCGCCCCACCGGCCTTTCGCACCGGGGTTCGAGTCGCTGGGCGTGAACCTCGCGCGCCTGGTGGTGGTCGAGACCAGGTCGGATGGCGAGAGCCTGTGGGCGGCAGAGCGCTGTCTGCGCTCAGGCAGCTGCGCAGCGGTGCTGGCCTGGCCCGGCTCCGGCCCGCGGACGTCATTGCGCCGCCTGCAACTCGCCGCCGAGGAAGGCAAGAGCCTGGGCGTGGTGTTCGGCTCCACGCGCAATGCCGCCCACCCCTCGCCCGCGCCGCTTCGCATACAACTGGCTGCCAGCCGCGGCAGGCTCGAGCTGCAGATCCTCAAGCGCCGGGGCGGCGGCTGGGC
The DNA here is from genome assembly GCA_041488255.1 of Gammaproteobacteria bacterium. Taxonomy (GTDB): domain Bacteria; phylum Pseudomonadota; class Gammaproteobacteria; order Burkholderiales; family SHXO01; genus SHXO01. The sequence goes on along the minus strand of JBGPOV010000231.1, from coordinate 1,607 downwards.
GCCGCCGCTCTCGCTGGATGTGGAGTGTCCTGCGAGCCCTGCCTGTCCCGAGCCCGATCCGAAGACGGCGAGTACACCTCGCGTGTCCTCGACTCACCCGCTCCGTCACCGACGGGTCCCGCATGGTTTTGCGTGACAGGTCGTCGAAATTCCATGTGCCATGCTTTGGGCCTGCCTGCATTTCTCCGACTTTTCCCTGCAGCTCACGCTGCGCGCGAGCCCGTCGGCGGGCCCAACGATCATAACCACCGGCGGCAATCGGCCGGAAGTTCTCTCCTGTAACGCGCAAGCGCGCCGCCACGGCGTCGCCGCGGGCATGACGGTTTCCGCCGCCATCGCCTTAGCGCCCGAGCTCCACCAACGCCCGCGCGATCCTGCGTCCGAGATGAAAGCCCTCGAAGGCGCTGCGGCCTGGGCTGGCCAGTTTACCTCGATGGTGAGCCTGGCGCCGCCCGACGCGCTGCTGATGGAGATCGAAGGCAGCCTGCGACTGTTCGGCGGATTGCGGCCGCTGCTGCTGCATCTCGGCCAGGATCTGGCCGATCTGGGTTACACGGCGGCCATCGCCGCGGCGCCCACGCCAACCGCCGCGCGGCTGCTGGCCCGCGCCGGAATAGGCTCCACAGTCACCGATATTGCAGCGCTGGAAGCCGCGCTCGCGGGGTTACCGCTTTCCCTGTTCGATCAGCCCGAGGACATCATCCGCATGCTCGCCCTCATGGGCGTGCATACCGTCGATGAATGTCTGGCGCTGCCGCGCGACGGGTTGGCGCGCCGCTTCGGCCAAGCCCTCTTGGACGAACTGGACCGCGCATTGGGTCGCCTGACCGATCCGCGAGCGCCCTGGGTTGCGCCTTCCCGCTACAGGGCGCAACTTGCTCTGCCTGCGCCGGTGCACGAGACCGAGTCGCTGCTGTTTGCCGCCAACCGCCTGATCCAGGAGCTGGCCGGATATCTGCGCACGAAGCAGGCCGGGATCACGCGGCTCAAGCTCATCCTGCGCCACGAAGACCACCGGCCGACGATCGTGACGCTGGGCTTCTCGGTGCCCAGCCGCGACCCGCACCGCATCCTCACGCTGCTGCGCGAGCGGCTGTCGACCGTCACCCTGCCCGACCGCGTGGAAGCTATCGCGCTGGAGAGCGCGGAAACCCGGCCGCTCGGCTCGCGCAATCTCTCGCTGTTTCCGGAGGACCGCCTGCCCGAGGAAGAACGCTGGCTGATCATCGAGCACCTGCGCGCCCGCCTGGGCTCGGAGTCGGTATACAGCATCGCCAGTCATCCCGACCATCGGCCCGAGCTGGCCTGGCACTGCTGTGAGCCGGGTACCGGCACGGCGAACAGCGAGCGCGCCAAGCGTCCGCTGTGGCTGATGGAGCCGCCCCAGCGGCTGAGAAGCGAAGGCGACCTGCCGGTGTTGGGTACGACGCTCACGCTGCTCGCGGGGCCGGAGCGGATCGAGAGCGGATGGTGGGATGGAAAAGACGTGCTGCGCGACTACTTCGTCGCGTGTGATGCCGCAGGCGGAGCGTTCTGGGTGTTTCGAGATCGCAACGCGGACAAAGCCTGGTTCCTGCAAGGCATGTTCGCTTGACTAGGTGTCATTG
>JBGPOV010000230.1:0-2368 GCA_041488255.1 Gammaproteobacteria bacterium | reverse complement strand
GTGCGTGTTCTTTGCCGCCCAGCTGATTGCATCCGCGCTGTTGTTCGCGTTTGCTCCTCTTAAGGCCTGGTCGCTGTTCATCAACCTTCTCAATCTTCCGTTGCTCGCGCTCATGTTTTTGGGCCAGTCGGTCTACAAGATGTTCCGTTACCCTGAATTCCCCCGAACATCCATCATGCAGGCGGTCCAGGCGTTCACCAAGAATGCTTCCCGCTCAAAGAGCGCGGAAGTGCGCTAGTGCCGTTCCGGCTATTCGTGAATAATTCGGTTAATGCTGCTGACCCTGGTGTCGCTGGCGGACGAATCGATCTTACTTGGCAAGACAAGGTGGAACGGCACTAGCATAGGCCCATGGCTTCTGCACCACTGGTTCGCGGATTTGGCGCCGGGGCTGCGTTTGCGTACCGGAAAGGATGCCGCCTAGGAGTTGAGCGGTTTCTGTGGGACGTCACGCGGCTGGCCGCGTCGCTTCCCGACCGGCGCTACCTCCTCAATCTCTGCTCGGATCGTTATCATTTTGCCGTTGGATTTGCGGCGGCTCTCTTGCGCCGGCAGGTCAGTCTGCTGCCGCCCAACGAGACTCCCGACCTGATCGGGCGGCTGGTGTCCCAATATCCCGGAGTCTATTGCCTGAGCGACGGGAAGACGCGATTCCAATCCCTCGAGACGGTGCTTTTCCCGGAGTTGGACGATCCCGGGACTGCGGCGCTCCCGATTCCTGACGTGCCGGAGACCCAGGTCGCGGCCATCGTCTTTACATCGGGGTCCACCGGCGAGCCCATGCCTTATCGCAAGACCTGGGGCAGCCTCGCCCGCGTCGCGCTTGCGGAGATCGAGATCCTTCACCTGCACGCGCGGTCGGGCATGGCGCTGATCGGCACGGTGCCACCCCAGCATGTGTTCGGGCTTGAATCCACCGTACTGATGGCCATGCAGGGCGGCTTTGCGCTACACGCCCGCCGCCCGTTCTATCCGGCCGACATCCGGGCCGAGCTGGCGTCGTTGCCACGGCCGCGTGGCCTGGTGACCGCACCCGTGCACCTGCGTGTGCTGCTCGCGGAAGCCGACGAGCTGCCCCCGGCCGATTTCCTTCTGTGCGCTACAGCGCCCTTGTCGCCGCAACTGGCGGCGCAGGCTGAAGCGCGCTTCGCCGCACCCTTGTACGAGATCTATGGTTGCACCGAATCGGGCGGGATCGCCAGCCGCCGTACTATCGAGACCGACGAGTGGCGTGCGATGAAGGATGTCACGCTGCGCACTGACGGCAACGGGACCTGGGTCAAGGGCGGTCACGTCGAGACCGAGGTGCTGTTGGCTGACGTCATCGAATTGCGGGGCCGGGGACGATTCCTGCTGCACGGGCGCACCGCGGACCTGGTGAACATCGCGGGCAAGCGGACCTCGCTCGCGCATCTCAACTACCAACTGAACTCGATCGAGGGCGTGCTAGACGGGGTATTTATCGCCCCCGAAGAGAAGGGCGAGGCGGTCGTGCGGTTGATGGCGTTCGTGGTGGCGCCAGGGCATACCAGCGAGTCCCTGATGGAGGCGCTCCGCCAGCGCATCGATCCCGCTTTCCTGCCGCGCCCGCTGGGCTTCGTCGATGTCCTGCCGCGCAACGCCACCGGCAAGGTGCCGCGCCAATTGCTCAACCAGATCGTGGCCGGGGTCGGATCGACACCGGAACCAAGCCGGCCGTGATCGAGCGGGTCTTCCAGCCGGATCACCCGGCGTTGCAGGGGCATTTTCCCGGCAATCCCATCATTCCGGGCGCCGTGCTATTGAGCGAAACCCTTAAAGCGATCGAAGCCGGCCTCGGCGCCAGTCTCGCGCCGTTCCAGATCAGGTCGGCCAAGTTTCTGCATCCGGCCCGGCCGGGCGACCGCGTCCTGATCCAGTTTTCCCGCACTGCCCAAGGCGAGATCAAGTTCACTTGCGCCACCGCGGGCATACCAGTATTGACCGGCCAGATATCATGCCACGCCCCGCCAACGGCGAAGTGAATCGACCGCAGGCGCCGGAGTGGATGGCCCTGCCGGAACGCAGCACCATGCTCGCGTTGCGGCTCATTGACTGGGTGGCGATGTCCCTCGGACGGCCCGCCGCGCGGCTGCTGCTCTATCCCATCTGCCTCTACTTCCTGGCGTTCACGCCCACGCGACGGGCCGCCTCGAGGCAGTACCTGAGCAGGGTGCTGGGGCGGAAGGCGGGCATAGTGGATACTTTCCGCCACTACCACACCTTTGCAGCCACCATACTCGACCGGCTTTACCTCCTCAGGGAGCAGTTCTCCAGGTTCGATGTGCACGTCCATGGCGCCGAGAACGTTGAAGAGCTGATTGCGGCGGGGAAAGGGTGCGTGCTGCTC
>JBGPOV010000229.1:0-2392 GCA_041488255.1 Gammaproteobacteria bacterium | reverse complement strand
GCGCCAGCTTCACCGCCAGCATTTAGCGCCTCAATCAACCCCTCGAGCGCCGCGATCACGGCGTGCCGGCGAACCGCCTCGCGATCACCGGGAAAGTGGCGTGTAACGGCAGTCGGCTCCCGTTCGCGCAGACCCCAGCCGAGACACACCATCCCGACCGGCTTCGCCGGCGTGCCTCCAGTGGGTCCGGCCACGCCCGAAACCGCCAGCGCCACGTGGCCGCGGCTGTGCGCCAGCGCGCCGGCCACCATCTCGCGCACGGTCGGCTCCGAGACCGCGCCATACAACTCCAACGTGGCGTTCTCGACGCCGAGCATCTCCTGCTTGGCCAAGTCGGTATAGGTGACGAAGCCACGCTCGAACCACTCCGAGCTGCCCGAGACCATGGTCACCGCCTCCGCAACCCAGCCGCCGGTGCAGGATTCCGCAGTGACCAGCATCCAGCCCCTCGCCTTCAGAGTCCGACCCGCCTCCACGGCCAGCCTATACAGCTGTGAATCCAAGCCAGTCTCCCACCGCCGGCGCCAGGAGCTTGAACAAGGCGAGGCAGATCAGGGTGAAAAACGCCGCTACCACGTCGTCGATCATCACGCCGAATCCGCCGCGGAACCTCGCTTCGATGTAGTGGATCGGGCCGGGCTTGAAGACGTCGAACAGCCGGAACAGCAGGAAGGCGAGCGCCTGCCACATCAGCGTCGGCGGCGTGAAGAACAGCACCAGGAGGAACGCCACGACTTCGTCCCACACCATGGCCTGGTGATCCGGGATGCCGAGATCCCGGCCCGTGCGGTCGCACACCCAGATGCCGACCACGTACATGAACCCCAGCGCGATCAGAAAGCCGGCTGGATCCAGACGCGGGCCGAGCAGCCAGAACAGCGGTAGCGCCAGCAGCGTGCCGAAGGTGCCGGGGGCGACCGGTGCGAGCCCCACGCCGAAACCCAACGCGATGAAGTGATACGGATGCCCGAACAGGAACCTCAGGTTGGGTCGAGCAACGAACCTAGCGGAAATGATCAAATCCAGCCTCCGCGAGGGTGAGGGGCTTGCCGGCGTGGTCCAGCACCGTGACCCCGGCCCCGGGCTCGATGCGGCCGATGCGCGTGAGCGCAACGCCAACACGCCCTCCCAGCGACTCCAGCGCGGTGCCCAGGGGGGACGGCGCCGTGAACGCTAGCTCGTAGTCGTCACCTCCGGCCAGTGCAGCCCGCTGTACCAGAGGGTGCTGACGAAAGCGTGCCGCTACCGCGGACAAGGGCACCGACTCCCACTCGATGACCGCGCGCACACCCGAGGCATCCGCGATGTGGCCCACGTCGGCGACCAGCCCGTCGGAAACGTCGATGGCGCTATCGGCCAGCCCGACCAAGCCCTGGCCCAACGCCACGCGCGGCTGCGGCTGATTCAGGCGCTTCATGGCGTAAGTGCGGTCCTGTGCATGCAGCTCGAAATCGCCACGCAGGCAGCACAATGCGAGCGCGGCGTCGCCGAGGTTGCCCGACACCCACAGGTGGTCCCCTGGCCGCGCGCCCGCGCGGCGCAGCGCCTTTCCCGGAGCCACTTCGCCCATGATCTGCACGCAAACGGCGAGCGGCCCGCGGGTGGTGTCGCCGCCGATCAGATCGACCTCATATGCGCGCGCGAGATCGAGGAAGCCGTTGGCGAACGGCTCCAGCCATCGCTCGTCCGCCTCGGGCAGGGTCAGGGATAGCGTCGCCCAGCGCGGCCGTGCGCCCATAGCCGCCATGTCCGACAAGTTGGTGGCCATGGACTTGTATCCCACGTCATAGGGTTCGGCGCTGTCGAAGAAGTGCCGGCCGGCGACCAGCACGTCGGTAGACACCGCCAGCTCCATGCCGGGCGTGACTGCGATCAGGGCCGCATCGTCGCCGCCCGCCAGTACCGTGTGGTCGGTGGGCGGGCTGAAGTAGCGCCGGATGATCTCGAACTCGGTCAATTTCCCGCGGCTCAGGCTTTGGGCAGGTGCCGCATGAGCGCCTGATACTCCTCCTCCTTCATCGTGAAGCTATGTTCCGCCTTCGGGAACTCGCCCTTGCGCACATCCTCCTGAAAGTCGGTCAGCGCTTTGCTGATCAGCTCCCAGCAGTTGGCATAGCGCTTGACAAACTTCGGCGTGAAGCGGTCGAACAGCCCCACCATATCGTGCAGGACCAGGTTCTGGCCGTCGCAGTGGGGACCGGCGCCGATGCCGATGGTGGGGATGCGCAGGCGCTCGGTGATGATCTGCGCGACGCGATCGGGGATCGCCTCGAGCACGATGGCGAAGCAGCCCGCCTTTTCCATCGCCAATGCATCCCTCAGCAGTTGCACGCCGGTCTCCGCGCTTTTGCCCTGTACCTTGAAGCCACCGAGCTTCGACACCAGTTGCGGC
>JBGPOV010000228.1:0-2575 GCA_041488255.1 Gammaproteobacteria bacterium | reverse complement strand
GAGTGCGGCGAAGCGGACCGCGAGCGGGAAACCGCGCGCGGCGGCGTAATCGATCACCAGCAGCATGTGCAGGCCGGTGTCCACCTCGGGATGGTGCTGTGGCGGCTGCGGCACGCCGAAGAGGACGTCCAGCTCGGGCAGGATGCGAGCCAGCGCACCGCAGGCCCTGAGCGCCTCGATCATCAGCGACGGCCGCTGCTCCATCAGCCCGCGGGACAGCTCTTGCCAGGCGCGCTCTGGAACCAGGTGGTCGACCTCGCCGCCGCTCACCATCGCGCGCATGAGCTCCAGCGTTTCGGGTGCTATCTCGAAGGCAAAGCGTGCGGCGAAACGCGCGACGCGCAGGATGCGCACGGGGTCCTCGACAAATGCCGGGCTCGCGTGCCGCAGGATGCCTGCCTTGAGATCCTGCGCGCCGCCATGAGGATCGATGAGGTTGCCGTGGTCGTCACGGGCGATGGCGTTGATGGTGAGGTCGCGCCGCGCCAGGTCCTGCTCCAGCGTGACATCGGGCGCGGCGTAGACGGTGAAGCCTTTGTAGCCCCGCGCCGTCTTGCGCTCGGTGCGCGCAAGGGCGTACTCCTCGTTCGTTTCGGGGTGCAGAAAAACCGGGAAGTCCTTGCCGACCGGACGGAAGCCCAGGCGCTCCATCTCGCCGGCGTCGCTGCCGACCACAACGTAGTCGTGATCCGCGACCTGCAGCCCGAGCAGCTCGTCGCGCACAGAGCCGCCTACGCGGTAGATCTTCACGGCCGCCGGCCCGCCATCAAGGGGTGGCGGGCTCGAAGGCTGGGATCACCTCGGTCTCGGCCCTGGCCGCCTCAACCCACTCTTGCAACGCAGGCAGGGCGAGGATGGCGTCGGCGTACTGTCGTGCCGCGGGGGTAAGCTGCACCGCGTAGGTCTTGAAGCGCAGCACGACCGGCGCATACATCGCGTCGGCGATCGTGAACGCGCCGAACAGATACGGCCCGGCGGCCCCGAATCGCTCCCGGCAGTCGGTCCAGATGCGCTGGATACGCTCGATGTCCGCGGCGACCTCCACCGTGCGCCCCACGCCGGGGAAGGAGCCTCTGCAATTCATGGTCATGTTCGACCGCAGGGCCGCGAAGCCGGAATGCATCTCGGCGCTGATCGAGCGGGCCGTGGCCCGCTGCACAATGTCGGCCGGCCAAAGCTGCCGGTCGGGGTGGCGCTCGGCCAGGTACTCGGCGATGGCGAGCGAGTCCCATACGGCGAGCCCGCCGTCGATCAGCGCGGGCACTTTGCCCGATGGCGCGTATTTGCGCAGCGCGTCTTTGTAGCCCGCTGTGTACAGGGGGACGCGGACCTCGTCGAACGCTAGGCCCGAGTGCTTCATCAACAGCCACGCGCGCAGAGACCAGGACGAGTAGTTCTTGTTGCCGATGACCAGGGTGTATTGAGGCATGTTTGTGGTGGTTCTATCTGCGCGCTCGATAGCGGAACCAGCGGTAGCGGGTCCGAGGCGTCACGCCCGCCAAGTATTCAGGAACCACCGCTTCCAGGAGCGTCGGGCTGAACCCGAACAGCTCCGGGAAAGCGCAGTCACAAACGCTGTCTACCCGCATCGAGTAGACATTGTCCCGTGTCATCAATCGTCCCGGCAGGCGCTCGAGGAGCGCCGCTTGGAGCAGAGACAGCGGTTCGTTCAGCCCGATGATCGGGCGGTGCACGCCCAGCGTGCGGCAGACGTACTCTACCAGCTGGCGCAGCGTGTACACCTTCGGCCCGCACAGGTCGTAGCTGTGTCCAAACGTGTGCGAATCGGTCAAACACCCGCTCAGCGCGCGCGCCACGTCCTCCACGAAAATGGGCTGGAACCGCGCCTGCGGCGAGGCCAGAGCGATGACCGGCAGCAGCCGTACGAGCCGGGCGAACAGGTTGAGGAAGCGGTCGTCGCGCCCGAAGATCACCGACGGGCGCAGCATGGTGGTCTGGATCCCGGTCGCCTGCGCCGCGCGGATCTGACTCTCGCCCTCCGCCTTGGAGCGCAGGTAGGCGCTGGGCGCGTCGAAGGCCGCCTTGAGCGCGCTGACGTGCACGAGGCGCTTTACGCCGGTTTCGCGGCACGCGGCCACGATCTTGCGCGGTAGCTCGACGTGGTTGCGCTCGAACGTCTCGCCGCGCGCCTGATGCAGTATGCCCACTAGATTGATGACCGCATCGGCCGGCGCTACCAGGCGCTCGAGGGTCTTGGGGTCATGGACGTCGGCGTTGATGACGTCCACGGTGGGCAGCAGGATCAGCTCCTTGCTCCGCTCGCGCCGGCGCGTGGGCACGCGCACGAAAATCTCGTGCGCTGCCAGGCGATGCACGACGTGCCGGCCCAAAAAACCCGACCCGCCGATCACGCAGACATTTCGAACCTGCATAGGCACTATCGCGCAGAACCTAACCCCGCGACGGCACCGTATCCGCGGCGGGGTTAATCTTCCGACAGCGGCTTAGGAGCCACCTGACCCAGACGCTGCTTGAGCGGGATGAACGGCTGGGCGAGCAGGCGCGCATAGTACATCGTGTTGCTCATGACTTTGCGCACATAATCGCGCGTCTC
>JBGPOV010000227.1:0-2608 GCA_041488255.1 Gammaproteobacteria bacterium | reverse complement strand
GGTCGGTGATGATGCCGCAAGGCACCCGCTCGCCGTCCGACTGGTCCACCACCACGAGGTCGCCCACATGGTATTCGCGCATCAATTGCGCCGCTTCCTTGACGGTATTGTCGCGGCGCGCAAAAACCACTTCACGCTTGCATATCTCGCCAATGGCCATAGGGCTTTTCTCTGTTCGGAAAGAAAGAAACCAGGTCGTTCTCCTTGAGCTATTGGAAAGACTACCGTCACAGCCAGCCCTGGCCTTGATGCAGGTCAACAGAACGAGAAGCTTGATGGATGCACGCCCAATCTTCGAGAAAGCACGCAAGCGGCAGCGGACGCATGTCCACGCCGCGTGTAGTCGATCCCGCCGGATCTAGTGCTTGGCGAGCAGCACGCCGATGATTGCGCCCAACGCGGCGCCCACGCCCGCCGCCACTCCGGCGGTCTTCCATGGATTCTCGTGGGCGTAACTGTCCGCATTGTGTAAGGCCCGCCGCGCACGCGCTTCGACCGCCTCTTCCATTTCCGCAACTTGCGCCCTCGCACGCAGGAGGCCGGCCTCGAGCCGCGGCTTTACACTCGCGACCTTCTCCTTGGACTCGGCTCCCACAGCCTTGAGCAGCTCTTCCACGTCCCCGATAACCGCTTTGACGTCGTCTACGAGCTGGTCCCGCGCATCGCTGTAGCCACGCATGACAATCCCTCTTAGTTTATGGTCTCAGTTAGCCACCTGCCGCGCCCCGGTCGTTGGGAGACTTTGCGCGAATGCGACGCGGTGCCCAGCGCAGCGGGCAGTTCACCGCGCCTCGAGTCGAGCGTTCACCTCGGCCTCAGCCTCCAGCCAGTCCTCCAGGTCGCGGCCAGGATCGAAGTTTCTCCTTTGGGCGCAATAGTATGCAGCCACTGCAATCATCTCTTTGCGCTCGTGGGCGCTCGGAGCCTCCTTGTTGCCCTCCGCCTCAGGCTGCTCCGCCTGCTCCTCCAACCTGTCCGTGCTTTCACGTCCCCTGTGCAGAACGAGCCTGCTGCTCTCGACAGCGCCCATGATTGCCTCCGTAAAAAGACAGCAATGCAACGATATCCTCTCGGATGAGGCGCCCATTTGATCCTGGTCAATACCCGAGCGCCGACGCGGTGTGAATAATCTTACCGAGGCTGGACGTTCGCTGCAGCCCCCTCCCTATCATCTCTGCCCGGAGGAAACCCGAATGCCAACTTATGTGATGCTGACGCGCGTGTGCCCGGAGATCGTCCGCTCGACGCACACCCTGGAAGACCTGGAACGCAAAGCCATGGACCGCATCCGCGCTTCTTGTCCTGACGTGAAGTGGAAGCAGAGTTACGCGATCCTCGGCCCGTACGATTACCTGGACATTTTTGAGGCCCCGGACAATGACACGGCGGCCAAGGTGTCGACTTTGATCCGTGCCCATGGTCGCGCGTACTCAGAGATCTGGGTCGCGACTGAGTGGCAGCGATTCAAACAGATGCTGCGGTCGCTCGGACCGGCGCCGACCCCCACAGAGATGCCCTGAGGCGGCGTGCGGCCAGTTAGCGAGAGCAGACAAAATGGGCGAACCGCGTGTAAGCTGAAACATTGGTCATCGTCGGATGGATCCTACCCGATCAACCGCCAGCGTGATCATCGATGCCCGACAGTAACGGTGCGCATGGCAAGCCCGGGATGGCGCTCATCGCTGGCGACGCGCACCCGGAATTGGCGCGAGACATTGCGCGCCTAACCGAGGCGCACCTGATACCGACCTCGGTCTCGGCATTTGCCGACGGGGAGACCCGGGTCCGGATCGAGGCCGACGTTCAGGATGCGGACCTGTACATCGTGCAGCCGACTTCGCCGCCCACCAACGAGCGGCTGATGACGCTAGCGCTGATCGCCGATGCGGCGTGCGCCGGAGGAGCTGCGCGCGTCACGGCAATCGTGCCGTATTTCGGCTACGCGCGCCAGGACGCGCGCAAGAGCGCCGGCGAGCCGCGTTCGGCCCAATTGGCCGCACGCCTGCTGCTGGTCGCCGGGATCGACAGGCTGGTCGCGCTGGAGCTGCACTCACCGGCCCTGGAAAGCGCATTCGAGATGCCGCTCATCCACCTGCAGGCCGACGAGCTGATGCTGCCGGTCATCCGCAGCTGGGGGATTCGCGATCTCGTGATCGTCTCTCCCGATGCAGGTGGGCTGAAGCGCGCGCAGCGCTATGCCTCCGCCTTGCAGGCCTCGCTGGCGGTCGTTGCCAAGGGGCGTCCGCGTCCCGATATCGCCGTTCCCCTGCAGGTCTTGGGTGAGGTGAGCGGCCGCACATGCCTCATCGTCGACGACATGGCCAGCACCGGCGGCACGATAGTAGGGGCCGCCGCTGCTTTGGTTGATGCCGGAGCTAAAGAGATACATGCGGTGTTCATCCACGCGGTCATGGCCCCGGGCGCGCTAGAGCGCATCTGCGCGCGATCGGTGCGGCGGATCGTCACGACCGGCAGCGTGCCCAGCGCGCCGGACCCGCGCCTGGAGGTCATCTCGATCGCACCGCTGCTGGCGCGCAGCTTGATCCGGCTCAGCGGTAAGGCATAAAGTGCACCGTTTCCGACTCAAGGCAGATTCCTCGCACATCTC
>JBGPOV010000226.1:0-2614 GCA_041488255.1 Gammaproteobacteria bacterium | reverse complement strand
CGTTGCGAGCGGACGGGATGTGTCCGAGCGGCCCGGTGAACTCGTCGGTCCCCCGTACGTCAATCACCAACGGTCCGTCGTGCTTGTCGAGTTGGCGCTTGAGGCTACCGGCGTCGACCCATCCTCCGTTGGCGCGGCGAAGGCGTCGCAGGAGCCGCGGCAGGAAAGCGGCGACCGCCAACAGACCCAGAGCCAGCAGAAGGTTGCGCACCGCCGTCTCGCTGCCCGCTGCCGCCTCGCGCCCGGCGTAACCCAGCCAGGTGTAGGCGATGGTCCCGGGGACCATTGCGAGGAGCGATGCCAGGATGTAGTGGTCCAGGCGGATTCGAGTCAGCCCAAGCGCGTAGTTGAGCAGGTTGAAGGGAAACAGCGGCACGAGCCGGACGAACGCCACGAAGCGCCAGCGTTCGGCCTCTACGCCCTGGATCACTTCCTTGAGGCGCCCCCCAGTGCGGCGGGCGACCCAGTCGCCGGCAATGTAGCGTGCAGCCAGGAAGGCCAGCGTCGCTCCGAGCGTTGCGCCAATGAGGTTCCAGACGGTGCCCCACAAGGGGCCGAATAGGGCCCCTCCGGCCAGGCCAAAGACGGCCCCCGGCAGGAAGACTACTGTCCCCAGGGCAAAGAGCGCGATGAAGGCGAGCGGCGCCCAGGGTCCCATGCTTTGGATCTGATGCTGGAGATTCGTGGCGTCCAGGACGGGCCGGTGCAGCAATGCCCAGGCAACCATGGCGGCGAGGCCGAAGACGAGCCCCAGACGCGGTAATGCAGCTCGCGTCATCATCGCGCCGCCTCCTCGCGCCGGCCGATCGCATAACCTCCGTCCTCGCCTCGGAACGGCTGCAGCAGCATCCGGTCGAACCACAGCTCTCGCGGTGAGCGGAACTGCTCGATACCGATGGTCATTCTGTCGTGCCCGGCCTGGGGCTGGGCGCGGTAGGTGCCGAACAGGCGGTCCCACCACGGCAGATTGAACCCGAAGTTACTGTTGGTTTCCCGCGGGCTGACGGAGTGATGGACACGATGCATATCGGGCGTGACCACCAGCCATCGCACAATGAGGTCTACGGCCGTGGGGATGCGCACGTTGCCGTGGTTGAACATCGACGTGGCGTTGAGCAGCACCTCGAACATCAGCACCGCCAGCGCCGGTGGACCCAGCACCAGGATCACAGCAAACTTGAGCAGCATGGACAGGACGATCTCGATAGGGTGGAAACGCGCGCCCGTGGTCACGTCGAAATCCAGGTCGGCATGGTGCATGCGGTGCAGACGCCACAGCAGCGGCACGGCGTGGAACATCAAGTGTTGCAGATAGATCGCCAGGTCCAGCGCCAGCACCGAAAGCAGGATCGCGAGGGGATACGGAACGTGAAACAAGTTGAACAGCCCCATCCCGCGCTCTGCGGCAAAGCCGGCCACACCTATCGCCGCGACAGGAAGGATCGCCCGGACTAGCATGCTGTTGAGGACCGTGACCCCCAGGTTGTTCGTCCAGCGCACCGTCTTGCTAGCGTGCAAGGCACGCCGCGGCGCCGCCATCTCCCACGCCGCCACGATCGCGAAGATGCCGAAGAAGAAGCCGAGCCTCACTAGCAGCTCGTGATTCAAGAGAAAAGGCTCCATAATCAACAGACCTTGGCTCAGCGCTCGCTTTACGTGATAAACTGCTGTAGTATTCAATAGAGTACTTGAATAGTGCGTATATTACGCGGATTCCGAGAGATGTCAAACAAGACCTTCAAGAGCGATTTGTTCGAGCAGTTCGCCCGCGTCGGCAAAGCGCTTTCCAGCGGGAAGCGGTTGCAGATGCTGGAGTACCTGGCCCAGGGCGAGCGAAGCGTGGACGCACTCGCGCGGATGACCGGGCTTTCCGTGGCCAATACCTCTCAGCATTTGCAGCAACTGCGTCAGGCTGGGTTGGCGGCCGCCCGCAAGGAAGGTCTGTATGTCTTTTACCGCCTCTCCGGTGACAGCATCGTGCGGCTCTTGGCAGCCTTACGCGTCGTGGGCCAGGAGCACCTGGCCGAGGTGGATAAGCTGGTCAAGTTGTACTTCGAGAGCAAAGACAGCCTCGAGCCAGTTCCTGCCAAGGAGCTGTTACAGCGTGCAAGGGCAGGCGTGGTCACTGTCTTGGATGTGCGTCCACCAGAGGAGTACGCCGCGGGACACATTCGCGGGGCGATCAACGTGCCGCTGATCGAACTCACAAAACGCTTGCACGAGATTCCCAGCGGGAGGGAAATCATCGCCTACTGCCGCGGCCCGTACTGTTTGTTGGCGTTCGAAGCCGTGGTGCAGCTTCGCAAGAAGGGGCGCAAGGCGCGCCGGCTGGAGGAGGGCTTCCCCGAGTGGAAGAGCGCCGGTCTGCCGGTAGAGCGGACGTGACCGCAAGACTGCGCCTACGGCTGTGTCAGGGCCCGAACGGTTGATTACTGGCTTGTGAGCGTGATTTCCGCCCATGCCTAGACTGAATTCGGAACGTTAGGATCACGCCGACCGCGCGGAGATGAGCGGGCACGGCGGGGGGCCATTGGACCTGCATCCATGCGGCGATCAGGCCCGAAATGCTAAGCACGGATGTCGATCTTGTCGCGCGCGGAGCAACGGCCGCTTT
>JBGPOV010000225.1:0-2763 GCA_041488255.1 Gammaproteobacteria bacterium | reverse complement strand
CGGGGCGGGCGCATCATCAACAACGGCTCCATTTCGGCTCACGCCCCGCGGCCCAACTCGGCTCCCTACACCGCGACCAAGCACGCTGTCACGGGACTCACCAAATCCACATCTTTGGATGGAAGAAAGTACGACATCGCCTGCGGCCAGATCGACATCGGCAATGCTCACACCGAGCTGGCAGCAAGGATGGCGAACGGTGTCCCGCAGGCAAACGGCTCGATCGCGGTCGAGCCGCTCATGGATGTGGGCCACGTGGCGAGCGCCGTGCTCTACATGGCGAGCCTTCCGCTGGACGCCAACGCCCAGTTCCTGACCATCATGGCGACCAAGATGCCGTTCGTTGGCCGCGGCTGAACTCCGCACGGGGTGTTGCTGGCTGACAGCCGTTGCGCCCTCGCTGCCTCACCGGGCGCGGGGCGAGTCTTTGGTGCGCGCGTTGGCGACGTGCGCTTGTCAGTGAGAAATGCGGCTCAGTCGGCGCGCGGCGCCAGAACCAGGTTGAACACGGACGAGTCGATTGGCACCAGCGCTCGAAGCCGTTCGTCTACGACGATGTGGACGCGGTCGCCGTAGCGGGCGAGCCGCCGAAGCAGGCCCTGGAAGTGGTCCAGTTGATGGGCCTGGAAGGCCTCGACACGCAGGGTGACGCTGGCGCGTGTGTGCTTGAGAAGGCGCTCCAGACCCGGCGCCGCACGCTTGAAGAAATGCCCGTCGAGCAGGCCCTTGAGGCAGACCGCCAGGTCAGGGGCGCCTGTGTGGTGAAGCTTCAACGTCACCTTGCCGTCCGCCAGATACCCGCCTATGGCGTTGCGCACGGAATCCACCCACCGCTCCAGGGAGCTGGCCTCGATCTGTTCGAGCGTCACGCGCCGCTGCGCGAACTCCCACATGGAAAGGGCCCCGATCCAGTCCGCGACCACCGTAGGTACTTGAGACGGCGCACGCCAGGGGAGGCTGCGCAGGAAGTGCCAGATCCGGCCTGGGCCCCCGGGCACGATGCCCTTCCAGATCAGCTTCCAGATGATTTTGAGCCCATCCCGCCTGGAGTAGCCGCCGCCGTAGTTCGGCGCGGTGAGGTAACGCACCTGGTTGCGGATGCGCAGCGCGATCTCGCGGTCCGTCAGCAGGCGCTTGTAGAGCGCGATGTAGCCGTCGACCATCGCCTCGTAGGGCATGCTCTTGGGGATGACGTTGGTGCTCGGCCGGGTGTTCTCGTGCACGTCCTCCAACGTGCTCAGCCGGCCGTCCTTTTTCAGGCGGTCGTAGAGCGGGGTCTTGGGCAACGCCGTGAGCAGCCCGATCATGGGGAACTGGATGCCGGCGTCGGTGATGAACTGGTACTGTTGCTCGAAGGTTCCCAGCGTGTCGTGGTCGAAGCCGATGATGAATCCGGCCAGGACGTCGATGCCGTAGGAGTAGATGCGTCGGACCGAGGTGAGGATGTCCTCCTGCAGGTTCTGGGTCTTGAGGGTCTCCTTCAGACTCGCGGGGTCGGTCGACTCGATGCCGATGAATACCCAGCCGAAGTTGGCTTGGCGGAACAACTCCAGCAGGTCCTTGTGCTGTGCCATGTTGAGCGAGGCTTCGGTGCCGAAGCTGAACCTGTAGTTGTGTTTTTCCTGGTACTCCTTGAGGAAGGCCAGCAGTTTTTTGGCCATCGGCAGGTTGCCAATTAAATTGTCGTCCACGAAAAAAGCGTTGTGGATATTGA
Source organism: Gammaproteobacteria bacterium (assembly GCA_041488255.1). Taxonomy (GTDB): domain Bacteria; phylum Pseudomonadota; class Gammaproteobacteria; order Burkholderiales; family SHXO01; genus SHXO01. Next base: position 1,049 of record JBGPOV010000225.1, on the reverse strand, counting down.
AGCGGCGCAGCTCGTCCAGCTCGCGGCCCACCTGCTCCAGGCTCTTCACGCGCGGCTTGCGGCCGAACATGATGATGATGTCGCAGAACTCGCAGCGGAACGGGCAGCCGCGCGAAAATTGCATCGAGGTGTAGGAGTAGCGGTCGAGCTTGAGCAGGTCGAAGCGCGGCGTGGGCGAATCGGTGAGCGCTACAGTCCCGGTCTCGTGGTACAGCGCCTTGGGGATGTTCTGCTCGAAATCGCTGCAGAACTCCTTCCAGATATACTCGGCTTCCCCGGCGACTACGGTGTCGGCGTGCGTGGTGTACTGCTCGGGGCACAGCGACGCATAGCTGCCTCCGGCAACGACGTAGTGGCCGCGGCCGCGGTAGTAGGCCAGCAGCTCCTGCTGGCGCGGGAACTGCACGCCCATCCCGCACACGCCGACGAGGTCGGCTTCAGGCTCCAGGGGGATCGGCTCGATGTTCTCGTCGACGATCTCGATTTCCCAGTGCGGCGGGGACAGCGCCGCCAGGGTGGCCAGGCCCAGCGGCGGGTTGATGGCGCGCTTGTTCGGCAGGACCTCGCTGAGCGCCCACTTGGAGCTCCAGAAGCTTTCCGGGAACCGCGGGTTGATGAGCAGCAGGCGCATGGTCACCTGTCCTTTCTTGGTATGAGGCGTCCGGAACGGCGGCGCGATGAGCGGCGTACTTCGCACGATGGCGGTCGGCACGGGCAACAACGCCTGCATCATACTCTACTTGCCGGCGCAACACGCCGCGCGCCGGCTTCTTCCTGCGCGCATGCCTCAGGTGTCCGGCAGGCAGTCAGGAGGTGCGAGGAGCACATTCGGGACATGCTGCTGCGCGCCCCGATGCTCAGGCGCTAGGGGGTAGACTGACGAGGCCCGATGACCTACTACGCGATCAAGGTCCTGATCTCGGCTGTGCTCGTCGTCTTGGTCGCCGAGCTCGCCAAACGCAGCTCACTACTGGGCGCCTTGGTCGCATCGCTTCCGGTCACTTCCCTGCTCGCGTTCGTTTGGCTGTACTGGGACACGGGAGACGCGG
>JBGPOV010000224.1:0-2768 GCA_041488255.1 Gammaproteobacteria bacterium | reverse complement strand
TGTGACTTATTCACGCCCGGGGGCCAACCCACCCGTGGCCGAGGCCAGGTTTGGCCTTAGGTCGGTTCAGCCGCCCCGAGACTTACACCCACAAACGTCTCACCGAGAGGACCCACCCCTCGAGCGAGGAAAACAGGTCAATACCGATGACGCCGCAGCTGCCCTCGATATAACTTTCGTCATAGTTCTCTCGTTTGGGCACTGTTGAGGTATCCATCCCCCCATTGCATGATCCCCCAGCTCAACTCAACAATGCTCGGCACTCGATGTCATGGCGTCTTCCCTGGACCGTGAAGGCACGAGCCGCGGGTTGTTGATTAAGCTGGCGATCCGCCTCGCGATCGGCTCTCTGGTGACATGGTTGCTTTACGAGAGATCGGGAGCGACGGGCCTGGTACTTGCGGCGCCGGTATGGGGTGTCCTGATGGCCAAGCCGATCCTCGAATTGGTGGCGATGCTGGTGCGGGGAACGAAGCGATCGGCTTGGAGCGAGTGGGATGGCGACGTGATCGCGTTCGAGAGCTACCGGCTGCGCGTTCGGTACGTGGCCGGTTATCCCTGGATCGTGGACGAGGACTTGCTGGCTGTGCTCGGAAAGGAGGGTTCGGAGACCATGCGACGGCGCGCCGATCCGGCCAATTGTGCGCAGCTCCCCGACTGCGGGCTTTGGGGCTACTCGGAAGCCGGTGCAGTGAAATACCTCTCCTCCAGCCGACACCCGGACGCCCACAAGCTCCGGCTGCTGCTCGAGCGCCAGGTGTTCCTTCCCGCCCGCAAGAAGCGCGAAACCTGAGCGCGGGCGGCGGCCCGAGTGCTCTCTCGTCGCCTGCGGCCTTCCGGGGCTGGACCCTCGAGCGCTTGCCCTTGACTGCTTGACTCTTGACCGGGGACTTCTAGCTCTGCGCCCAGCGCAGCCCTCCGCGAAGCATCTGTGTCAGCATCGGCCGAAGCGCGGCGGCGCGGCTCTCGTCGAAGGCATAAGGATATTCCTCCTGCATGTACGTGACCTGCGCCAGCTCGAGCTGGATCGCGTGCAATCCTTCAGCGGGCCGCCCATAGCGACGGGTGATATATCCTCCCTTGAACCGACCGTCGAGGACGGCGCTGTAGCGGGGATGGCTCCGAGCGATCTGCAGGACCAGCTGTGCGAGGCTCTTGTCGCACGCCGTTCCTCCGGCGCTGCCGAGATTGAGATCCGGCAACCGACCCTCGAAGAAGCGCGGCAGCACCGAGCAGATCGAATGGGCGTCCCACAGCACCACTGTCCCGTGACGCTCGCGCAGGCGGTTGAGCTCGCTTTGCAGCGCCGCGTGGTATGGCTCCCAATACTGGTCGATGCGGCGTCGAATCTCGGCGGCGTCCGGCTGCTGCCCTTCGCGGTAGAGCGCTTGACGGTGAAACGTGTCCAACGGGCACAGCCCGGTCGTATCCTGCCCGGGATAAAGGCTGGTGTCGTCGGGAGGTCGATTGAGATCGATCGCGTACCGGCAGTGTGTCGCGACGATGACCGAGGCCCCGAGCGCGTCCGTGAAGTCATACAGACGCTCCAGATGCCAATCGGTATCCGGCAGCCGGAGCGCGGCGCCCGTCAGCCGCGCAGCGATGTCGGGAGGTAGGAGCGTGCCCGGGTGCGGCATCGAGATCAACAGCGGTGCCGTTCCGCATCTCAGCTCGAACGTCTTGGTCATATCCGCTGTCATTGCCGGGCGGTGTCGCTATCGTTCTAGCAAAGCGTCCCGCGCACCCAGATAACCATGCAGGGCGCTCTCTTCGCGGGCGTGATGGCCCGCTTCTACGACCCAGCGGCCGCCAACCATCACGTCGCACACGCCCTCGTTACCGTGATTGCCGAAGATCCAGGCCGAAAGCGCAAGCGAGGGATCGGCGAGCGAGCAGTCGGGACCGTCGCGGTCCAGTACCAAGAGATCGGCGCACTGCCCGACCGCGAGGCCTGCGACCTTGCGGGCGCTTGCCTGCGCCCCTCCCGACACGGCCTGCAGGAACAGGCGTTCGGCAACGTGGGGCGCCGCGGCGCTGGCGAGGACGTTGCGTGTGCGATGGCGCAGGCGCTGCGCGTACTCCAACCATCGCAGCTCCTCCCGCACGCTGACGCTGATGTGACTGTCCGATCCAATGCCCCAGGCCCCCCCGGCTGCGAAGTAGCCCGCCGCGTCGAAAATGCCATCCCCTAGATTCGCCTCCGTGGAGGGACACAGCCCCACCGTGGCACCGCTGTGGGCGACCCGCTCGGACTCTTCTGCACGCATGTGCGTGGCATGCACCAGGCACCAGCGCGTGTCGATCTCGAAGTGATCCAGCAACCACATTACGGGACGCGCACCCAGAACGGCAAGGCTGTCGGCGACCTCGCCGGTCTGCTCGGCCACGTGGATGTGAACGGGCGTGCTTGCGTCGGCGGTATCCAGACCCGCCACGAGTCGGCCCAAAGATTCGGGAGACACCGCGCGCAGCGAGTGTGGCGCCACCCCATATCGCAGCTGATCGTGCTCGGGATGTGCGCGGCGCAACTCCGCCAGCATGTGGAGCAAGTCTTCGGGCGCACTCACGAACCGGCGTTGCTCGGGCAGAGGCGGCCGTCTGCCGAAACCGCTGTGCTCGTACAGGACGGGAAGCAGCGTCAAGCCGATACCCGCGGCAACGGCGGCGGCAATGAGTCGCTCACAGAGCTCGGGCCGATTAGCGAAGGGGCGGCCGTGCGGATCGTGGTGGATATAGTGGAACTCGCACACCGAGGTGTATCCGCACTT
>JBGPOV010000223.1:0-2820 GCA_041488255.1 Gammaproteobacteria bacterium | reverse complement strand
CTTTGCGCTGGATACTGACACAAACGGTTTTCCGGGTAAAGCAAGCCGCCGCGCTGCGGTCGCGGGACCCACCGCTCACGGCCCTAATTCAGCCCGAAGGACGTAACATATGAGCAAACGATGATCGCCCGTCGGGCGAGGGGGAGCAGCATGGAGCCACGCCACCACAGGTTCTGGCCCAAGCAACTGCCGAAGAACCTGACGTATCCGCAGACCAGCCTCTACTACAATCTGGAGGTCTCGGCCACGCGCTACCCCGAGAAGCGCCTGCTGGTTTACTACGACACCCCGCTCACCTTCCGCGAAACGAAGGCGCAGGTCGATGCACTGGCCGGGTTCCTGCAGCGGCGTTGCGGAGTGACGCGCGGCGACCGGGTACTGCTGTTCATGCAGAACAGCCCGCAGTTCTTCATCGGCTACTACGCGATCCTGCGCGCCGACGCCATGGTGGTGCCGGTGAACCCGATGAACCTCACCGAGGAGCTGCTTCACTACGTCACCGACAGCGACGCCGCCGTCATTCTCACCGGCCAGGAGCTGTATCCGCAGGTGCGGCCGCTGTTGGGGCAGGCAGGCCTACGCCACGCCGTAGTCGCGGCCTATTCGGACTATGTCACGCGGCCCACCGATCTCAACGTGCCAGAGGCCGTCAGGCTGCCGCGTCAGCCCCTAGCCGACGCGGGCGTCACGCTGTGGCGCAACGCGCTGGGCGCAGGGCTGGCGCCCGGGCCACACCTGGCCGGGCCCGACGATCTGTGCGTGATGCCCTACACCTCGGGCACGACGGGCAAGCCCAAGGGCTGCATCCATACCCATTCCACGGTCATGAGCACCATCGTCTCGGGCGCACTGTGGTTCGGCGCCGGCCCCGACGCTACCGTGCTGGGCACGTTGCCCCTGTTCCACGTGACCGGCATGCAAAGCAACATGAATCAGCCGGTGTTCACCGGTGGCACCGTGGTGCTGATGACGAGGTGGGACCGGGACACCGCAGCCCGGCTGATTCAACGCTCCCAGGTAGACGGATGGACCAACATCTCCACGATGGCCATCGACTTTCTGGCGAACCCTGATCTGGCGAAATACGACATCTCCAGCCTGTCGCGCATCGGTGGAGGCGGAGCAGCGATGCCCGAGGCGGTAGCGAAGCGGCTCAAGGACCTGACAGGGCTGGACTACATCGAGGGCTACGGATTGTCGGAGACCATCGCGCCCACTCACATCAACCCGCCCGACCGGCCCAAGCGGCAATGCCTGGGCATCCCGATCTGCGACACCGATGCACGCGTAGTCGACCCCGACACGCTCGAAGAGCTGGGGCCGGGGGCGGTCGGCGAGATCGTCTCGAGCGGACCGCAGATCTTCCGCGGCTACTGGAAGAATGCGGACGCGACTGCGGCCTGCTTCATAGAGTTGGATGGCAAGCGTTTCTTCCGCACCGGCGATCTCGGGAGGTACGATGACGAAGGCTATTTCTTCATCGTCGACAGACTGAAGCGCATGATCAACGCTTCGGGCTACAAGGTCTGGCCTGCCGAGGTGGAAGCAATCTTGTATGCCCACCCCGATGTGCAAGAGGCCTGCATCATCGGGACCAATGATCCGCACCGGGGCGAAACGGTGAAGGCCCTCATCGTGCTGAAAGCAGGCCGGCGCGACAAGGTCAGTCCCGAAGAGATCATCGGCTGGTGCCGCGAGCACATGGCCGCGTATAAGATTCCACGCTTGATTGAGTTCGCCGACAGCCTTCCCAAGTCCGCTACCGGCAAGGTGCAGTGGCGCCTGCTTCAGGAACGGGAGAAGCAACGGACTCCGGCTTGAGCTCTCCACGAGATGGAACCCAAGGACTATCCGAAGGTCTGGCCCAAGCAATATCCGAAGAGCCTGACGACGCCTAAGACCACGCTCTGGCACAACCTGGAGGTGGCGGCGGCGCGCTATCCTGACAAGCCCGCGACGATCTTCTACGACTCCCACCTGAGCTACGCGGAGCTCAAGCGCCAGGCCGAGCAACTTGCCGGGTTCCTGCAGCAGCGCTGTGGTGTCGGGAGGGGCGACCGCGTGCTGCTGAGCGCGCAGAACTGCCCGCAGTTCGTCCTCGCCTATTACGCGATCCTGCGTTGCGATGCTGTGGTGGTGCCGGTAAGCCCGATGAACGTCACCGAGGAGCTGGAGCACTACGTCAACGACAGCGGCGCGACCACGGCCATCATCGCCCAGGAGCTGTATCTCCAGTTCAAGCCGTTGATGGGACAAGGACTCTCGCACGCGATCCTGGCCACCTACTCGGATTACCTCACCGCGCCCGCAGCCTTGAAGCCACCAGACCTCGTGAGCGCGCCGCGCCGCGAGATCCTCGACCCCGGCGTGGTCGGCTGGGACGACGCGCTGGCCGCGGCCTACGGACCGCAGCCCGCGCAGGCCAGCCCCGACGACCTGTGCGCCATCCTGTATACCTCCGGCACGACCGGCAAGCCCAAGGGCTGCATGCACACCCACAGCACCATCATGTTCACCGCGGTGGGCGGCGCAATCTGGGAAGGCATGGGGGCCGACTCGATGGCGCTTGACACCGCTCCGCTGTTCCACGTCACCGGCATGCAGCACAGCATGAACGCGCCGATCTACGCGGGCGCCACCATCGCGCTGCTGCCACGCTGGGACCCTGAAGCAGCCGGCTACATGATCGAGCGTTACGGGTGCACCCATTGGGCCAACGTGCCCACCATGGTGGTCGACCTGCTGGCGCATCCGGGCACCGCGGCGCGGGATCTGTCCTCGCTGCAAAACGTCTTCGGCGGAGGCTCGCCCATGCCGGAG
>JBGPOV010000222.1:0-2845 GCA_041488255.1 Gammaproteobacteria bacterium | reverse complement strand
TGCCCGCCCATGGGCAACTTGCGCAGCCGCCCGATACGCACCTCGAGAGTCCCCGACACCTGCGCTGGCGTCAGACCCTCCAGGCTCGCCTCACGGGTGTTTGGCACGACCTTCACCCAGTCGTTCGCCGCTGCGAGAATGGCTTCGACCTCGGGTAACGGCACCTCGCGGGTGAGCTTAATGGTCAGCGCCTGGCTGTGGCAGCGCATCGCACCGATGCGCACGCAGATGCCGTCCATCGGAATCGGATCGGCCTCGCGCCCGAGTATCTTGTTGCCTTCGGCGTGCGCCTTCCACTCCTCGCGGCTCTGACCGGTGCCGAGGTCCTTGTCGACCCATGGCAGCACGCTTCCGGCGAGCGCGTGGCCGAACTGTTCGACCGGCAACTTCGGCCCGCGCAGCGCGTCGGACACGGCGCGGTCGATGTCGAGGACGGACGAGGCCGGATCCTCGAGCAGCTTGGCGGCGGCGCCGTGCAGCACGCCCATCTGCGCCACCAGTTCGCGCATGTGCTGCGCGCCGGCCCCGGAGGCGGCCTGATAGGTCATAGCAGTCACCCACTCCACCAGGCCCGCTTTGAGCAGCCCGTGCACACCCATCAACATCAGGCTCACGGTGCAGTTGCCGCCGATGTAGTTCTTGACGCCGCGGGCCAGCGCGCGCTCGATCACGCTCAGGTTGACCGGGTCGAGGATGATCGCCGCGTCGGGCTGCATGCGCAGCGCCGAGGCCGCGTCGATCCAGTAGCCGTTCCAGCCCGCGGCGCGCAGCTTGGGGTAAATCTCGTTGGTGTAATCGTCGCCTTGGCACGAGATCAGCACCTGCATCGCCTTCAGCTCGGGAAGGCTGCGCGCGTCCTTGAGCGGCGGCACTTCCTTGCCGATCGCCGGCGCTTTGCCGCCCGCCTGGGAGGTAGTGAAGAACACCGGCTCGACCTGGTCGAAGTCGCGCTCGGCGTGCATGCGCTCCGTCAGCACCGAGCCCACCATGCCGCGCCACCCGATGAAACCGACTCGCATCGCCCCCATCTTCGCCGTTCGCCCGCTACCGATGCGCGAGCGCCGCAATCACTGCGTCACCCATCTCGCGCGTCCCGACCTGCTTGCAGCCCTGCTGGTAGATGTCCGCCGTGCGCACACGTTGGCCCAGCACGCGCTTCACCGCGTCTTCGATGCGCGTTGCCGCCTGCTCTTGATTGAAGGTATAGCGCATCATCATGGCGGTGGAAAGGATCGTGGCCAGCGGATTTGCCACCTGCTTGCCGGCGAGATCCGGGGCGGAGCCGTGGATGGGCTCGTACAAGCCCTTGTTGTTCGCGTCCAGCGAGGCCGACGGCAGCATGCCGATGGAGCCCGTGAGCATCGAGGCCTGGTCGGACAAGATATCGCCGAACATATTGCCGGTGACGATGACGTCGAACTGCTTGGGCGAGCGCACCAGCTGCATCGCCGCGTTGTCCACGTACATGTGGGACAGCTCCACGTCGGGATACTCCTTGGCCACCTCGTTCACCACTTCGCGCCACAGCATGCTGGTGTCGAGCACGTTGGCCTTGTCCACCGAGCACAGCTTGCGCGCGCGTTTGCGCGCGGTCCGGAAGCCGACGTGCGCGATGCGGCGGATCTCCGACTCGCTGTATAGCATGGTGTCAAACGCCTCGCGCTCGCCCGCAGCGCTCCGGCGCCGGCCGCGCGGCTGGCCGAAGTAGATGTCCCCGGTCAGCTCGCGCAGGAGCATGAGGTCCAGCCCAGCGACGACCTCCGGTTTGAGCGTGGAGGCGCCTGCGAGCTCGGGGTACAGCACCGCCGGGCGCAGGTTGGCGAACAGACCCAGCTCCTTGCGGATGCGTAGCAACCCCTGCTCCGGGCGCATGGCGCGCGGCAGGGCGTCGTACTTCGGGCCACCGACGGCCCCGAGCAGCACGGCGTCGGCCTTGCGCGCGAGATCCAGCGTCGCCGCGGGCAGCGGATCGCCGGCCGCATCGTAGCCCGCGCCGCCGATAGGCGCGTGCTCCAGCTCTATCTTCAGGCCGTCGGAGCGCAGAGCCTCCAGCACCCTTACCGCCTGGCCGACGATCTCCGGACCGATGCCATCGCCGGGAAGAACTGCGATGTTCATCTTATTCAGTGAAGGGTTAGCAAAACCCGCTCTCCCTAACCCCTCACCCAGCCCTCACCCTCCCCTCTCCCAGAGGGAGAGGGACCACAAGGGGAGAGGGAACGCCTCACGCCGTTCACGTGAACAGCCAAGGCTGTTCGGCCTTGCGTTTCGCCTCGAAAGCGCGGATCTCGTCCGCGTGCGTGAGCGTGAGCGCGATCTCGTCCAGGCCCTGGAGCAGACGGTGCTTCTGGAAAGGATCGATGCTGAAGCTGAAGCTGTGCGCTGCAGGCGTGGTGATCGTCTGCTTTTCGAGGTCGACGGTCAGCCGATAGCCGGGCATGCCCTCGACTTCGCGGAACAGCCGATCGACCGCGCCCGCGTCCAGCACGATCGGCAGCAGCCCGTTGTTGCAGCAGTTGGAGTAGAAGATGTCCGCGTAGCTCGGCGCGATCACTGCGCGGAAGCCATAGTCCATCAGCGCCCAGGGCGCGTGCTCGCGCGACGACCCGCAGCCGAAGTTGTCTCTTGCGAGCAGGATCTGCGCGCCCTTGTAGCGCGGCCGGTTGAGCACAAAGCCCGGGTTGAGGCTGCGCTTGGCGTTTCCCGTGCCGGGCTCGCCTTGATCGAGATAGCGCCACGCGTCGAACAGGTTCACGCCAAAGCCGGTGCGCTTGATCGACTTGCGGCACTGCTTGGGGATCATGGCGTCGGTGTCGACGTTGGCCCGGTCGAGCGGGACCACCAG
>JBGPOV010000221.1:0-2891 GCA_041488255.1 Gammaproteobacteria bacterium | reverse complement strand
TCGACGACCGCCGCACCAGCGCCACCCAAATCGAGGATAGCGGCATCGAGAGAAAGATCGGCAATCGGATCGAAGAGAAATTCGGCACCGAAGTTCACTACGACGTTGTGAGCTACAACCGCTACGTCGTACTGATGGGCGGAGCCCCGACCCAGCAAGCCAAGGATGAAATCGGTGCGCTCGCACTAGGGGTGCAGAATGTGCGTAATGTCCAGAACGAGATGGTCGTCGGCGCGGCTACTTCAAGCGGCACTCACGCCAACGACGCCTACCTGACCAGCAAAGTGAAGACTCGTCTCGCAACCGCGAGCAAAGTGGGCCCTGCCCGCATCAAGGTCGTGACTGAAGATAGCGTGGTCTATCTGATGGGCCTCGTAACGCACAAGGAAGCCGACGAGGCTGCCGAGATCGCCAGCACCACCAGCGGGGTGCAGAAAGTCGTGAAGGTGTTCGAGTATACGGACTGAAAGCCGCGTGTGGCTACGCGCGAACCATTAGGCAGGAGGAGGGCTGCAGCGGATACGAAATTTAAACGCCCCTTTTCACCGCGCGTGACTATATGAGAGGCCGCGCGAGCGCTGGATGGTGCGAACGCACGGCAAGATTTTGGGGATATGAATCACTCCTGAGCTCGCGGGCAGCGCCCCGCGGAACTATCGCCGCTGCACCAGGGGTTGAGCATGAGCTGCCCCCGCTGCCAACACGAAAATCCTTCCGGCCAGAAGTTCTGCAGCGAGTGCGGCTCGCTCCTGACTGCAGCGTGTCCTTCCTCTCCCTAGCAGTAGCTGCCCTCAGTCACGGCCATCTTGACCCACCGCGGTGAGCCCACCGCCCGCCCAAGCGGCTCCAGCACGAAAGGTACGAGCACGCACCCGCGCGATCGCGCGATAATTGCCCCGCTACCGAACAGCGGAGGCCCCGTTGAAGTTCGAGACCATTCTGTACGAGGAAGACGGCCCCATCGGCTGGCTCACCTTGAACCGTCCCGAGGACGGCAATATGTTCACCCCGCAGATGTGCCACGAGATCCGGGACTCCGTCAATGCGGTCCGGCGCGAGACTCGCACACGCGTCCTGGTGATCACGGGCGCGGGCGACAAGTTCTTCTGCATCGGCGGGCGCAAAGAGGGCATGGAGGACACGCTCCTCTATGCCGGCGTGCTGCCTACGCTGGAGATGTACGAGGCGATCGACAAGCTCCAGAAGCCGGTGATCGCCTCGGTGAACGGTTTCGCCGTCGGCGGCGGCAACGTGCTACAAATAGTCTGCGACCTTACGATCGCCAAGGAGAGCGCGGTGTTCCGGCAGGTCGGGCCGATGATGGGCAGCTTCGACGCCGGCTTCGGCACCTGGTACCTGGAGGACCTGATCGGGAAGAAGAAGGCCAAGGAGCTGTGGATGCTGAATCCCAGGCTCAGCGCCCGGGAGGCACAAGCGATCGGCCTGATCAACCGCGTTGTGCCCGATGACAAGCTGCGCGAGGAGACGCGCAAGATGGCGCTCGAGGTGGCGGAGCGGGGTGCGTTCGCGCTCGCTTCGATCAAGGCCGCGTTCAACGTCCGTCACGGCGGCGTGGGCGGGCTGGCACGGATGGCGCACGACCTCCTGCTGAGAACGTATCTCGACACTGAAGAATCGCAGGAGTTGGGCGAGGCGTTCCGCGCCAAGCGCAAGCCCGACCCGGACAAGTTCGGCCGTTGACGCGCAGCCGTCAGGCGGGCAATCTTGACCACCATTCTGTCTCTGCTGTCGCCGCGCGAGGCACAGCGCTACTACGAACAAGGGGCGTGGCGGCGCGACACCTTCTACTCGCTGCTGTCGCGCCACGCCGTGGAGCGGCCCGCCGACTACGCGCTGCGCGACGCGCGGGTGCGGCTTACCTGGCGCGAGCTGCTGATATGGGTCGACGCTGTCGCCGAGCGCCTGCACCTGGACGGCGTTCGCCGCGGTCAACGGGTGTCGGTCTGGTTGCCGTCTCGCGCCGAGAGCGTCGTGACGCTGCTCGCCTGCGCCCGCAACGGCTACGTCTGCAGCCCGTCTCTGCATCAGAACTACACTGTAGCCGAGATCGTCCAGCTCCTCGAGCGCAGCCGCTCGGTGGTTCTGATCATGCAGCCGGGCTACGGGGCGGACGCCGGCAAGACCGACATCGTCGCCGCCGCTCAGCCGCTGCCATTTATGCAGGCGGTTTATTCCGTGCCCGGCCCGAGCGGTCCCGACGCGCGGGCGCACGCGTATCCGGCCGCGGATGCAGGACTGCGGCCGAGCCTTGCGGCCGACGACGATCCCGACAAGATCATCTATCTCGCCTTCACGTCCGGCACCACTGGCTCTCCGAAAGGCGTAATGCACTCGGACAATACACTGCTCGCGAACGGTCGCGCCATGGTGGAGGACTGGCACCACGACCACCGCACCATCCTGCTCAGCCTGAGCCCGATGAGCCACCACATCGGGACCGTGTCGGTAGAGCAGATGCTTGCGGCCGGGCTCGAGCTGGTGGTCAACGATCCACCAGCCGACAGGAAGCCGCTCGACTGGATCCTGGAAACGGGTGCGACCTACGTCATGGGCGTGCCGACGCACGCTATCGACGTGCTCGCGGAAGTGCGACGGCGCGGCATCGAGACGATCGGCGCCGTGCTCATCTTCTACATGGCCGGCTCGCCGATTCCGCGGGAGGTGGCGCAAAGCTTTCTCGACATGGGCATCAAACCGCAGAACATCTACGGCATGACCGAGAATGGGTCGCACCAATACACCTTGCCGACCGACGACGCCATCACCATCGTCGAAACCTGCGGGCGCGCGGCCAAAGGCTACGAGACGCGCGTCTTCAGCCAGGAGAACGCGAACGTCGAGCTGCCGGCCGGCGAGGTCGGCGAGATCGG
>JBGPOV010000220.1:0-2907 GCA_041488255.1 Gammaproteobacteria bacterium | reverse complement strand
AGCGGCGCCCACACACCGGTCCGCCCAGCACGCGCCGCGAGGGACAGCAGCACCGTCTCGAGAACTGTCATGCCCAGGTACAGCTGCGGGATCTGGAATGAGCGGGCCACGCCGAGCCGGGTGATGGCGCGCGGTGGCAGTGCCGTGGTGTCCCGGCCGGCGAGCAGGATGCGGCCGCGTTCTGGTTTCAAATATCCGGTGGCCAGGTTCAGGAACGTTGTCTTACCGGAGCCGTTCGACCCGATGATGCCGACCACCTCGCCCTGCTCTACGCGCATGTTGAGATCTTCCGCGGCGCGGACACTCCCGAAAAACCGCGTCAGGCCGACGGTCTCCAGCAGCGCGCTCATCGGCCGCCCCGCCGCAGAGCCAGCGCGGTCAGGCTCCACACTCCGCCCGGCAGGAAGAAGATGATCAACAGAAGCACGATCCCCAGCGTCATCTGCCAGGTGTAAGGCGACAGCTCGAACGCATAGTTGCGCACGAACTCGAACAGGATCGAGCCGACGACCGGCGCCAGCACGCTCCCGGTGCCGCCGAGAACCGCCACGAAAACGAATTCGCCTGACTGGGACCAGAACGCCAGGTCGGGCGTGATGTGTCCCACCGAGATGGCGATCAGGCCGCCGGCGACTGCGGCCAGGCCGCCCGCAATGACGTAGGACACGTAGACGGCGCGCCACACCGAAATGCCCATGTATTCCACGCGCACTTCGTTGTCTTTGATCGCGCGCAGTGTGTAGCCGGTCGGGGACATGAAGAACCGATACGTAAAGTAGACCAGCAACGTGACTAGCACCACCGTCAGCTCGTACATCGCCAGACGCAGCGACGAACCGCCGAGCCGGAAGCCGGCGAGCGTCGTCTCTGCAATCCCGAGGCCGTCGGTACCGCCGGTGATGGCGTACAGCTTCAGCAGCATCCCGTACAGCACCATTGAGAACGCGAGATTGAGCAGCGCAAAGTACACCGCGCGGTAACGCGTGACGAGCAATCCGAGAAGCGCGCTGGTCGCAACTCCCGCCGCGAGCGCCAGAGCCAGCAACACGAGGGTCTCGCGCACACCCAGGTATTTGACGGCCATCCCGGCCGCATAGGCGCCGACAGCGTAGTAAAGGGCATGGCCGAAAGTGAGCAGCTTGCCGCGCAGCAGGAGCACGATGCCCAGCACGGCGAGCGCCTTGGCGCCCGCGACTGTGAGCAGGAACAGGATCCATCCGGACAGCAGCAGCGGCACCCCGACAAGCAGGACTAGCGCGCCCAGCAGCAAGAGGATGGCGGTGCGGGCGCGCACAGGCATGGGTCAGATCCTACGGACCTCGATCTCCCCGAAGAAGCCCTGGGGCCGGAACAGTAGCACCAGGGCCATGATCAGGTAGATCGCGAACAGGTCCAGCTCGGGGAAGAAGTACACCGCAGCCGAGCGGGCCAACCCCACGACGATGGACCCGAGGGCTGCTCCGCCAATGCTCCCCAGCCCGCCGATAGCGATGACGGCAAAGGACGTGACCAGCACTTCGGCGCCCACGCCGGGCGCGAGGGAAAACATGGGCGCGGTGAGCGCCCCGCCCAGTGCGGCCAGCACGGCGCCCGCGGTGAACGCCAATGTATAGACGCGAGGCACGTTGATGCCCAGCGTCAAGCTGACCTCGCGGTCGGCGATCACCGAGGCGAGCACCTTGCCCAGCCGGGTGCGCGTAACGACAAGCCAGAGGAGGCCGCCCACGGCCAGCGCAATGGCCGTAAGCAGAAACGGATACCAGGCGTAGTTGATGCCACCCAGGCGGACCCGCCCGAGGTAGGTGTAGGGCATGTCGGCGAAGATCGGGTTGACGCCCCAGACGAGCTTGACGACGTCTTCGAGGATCAGCGAGATGGAGAAAGTGAGCAGGAGCTGCACCTCCTCGTCCCGCGAGTAGACGCGCCGCAGGAACACTCGCTCGATCAGGGGCCCGACCACGACCCCGACGATCACGGCGGCGACGAAAAGAAGCCCATACGCGAGCGCGGGCGTGGATCCCGTCGCCACGTAGCGGAGGACCAGGGTCGCGCCCAGGTACGCCCCCAACGCATAGAGGTTCCCATGCGCGAGGTTGAGGACGCGCAGCACGCCATACGTGAACGTGAGCCCCGCGGAAACGAGGAACAGCCACGAGGCGTATGTGAGCCCATCCAGTGCGACAACGAGAAGAAGGCGCACTGGGGCCTTTCAGCGCGTGGCGGGTTCGCCGTCCCGGGCGCGCTACCCGACCGCTAGCATTGCGCGCCGGGGAAACCGCGATCGATCCAGTCCAGGCTCTTCATCCCGTCGGGTGGGTTCACGCAGCGGGCCGGGAACATCCGAATCTCGGAGAACACATTGACCCCCAGAGCGGGGTCGAACTTGAGAATGGCGTAACCGGCGGGTTCGATCGCTTGATGACCGCCGCCGATCGCCATGGCGATTCGACCGCTGGGCGTATCGAACTCCAGCCCCTCGAATGCCGCCGCGACCTGCTCGGTGGTGGGCCAGCGTCCGGCCGCCTTGATGGCCTTCTCATACGCGGTGCGCAGCCCCTGCAGCGCCTGGACAAAGTGGTAGGCGCCATGGGCGATGTAGTCGTTTTTCGCGAGACCGTACTTCTGCCGGTACAACGCGATGAATTCTTTGCGCAGCGGGTTCTTCTCCATTTCGGGCGACACGATGCCGTGCGGCCCGCGCGAACCGATCAGCATCCCCGGCGTGAGGTCCTTGATGTCCGCACCCGTGTTGTTGACGACGACCAAGCTCTCTTCCAGAAGCCCCCTGGCTTTGGCCTGACCGGAAAAGGTCACCAGATCGCCGCCCCAGAAGCTGGTGAAGACGACGGTAGGCTTCTCCACCAGGAGCTTCGAGATCTCGGCCGAGTACTCGCCGGCGAAGATCTT
>JBGPOV010000219.1:0-2993 GCA_041488255.1 Gammaproteobacteria bacterium | reverse complement strand
CAGAGCAGGGTCGTTGGCCAGGTCCGGGCGTCCGATCGCCGTCATCAGGCGCTTGAAGATGCTGTCGGCGTTGGCGCCGATGACGATGTACTTGCCGTCGCGCGTGACATAGGTGTTGGACGGCACGATGCCCGGCAGCGACGCGCCGCTGCGCGTGCGCACGAATCCGACCATGTCGTACTCCGGCAGCAGGCTTTCCATCAGGCTGAACACCGCCTCATACAGGGCGACATCCACAACCTGGCCGTGCCCGCCATTGCCGGCGCGGGCGTGCAGCGCCATCAGGGCACCGATCACGCCGTACATCGCAGCGACGGCGTCCCCCAGGCTGATGCCGGCGCGCACGGGCGGCCGGTCGGGGTAGCCGGTGACAAAACGTAGACCACCCATGGCCTCGGCGATCGCGCCGAAGCCGGGCTGGTCGCGGTACGGGCCACTCTGGCCGTAACCCGACAGCCGCACCATGACCAGACCACGGTTGCCCGCCGACAGCTGGTCGTAGCCCAGGCCCCATTTCTCCAGCGCGCCGGGACGGAAGTTCTCGACCAAGACGTCACAGCCTTGCGCCAGCCGTCGTACGATCTCCTGCCCGTCGGGGTGCTTGAGGTTGACCGTGACCGATTTCTTGTTCCGCGACTGCACGAACCACCACAGCGAGGTGTCCTTGTACAGCTTGCGCCACGTGCGCAGCGGATCGCCTTCGCCGGGCGCCTCGATCTTGATCACCTCGGCACCGAACTCGGCGAGGATGCGGGTGCAGAACGGGCCAGCGATCAGCGTGCCGAGTTCGAGGACGCGCAGCCCTTGGAGTGGACCCATAATGACGAGCTGGAGTCGCTTAGATGTGAAGAATACAGGGATTGTAGCGGACCGACAGCATGATTGCGGCTGGCGCACCGCACTACGAAAGCAATGCGTGAGGTCGAACTACAAGAGTCTCAAGTGGCTAAAGCCCCCAGCTAGGGATCAAGCTCGGCCGAGGAACTTAACCGGGGAACCGGCGCCGCGCGGCCCACGTTCGCGGCATGCCAAACTCATGGTTCGCGCATCGCGCGCCGGATGTAGCCTGTGACGGGGTCGAACAGGTACTGCAACGGTGTGCGGGCGGCGGTTTTGACGAAGACCTCCGCGGGCATCCCCGCTTGTAGCGTAAGGTTTCCAGCTTCTCGCAACGCCTCGCCGGCGATCTTCACATGCGCCACGTAGTACGGCGCATTGTTCGACCGCTCGGTGAACCGGTCCGGAGAAACATAGACCAGCGTGCCCGGCACCACCGGTGTAATGCGCTGCTTGAAGGATGTCAGACGCACGTCGGCCTCCGAACCGTTGTGCACATAATTGATGTCTTCCGGCCGGACGTGGGCCTCTACGATCAAGTCCGGGTCCTCGGGAACGATATCCAGCAATGGCTCTCTCGGTCCAATCGTGGCCCCAACCGTGGTCACCTTCAGGTCCACGACGGTACCCGAGACCGGTGCCGCAATCAGTTGGCGCTCTGCGGCGTCCCGCGACGGCCGCAAGCGCTCCTGCAGATCGAACGTCTTGCTGGTGCTCTCCTTCAGTTCGTCGGTGGCTTGTTTCATACTGTCGTTGCGCAAGGTCAGTATGCGAAGCTTCAGCTCCACCACCTTTTCTCGTGCTTTGGCGAGCTCGGCTTGCGCTTCCCCTTTCTTGGCTTCATATTCGGCCACACCTCGCTGTAGGCCGAGCAGCCGAGTCTTGGACACGAACCCCTCCTTGGTAAGCGCCTCGTTCGCGGCCAGCTCCTCCTTCTGAAGGCGTATGGCGTTGTCGTCGGCTTTCTGCTGCTCGAGCAGCGCCGCGATCTCTTCCTGCGTCTCGTGGATCTGGCTATGCAGCAGCTCGATCTGACTATCGAGCACGCCCCGCCGCACAGCGAACAGGGCGTTCTCCTTGCGAACCAAATCCGCCACACGCGGCTCCCCCACGCGCAGCATCAGGTCTCTGGGGAACGTGACGCGGTCCGCGAGGGAACCCTCGGCGGTCAGCCGCGCGTTGCGCGCAAGCTCGGCGTCGAGCTGAGTCCGCGTCTGGTCCAACGCCGCATCCACGCGCACGTCGTCGAGCACGATGAGTGTCTGCCCTGCTTTGACCCGATCACCGTCGCGCACCAGGATCTTCTTCACGATTCCACCCTCCTGGTGTTGCACGGTCTTGCGGTTGGTGTCCACCTTCACCACCCCGGGTGCAATGACGGCACCGCTCAGCGGAGCCGCTGCCATCCACCCACCGACTCCGAGAAACGCGACCGCGATCACGATGAGTCCGGTCCAGATGATTCGGCGTCCGTTCTCGGTATCGTCCGCCCCCACCGGCGGCAGAAGGAACTTGAGCAGCATGCCTATCCTTCGGCCCGAGGGAGCACCTGACTAGCGACCGCCGGCGTGATAGCTTGGACGCTGCCGCGCGTCACGCGCGCGATGATCTCCGCGCGCGGGCCGAACATTTCCACCTGACCTTCGCGCAGCATCAGCACCTTGTCGACGTTGACCAGCAGAGAGGGCCGGTGCGTGATCACGATCAGCGTCACCTTCTCTTGCTTGAGCCTGAGCATGGCACGCATCAACGCGTCCTCGCCCTCGCTGTCTAGATTGGCGTTCGGTTCGTCCAGCACGACTAGTTGGGGGTTCCGGTACAAGGCGCGCGCCAGCGCCAACCGTTGGCGTTGACCGCCCGATAACGTGGCACCGCCCTCACCGATCTGCGTATCGTAGCCATTGGAGAGGCGCAAGATCAGATCGTGTGCGTTGGCGCGCTTCGCCGCGGCGATGACCGCCTCTGAATCCACTTCCCCCATGCGCGCAATGTTCTCCGCGGCCGTACCGGAGAACAGCTCCACGTCTTGCGGCAGGTAGCCCAGGTGCGGGCCGAGCTTCTCTCGCGGCCACTCGGAAACGTCCGCGCCATCCAGCCTGATCACCCCGTTCACGGGTTTCCACACGCCCAGGATGAGCCGGGCGAGAGTGGATTTG
>JBGPOV010000218.1:0-3022 GCA_041488255.1 Gammaproteobacteria bacterium | reverse complement strand
CCCTGGTGGAGAAGCTCCCGGCGTCGTCGATTCTCCTCGTCACCACTACGCGCCCTGGATACAGCGCGCCGTGGGCCGGCAAGAGCTACGCCGCCCAGTTGCCGTTGGCCGTGCTCTCCACCGAGGCAAGCCGGCAGATCGTGGCGGCCACGATCCGGCGCACCGAGCTCAGGGACTCGACGACGGAGTCCATTCTGCAGAAAGCGGAGGGCAACCCGCTGTTCCTGGAGGAGCTCACGCTGGCGTTGGAGGTGCAGACAGGCAGCACCGCTCAGGTTCTGCCCGATACCATCCACGGTGTCCTGGCCGCGCGCATCGATCGGCTGCCGGAACCGGCCAAGCGCGTGGTGCAGATGGCGTCCGTGCTCGGCCGAGCGTTTCCCGTGCGCCTTCTCGAGGCGGTTGCGGTGGCCGAGGCCGATCTGCATGAGCAGCTCGCCACGTTGACGCAACTCGAGCTGCTCTACGAGCATGCTGAAGCGCAAGCGCTGGTGTACACGTTCAAGCACGCGCTGATCCAGGAAGTGGCCTACGACAGCCTGCTCAGCGGCCCTCGAGCGGCGTTGCACGAGGCGGCTGGACGCGGGCTCGAGCAGCTCTACCCGGACCGCCTGGAGGAACACTACGAGCTGCTCGCTCACCACTTCTCGCACAGCGCCGCGAAAGAGAAGGCGCTCGACTACCTGTCGCGCGCGAACCGCAAGGCGATCGGCGCCAATGCCGTGGTGGATGCCAAGGGCTACTTCGACCAGGCGATTAAGGTGCTGGACGAGCTGCCCGACACGGGGGAGAACCGGCATAGAAGGATCGCGCTGCTGGTCGCTCAGATCCACGTCTTCATCCTCACCAACCAGCTCGAGCAGTACGAGCGCTACCTGGAGCGGTTCGCGCCCATTGCCGAGGCGCTGAGCGACCAGGGCCTGCGAGGGCACTTCCAGACTTGCTTGGGCCACTGCCAGTTCGGCTTCGCGCGTCCGCGTCAGGCGATTCAAACGTTGGGACGCGCGGCAGCGCTGTGCGAGCAAGCCGGTAACTTCGAGGGCGCCGGCCACGCCTACGTGCATTTGCAGTGGTCACACCTGCAGACGGGGGACTTCGAGGATGCGCTCGCTTTTGAGGGGCCGGCTTTGGCCGCCTTGGCGCGTGCCCCAAACCTGCGGCTGCGCCTCTACGCGCTCAGCGCATCGACCTGGGCCTGCTCCAGATTGGCCCGTTGGGACTCGGCGATCGACAAAGCGATGACAGCGCTGGCTGAGTGCGAGCAGGCGGCGGACGCGAGCCTTATCTCGTTCGCGCACTGGAGTCTTTCCATTCCCTACACTCACAAGGGCGCTGTTGAAGAAGCCGTGCACTGGTCGCGGGCCAGCTTCGAGGGGGCACCTACCCCAGGAGACCGTGCCTGGGCACAGCTGTTCTATGGCTGGGCCTTGATTCCCCGCGTCCCGGTAGAAGCCATCGCATTACTGAGGCCTCTGGTTCCCATGTGGTTGGCCAAATGGTGGCTGGACGTTGTGGCGCTCGTGGCTCTGGGGGAGGCGTACTTCAACGCGGCCCAGCTCGATGAGGCCCGCGCCACTCTGGAGCAGGCCATAGAGGTGTCCCAACCGCGCGGCATGCTCTTCATGGTCGCTCCGGCGCAGCGCCTTCTTGGCGAGGTGCTGCTTGCGGCGAACCGGCTCGACGAGAGTCAGGAGCGGTTTGAGCAGGCCATCGAGCTGCTGGAGCGCTTCAAGGCGGAAAACGAGGTTGCTCTTGCGCGAGCTGGTTATGGTCGCCTGCTCGCAAAGCAAGGTCGCTGCAGCGAGGGCCGCGCGTCGCTCGGACAGGCTCTCGCCGCCTTCGAGCGCCTTGGCACGATCGGGGAGCCCGAGCGAGTGCGGGCCGAGCTGGCTGCGCTCGGTTGACGAAGGAACTGGTTCAGACAGCGTTTAATCCGGATCCCACACTCGCCTGGGTCAGCGCACCGTCCCTCGCGCGGCAACCGGCCAGACGACCTCGACGCCGTCGCCGCGCACGCCGTAGACCTCGTCCACCATGTTGCTCACCACGCAGCAGTGGTTGGGGACCACATGCACCACCTCGCCGATCGCAGGCCGCTGGCGGCAGGCGGACAGGTCGATCACCCCGTGCTCCTCAGACAGATGCGGGATGATCGCCTCGGGGTACTCGAGCACATGGCCGTAGCCCTTGACCGTGTACTGATCCGAGGTGAGCACCTTGGTTCCGGCATCGATCACTGCGCGCGTGTCGGTGGGCCGGCTCACCACCGTCGCCCGCACGCGCATGGCACAGTTGTCCCAGGTGGCGGTGCCGGAGGCCACCGTCATGACGTCGTTGTAGATGTAGGTGCCGGCGCGGTGCTCCGTGAGCATGGGGAAGTCCTGCACCCGGAAGATGGCGGGTGTGCCGCCGCCCGATACCACAGGCACTGCAATCCCGGCTCGCTTGAACAGCGCGAGCGCTTGCTCGAAGAACAGCAGCGTGTTCGGATGCCGGGAGGGGAAGGTCATGAGCCCTTCGAACTGCATGCGCGGTAGCTTCATGACCTTCTTCGCGAGCTCGAGCGCCGCTTCCGGCGTCTGCACGCCGTTTCGCCCCATGCCGGTGTCGCACTCGATGAGAAATCTCACGTCCAACCCGTGACGCACCGCGGCCTGGGATAGGCCGTTGGCTACGGCGTCGTTGTCGAGCACCACGGCCAGTCGCTTTAGACGCTTGCTGAGCGCCATCAGCCGGTCGGTCTTAGCCCCCCCGATAATGTTGAAGGTGAGCAGCACATCGTCGGCCACCCCGGCATCGGTGAACACCTCGACCTCGCCGAGCTTCTGGCAGGTGATCCCCACAGCGCCGGCCGCCATCTGCAGCTTACCCAGCGCCGGGATCTTGTGGGTCTTGATGTGCGGACGATTGGCCACCCCATGCTTGGCCAGGTACGCCTGCACGCGGCGGATGTTGTCCTCCATGATGTCGAGGGCGACGGTGACTGCAGGAGTGTCCAAATCGTGTACGGAGTTCATCGGGG
>JBGPOV010000217.1:0-3224 GCA_041488255.1 Gammaproteobacteria bacterium | reverse complement strand
GGCAGGAAGCTCAGCAGCGAGAAGGTCGAGGTCACCCCTTCCTCCACCACAACCGTATCGGCGCGCAGCGTCTCTGAAATTCGCATCATCAGGAAGCGCGGATCGATGGGCTTCGCGTTCGCCACGGACTGCACCTCCTGGATCAGGCGCCGCCGCTTCGCCGCCCAGTTCTGACCCTCCAGATTGGCCAGCTTGCGCGCCGCTTGCGCCGCACGCTCCGAGCTGCGCTTCGCGCGTATCACGGGCAGCAGCGCACGCAGGGTTTCTTTCACGTTCGCCTTGATCGCAATCTCGGCCGGGTAGTTCTTTCCCAGCTCCCAGTCCCGTTCGCTGATCTGAAGCACCGACACACCCTCGGGCAGGGGATCCACACGGCTGAATACCGACATGCGCAGCACGTCGGCGCCCAGGAACACCAGTAGGTCGTAGGGTTGCAGCGCGGCGCGCACCTGCTGCTGGTTGCGCGTCAACGCACCGAGGAACGTCGGGTGCTCGGACAGGTACTGCGCCGAATACGGCACCGTCTGCTGGTAGACCGGCGCGCCCAGCATCTCGGCCAGCTCGGCCGCCTCGGCCAGCGCATCGTAGGTGCACAGCTCGTGTCCCGCGATCAGCACCGGATCGCGCGCTTCGAGCAGACGCTTGGCCAGCCGGTCGAGTGCCTCGTCTGACGGACGGTTGGCAGCGTCCACGCGCGTGGGTTTGCCGAGCTCGAGCGCAGCCTCGGCGTCCAAGATGTCGCCCGGCAGGCTGATGAACACCGGCCCGGTCGGTGGCGTGGTGGCAATCTTCGCTGCGCGGTGCACGATGCGCGGCAGATCCTGCACCCGGGTGACCTCGATCGCCCACTTCACCATCGGCTGCGCGATGGGGACCAAAGGATCATAGAGCAGCGGCTCCATCAGACCGTGTCCCTGTTCCTGTTGCCCGGCGGTGATCAGCAGCGGCGAGCCGTACCACTTAGCCGTGAACATCGCACCCATGGCGTTTCCCAACCCGGGCGCGACGTGCACGTTGCAGGCGGACAGCCGGTTGGAGGCGCGCGCGTAGCCGTCGGCCATCGCGACAACGATCGCTTCTTGGAGGCCGAGCACGTAGCGCAGCTGCGGATGCTCGCCGAGCGCCTGCATGATCGCCAGCTCGGTGGTGCCGGGGTTGCCAAACAGGTACTCGACGCCTTCGGCTTCAAGCAGGCCGAGGAAGGCCGAGCGGCCGGTGGTGGAAGCTGCATCTGCGGCAGGTAGATCGCGGGAATCGTTCACGGGTGTCCAATAAGGTAAGCCGAGATCGTGCTCGGCATTCGGGTCGGTCCAGCGCGCCGCAGCTGAACTGGCGCGGTCATCGGGCCGCTCTGCTGCAGAACAGAGAGGGGCTCGCCGCCTAACCCGAGTGCTTGTTGAGGAAAGCCAGCGTCTTCTGGTTGAATTCGTCCACCTTTTCGTAGATCGGCGCGTGGGCGCAGCCCTCGAAGATCAGCAGCTCGGAGCCTTTGATGTTGCTCTTGAGCCGGTCGGCAAAGCGGGTGGAGGTCACCATGTCGTGGCGGCCGAAGGTGATCTGCGTCGGCGCGCGGATCTTGCCCAGCTGCGCCTGCGCATCGTGTGCGATCACCGCGTTCGACGCCCGGATGAACGCGTCCAGAGGCTGAGCCGGCCTTCCCCGCACGAAGTCGGCCAGCGCCTTGATGTAGTCGGGCTTCTCCGCATAGAGCTCGGGCGTGAAGCACCAGGGGAAGATGCCCTGGATGACCATCTCCGGCACGCTTCCCAGCGCCTTCGCCATCACCTGCCAGCCCTCGACGACCGCCTTGAGGTAGGGATCGCTCTTGGTCCATCCGCTGTGCAGCGACAAGGACTTGACGCGATCGGGGTATTTTGCGGCCAGCCACATCCCGGTGGCCGCACCCAGCGAAAGCCCCGAGACATGTGCCTTGCTGAGGCCGAGCGCCTGCATGAATGCCGCCACGTCGTCCGCGAACACCTCGGTCGAGTAGACGCCGTCGGGCTTGTCCGACTCGCCCGTACCGCGCAGATCGACCGATATGCAGGTGAAGTGCTTGGAGTACTCGGCGACCTGAAAGGCATAACAGGCATAGTCGGCCGCCAGGTAGGGAATCAGGACCAGAGGCTCCCCGGTTCCTTGCTGGTCGTAGTTTAGGGTGATGTTGTTGGCTCGGATCTTGGGCATTTGGTTCCTCCTTTCGTGGGGTGCTTTTGGCTGGTGGCTCGCTTCGGTTGAAGTCGCTTAATATACCCTTCACCCTGCCCTCACCTCACCCTCTCCCGGGCGTCTCGCGACGCTCCCCTCACCCTACCCTCTCCCGGGGAGAGAGGGACCTTATTTCTGCCGGAGAGGGATCTTATCTCTTCTGGGGAGAGGGAACTCTCTCTCGAGATGTCGATCACCTAGGCGCGGTACAGCCTCCTCGCGCGCGCCTCCGCCCGCTGCGCGGCCTCCTTGGGTGTTTGCTGCCCGGTGCAGGCTTCCGCAAACATGTCCACGACGACGAAGTCTGCCGCAGCCGCTGCAGATTCCCTGCCCAGCCGTCCCGCATATGCGTCAGAGCGCATGTTTTTCACCACGTCGCGGAAGAATATGTGCTGCGGGTCCGCCGTCCAGATCAGGTTGGATTCGTAGGCGCGCAGCGGATGAGAAACATAACCGATGCAGGCTGCCTGCCACGGTTCGTACTGCTCCTTCTCCATCATGAAGCGCAGATACTCCCTGGCGGCATTGGGATACTTCGAGTACTTGAAGATGAATGCCGGGAACATCAGGCCCCCGTTCGCGGGTTTGCCGATCGGGCCGACCGGGTGGAAGGCGTGCTGGGTGTCCGCCGCGATCGCGTTCATCTTCGGATCGGTGGAGGTCTTGGCGGCGTAGTAAATCGAGATGCCATTCATGGTCAGACTGATTTCCCCCGCCAGAAAAGCCTTGTTGTTGCTCGGATCGAGCCAGGACAGGGTCCCGGGGACGAAGGTTTGGTACAGCTCTTTGGCGTACTCGAGCGCTGCAACCGTCTCTTTCGAATTGATGGCGACGTTGTTGTTCTCATCGGCGAGCTTGCCCCCGAATCCCCACATAACCCAGTGGGTCCAGCCATTTGCGTCGCCGGTCGCATGCCCGAGCGCTAGACCCGGCGGCTTGCTGCGCGCCTTAAGCGCTTGGCACAGTTTCAGGAACCCCGGGAAGTCCTGCGGGAAGGTGTCGAACCCGGCCGCGGT
>JBGPOV010000216.1:0-3224 GCA_041488255.1 Gammaproteobacteria bacterium | reverse complement strand
CCAGCCCCGCTCCCGAGATCGAGCACGGTTTCCCCTGGTTGCAGGTTGCTGCGCTCGTGCGGGTTGCCGACGCCGGCGAAGGACGCGACAGCGCTGGCAGGTGCGCGGTCGAGCCACTCGGGCGCATACCCGAACAGTTCCGCCGCCTCACGGCCGTGGAAGAAGTGGAACTCGCCTTTGGGGTTGTCGGCGACTTCTTGATACATGCGCAGGATCTCGTCCTTGAGCGTGAGCTCCAAGGATGCTTGAACGCTAGCAGGATCGGTCATAACAAGTTTGCTCCCTGCATGGTTGTTAGAACCACCTGTGTAGCCAGCGCTTCTCGAACAACACCTTGCCGAGATGCCACCAGCGGCTCGCCGGGCGGAGCTTTATTGCCGGCGTCGGTTCAGCGTAGAAGTCGCCGCTGCCAAAGCCCGCCTTTCCCCCGCCGGCCTCGATGAAGCACGAGCCGTGACCGTCGAACCGCGCGCTTTCGCCCCGACTCATCCAGGCACGGGCGAGATTCCGCGCCACGACTTCGGCCTGGCCATGGGCGAATACCCCGGCCTTGGGCAGGGGCTTGCCGAGCTTGAGCGGGATCGCCGTCACGTCCCCCACCGCGTAGACGAACGGGAAACGCGTTTCGAGGGTATGCCGATCGACGGTGATCCAACCGCTCTCTCCCAGGAGCCCGCTCTCACGTACCACGGCGGGTGCCTGATGTGGCGGGACGTAGAGGAGCAGATCGTACGCGGCCGTTGTGCCGTTGGTAAAGGCGATTCGTCGGCTCGTGCCGTCCACCGACTGCACCTGGTGCTCGGGGTGGTAGTGGACGCCCTTTTGTTCCACCATCTGGCGGACGGCGGCTGACACCTGCGGCCCCGCGACACCCATCGGACCGGGCTCGGCCGCATAGAAGTCGATTTTCACTTGATCCCGAATGCCGCGCCGCCGGAACTGGCCCTCGATCAGCATGGCTGCCTCGTAGGGCGCCGCAGGGCACTTGTACGCCGAGGCGGCGGTGAGCACCACGACACGGCCACGCGAACACTGCCGGAGTGCCTCCCGCAAGCCCGTCGCGCCTTGCAGGCTGTAGAGGTTGTAACCGGCTTGTTCTAATCCGGGGATCTGGCTGGGCGCGAGGTCCGCGCCCAGTGCGATCACGACCGCATCGGCCTTCCATTCTCGTCGCGAGACCCGAACGGTCCTCTCGGCTGGATTGATCTGTTCGATCTCCCCGTTGATCACTTCGATCCCTTTTCGCTCTAGCCGATCCAGTGGGCGGCGGATCTGCTCGGGCTCCCGTTGGCCGATCATCAGCCAGAGTAGGGAGGGCTGGAAGAGGTGGTGGCGCTCCCGGTCGATGAGGACGACGCGGTGGTCCCTCGGCAGATAGCTCCGAAGGCGATGGGCTGCGACCACGCCTCCCACTCCGCCGCCGAGTACGAGCACGGATTTCCGGTCAGCCATCACGCCTCCTCAGAACACCAAGACCCGATCGGCCCACTGAGTCCAGGTGGTGAGTTCGTCCATACTGCTGCGCCGGCATCCCTCGGCGAGGTCCGGGTCGGCAATACCTCGGGCATCCATGCAGGAGCCGCAGACACCGATTTCCCCTCGGTGCAGCGTGACCGCTGTCAGCATCGTCTCGATGTTGTAATAGCCCTTGGGCACTTTCTGGCCGTGTTTGGCACAGGAGGAGGCGTCACCGATGAGGAAGACCTTGACCTGCTCACCGTCCCGCTTGGCGAGGGACCCGGCCAGGCGCAGGCCGTTGTAACTCCGTTCCGTGCCATACGGAGGGTCATTCAAGATGAACAGCGCGTTGCTCATGGGCGTTCTCCCACCGCCACCCGAAAGCCTTGGGCGCGCCAATCCGGGACGCCATCCTCCAGGCGGACCGCCTTGAAGCCTCGCGTGCGCAATCGCTTGACGGCTTCCACGGCGAGAACGCAGAAGGGCCCCCGGCAATAGGCCACGATCTCGCGATTGCGCGGCAGCTCCGCGAGCCGCCGCTTCAGTTCCACCAGCGGCACCGACACGGCGCCGGGAATGTGCCCGGCGACGTATTCCGAGCGGGGCCTCACGTCGAGTACCGTGACGTCCCCGCGCCGCACGCGTTCAACCAAGGCCTTGCGATCCACCGGCTCCATGAGACCCCGCTCGTGAAGAAACTGGCGAGTCACCTGCGTCACGTCGGCGAGATGCGACTCGGCCACCCGGCGGAGCGTCCGGAAGTACTCGCTCACGTCCTCGCCGGCAAGCCGATACGTCACGAAGAGGCCAGCCTTCTCAGCCGTGACCAAGCGGGCCGCGCGCAGCACTTGGAGGTGCTGGGAGGTGTTCGCCACGCTTTGCGCGGTCTCGTGTGCCAGCGATTCGACGGTCCGGGGGCCCTGGCAGAGAAGGTCGACCAGTTCAAGGCGGCGAGGGCTCGCGAGCGCCTTGCCGATGCGAGCGAACTGCTCGTAGATGGTGTCCTTGAAGGAGCGGCCAGTGATCTTGGACGTAGCCATATTAGTATTCAATGAGGTTATTGAATACTCGGCCGTCGGCCGGGATGAGTCAAGTCCCTCCGATCCCGCTACATTGATGCCGTGACCTCGATTGCGACCACGGAGCGCCAGCGCGTCGTCCGTCGCGGCCAGTGGTTAACCTGGGCGACGCTGCTGTACAACAGCCTCGAAGCCATACTTTCGATTGGTGCGGGCGTCCTAGCCGGAAGCGTTGCGCTCGTCGGCTTCGGCGTGGACAGCGTGATCGAACTGACGGCAGGCGTCGCGGCGCTGTGGCGTCTGCGTGCCGACGTCGACCCGCTCACCCGCGCCCGAAGCGAGCGGCACACAGTGCGACTGATCGGGCTCTGCTTCCTGGCGCTCGCCGTGTACGTGACTTACGATGCGGCCCATGCCTTGATTGGCCGGCGCGCTCCAGGGGACAGCGTAGTCGGAATCGTGATCGCGGCTGCCTCTCTCATCGTCATGCCGCTGCTCGCGCGCGCCAAGCGGCGCGTCGCTTTTCGTCTTGCGAGCGGTGCAATCGCTGCCGAAGCAAAGCAGACGCAGATCTGCGCCTATCTTTCGGCCATCCTCCTGGCTGGACTCGCTTTCAACGCAACAGTCGGCTGGTGGTGGGCCGACCCAACCGCAGCGCTTGCCATGGTGCCGCTCATCGTCAGGGAAGGCGTGGACGCTCTGCGCGGTCGTACGGTGTGCTGCGGCGAGTGAGTGGGGCTAGGATTG
>JBGPOV010000215.1:0-3282 GCA_041488255.1 Gammaproteobacteria bacterium | reverse complement strand
TGTTCCACTTCAAGGCCGCAGTGCCGCGGCGGTCGATCACTTCGTCGAAGTCAAAACCCATTTTTAACCGCAGAGGCGCAGAAGACGCAAGGAAAGCCCAACCTCGATTTAACCACAGAGACGTGCGGAGCACGGAGGAAAACGCATAGAACAGCAGAATGCCGCGCTCGTCTTCGCGCGCTCTGCGTCTCTGCGGTTCAATGGGATCTCAATGAAAATCTCGAGAGCGAGCCACCAGCTGACCGAGGAGGTGGCTGTGGTCGGTGAGCTTGCCTGCGATCAAATGTATTACATCTCCCTGGCGCTCGAGCACGCCGTGCACGGCGAGCAACTGGGATCTCAGCAGCGCACGCCGCTGCTTCTCCGCGACGTCGCGCCACACCACCACATTGATCATGCCGGTTTCGTCCTCGAGCGTGACGAAGATCACGCCGCTGGCGGTGTCGGGGCGCTGGCGGCCGATCACGATCCCGGCCGCGCGGGTGGGCTTGCCGTGGGGCATCTGTTTGAGCTGAGTCGCCGTGACCATGCGCAGCCGATCCAGCCGCGGACGCAACAGCGCCACCGGATGGCGCCCGAGGGTGAGGCCGAGGCTGGCATAGTCGGCTACCAGGTCTTGGCCTTCGCTGGGCGGCGACAGTGACGGCGTGATGTCGAGTATCGGCGCGTCTTCGAGCACAGGCGTCCGCGGCTCGACGCCGGTCACGGTCCACACCGCTTGCCTGCGGTGGCCGACGATGGAAGCGAGCGCCCCGGCTGCCGCCAGCGCGTTCATGTCGTGGCGGCTGAGCACGGCGGCGCGAGCGAGATCTTCGACAGAGAATTTCCCCTCTCCGGCAGAAATAAGGTCCCTCTCCGGCGGAAATAAAGTCCCTCTCCCCCCGGGGGAGGGTAGGGTGAGGGCAGCGTCGCAAGACGCCCGGGAGAGGCTAGGGTGAGGGCAGCGTCGTGAGACGCCCGGGAGAGGGTTGGGGTGAGGGGAGGGCGTGCAGGTTGCGGCTATGCTGAAAAGTTTCGCTCGTGCTTGCACCAACCGCTGCGCCGCGTCCTGAGGCAGGCCCTTCACCATGCGCAAGCCCAAGCGAATAGCAGGCTGCGATCCTGCTTCGGCGGCCCTTGCTCCACGCTCCAGCGTGCAATCCCATTCGCTGACCAGCACGTCCACCGGCCGTACCTCGACGCCGTGGCGCTGCGCGTCTTGCACGAGCTGGGACGGCGCATAGAAACCCATGGGCTGGCTGTTGAGCAACGCGCAGGTGAAGGCTGCCGGCTCGTAGCACTTGAGCCAGCACGACACGTACACCAGCAGCGCGAAGCTGGCCGAGTGCGACTCGGGAAAGCCGTACTCGCCGAAGCCCAGGATCTGGCGAAAAATCTGATCTGCGAATGCCTCGGCATAGCCACGCTCGCGCATACCGTCTTTGAGCCGCTGCTCGAAGGGCTCCAGGCCGCCTCTTCTTCGCCAGGCGGCCATCGCGCGCCGCAGGCGGTCCGCCTCGCCCGGCGTGAAGCCGGCCGCGACCACGGCCAGCTGCATGACCTGCTCCTGGAAGATGGGCACGCCGAGCGTGCGCTCGAGCACCTTCTTCACCGCTTCGGAGGGATAGGTGACGGGCTCTACCCCGGCCCGCCGGCGCAGATAGGGGTGCACCATGCCACCTTGGATCGGCCCGGGGCGTACGATGGCTACTTCGATGACCAGATCGTAGAAGCACGTCGGCTGCATGCGCGGCAGCATGGCTTGCTGTGCGCGCGACTCGATCTGGAACACGCCGATGGTGTCGGCGCGGCCCGCCATCTCGTACACGCCAGCGTCCTCGGCCGGCACGTCAGCCATGACGAGCGGCTTGCCGCGGTAGTCGCTCACCAGATCCAGCGCGCGGCGGATGGCGGTAAGCATGCCCAGCGCCAACACGTCCACTTTGAGCAGACCGAGCGCGTCGAGGTCGTCCTTGTCCCATTGGATGACTGTGCGTTCCGCCATGGCAGCGTTCTCGATCGGCACTAGGTGCGAAAGCGGTCCGCGCGAGATGACAAAGCCGCCCACGTGCTGCGACAGATGGCGCGGGAAGCCGACGATGATGTCCACTAGCGCGATCAGCCTCTGGATCACGGGGTTGTCGGGATCGAAGCCGGCCTCGCGCAGCCTCTCCGGCCGCACGCGCCGGCCGTCCCACCAGGCCAGGCCCTTGGCCAATCTATCAACCTGGGCGAGGTCCAACCCCAGCGCCTTGCCCACGTCGCGCAACGCGCTCTTGGGGCGGTAGGTGATGACAGTGGCGGCCAGCGCCGCGCGGTCTCGACCGTATTTGCGATAGATGTACTGGATCACCTCCTCGCGCCGCTCATGCTCGAAGTCCACGTCGATGTCCGGCGGCTCATTGCGCTCCTTTGAGATGAACCGCTCGAATAGCATCTGCATGCGCGCCGGGTCCACCTCGGTGATGCCGAGGCAGTAGCACACGGCGGAGTTGGCGGCCGAGCCGCGCCCCTGGCACAGAATCCCCTGGCTGCGCGCGAAGCGGACGATGTCGTAGACGGTGAGAAAGTAAGGCTCGTACTGCAGCTGCGCGATGAGCGAGAGCTCGTGCTCGACCAGCGCGCGGGCCTTGGCGATGTCGACTTGCTGGCTGGCGGCGAATCGGCTGCCCCAACCCTGCGCCGCCGAAGACGGCACCCTCACCCCCGACCCCTCTCCCGCGAAGGGGAGAGGGGCCACCAGTTCGCTGCCGAAGCGCCAGCGGAACCCCTCTGCCGCGAGCTTGCGCAGCCAGTCCACCGGCGTTTCGCCCGCAGGCACCAGCTCCTCGGGGTACTCGTAGCGCAGGCTGTCCAGCGAGAAATGGCAGCGCTCGGCGACGTTCAGCGTCTCGATCAACAGCTCGGGCGGGTAAATGCGCGCCAGGCGCTCGCGCCGTCGCAGATGGCGCTCACCGCTGGGAAGCAGCGCATGGCCGGCGCTTGCAACCGGGCACTTCAAACGGATGGCGGTGAGCGTGTCCTGCAGCGCGCGGCGCGCACGCAAGTGCATGTGCACATCGCCGGCGGCGGCGAGCGGCAGGCCGCTGTCCCGGGACAATCGATCGAGCCGGTCGAGCCGTGCGCGGTCGTCGGGCCCGCACAGCAGCTCCGCCGCGATCCACGCGTTGCCCGGGAAACGTTCCCCGAGCCAGCGCGCGTCGTCGAGGCTCGGTTCCGCTGCGGGCAGCAGCAGAGCGAGACAGCCGGGCAGGCCACGCTCGAGATCGGCGCGGGTGAGCCTGTATTCGCCCTTGGGCGCCT
>JBGPOV010000214.1:0-3350 GCA_041488255.1 Gammaproteobacteria bacterium | reverse complement strand
GCCGTTCAGCAACGCCGCCATAGGGCGTCTCGATCATGCCGAGCTGTTGTGGCGCCTGACCGGCGCCAATGGTCATCCGCTCGACGTTTGGCTGGTGCGCCACCTGGATGTCCAGTCGTTGCCGCGTTGGCTGGTCACGAACGCTATGCCGTTCCTGCTCGCGCTTGGCGTGTTCCTGCTCCTCGCCCTATGGCGCGTGATGCTGCGCTTCGGGCCGCTGCAACCCGATCCGGCGCCAGATCGCCGTAGCCTGATCGAGCATCTCTCGGCGATGGGCCGCTTCTACTCGATGCAGCGACAGCTCGCTAAGCTGATCCAGATCGTCCGCCAGGACGGGCTCGATCTACTCGCAGCACGCGCGCCCGAAACCCGGGGACAGGAGGGGGCGGCGCGGCTGAAGACCGCGGCACGCCTGACGGGGTTGCGGCCGCGGGAGCTTTTGCAGGCGTTCACGGTGGCGGCGGCCACTCCTCATGAGTTCACGCTGGCCGTGCGCGTGCTGGCGGCGTTCCGCCGTCAGCTCACACCGTCCAGCCGGCCGGGAGACAGGCGTCGCGCGCGCATCGGGCGCACGGCAGCTCGATCCGGAACCGACCGCCGCAGAAACCACAAGATGCGCGCAGAATTCGACAAGGCGTTCCGCGAGGCGCGCGAAGGGGACAAGGAACACGCATGAGCGAGAGCACGGGTACGGATCTCGGCGGCCAGGCCTTGCGGGCGGTAAATGCCATCCGCACCGAGGTGGCTAAAGCGGTGATTGGTCAGAGCACCATCATCGATCAGGTGCTGATCGCACTGCTGGCCGGCGGTCACGTGCTGATCGAGGGTGTCCCCGGCCTCGGCAAGACACTGCTGGTGCAGGCGCTGGCCAAGACTTTCGATGGCCGCTTCGCGCGCATCCAGTTCACGCCCGATCTGATGCCGGCAGACGTAACCGGCCACACACTCTACGACCAGGCCACGCGCGAGTTCACCACCCGCAAGGGACCGGTGTTCACCAATCTGCTGCTCGCCGATGAGATCAATCGCGCGCCGGCCAAGACCCAGGCTGCGCTGCTCGAAGTCATGCAGGAAGGGCAGGTCACGATCGAGGGCACTGCACACCCGCTCGAGCCGCCGTTCATGGTGCTGGCCACCCAGAACCCGATCGAACAGGAGGGGACCTACGCCCTGCCCGAAGCACAGCTCGACCGCTTTCTGCTTAAGATCCGCATCGACTTCCCTACGCTGGAGGACGAGCACACCATGGTGCGCCAAGTCACGACGAATCAGGTGGGAGATCGGCTCAACGTGGCTGGCGTGAGCACCTTGATCAAGCCGAGCGCGGTGTTGGGGCTGCAACGCTACCTCGCCAGCATGACCGTGGATCCGCGGACGTCGGATTATGCCGTGCGCATCGCCCGCGCCACGCGGACGTGGCCGGGAATCGCGGCGGGCGCCAGCCCGCGGGGCGGCATCTCTCTGGTGCGCGCTGCCCGGGCTCAAGCCCTGATCAGCGGGCGCGATTTCGTAACGCCCGATGACGTGAAGGCAGTGGCACTGCCCGCCCTGCGCCACCGTGTCACCCTGGCGCCGGAAGTGGAGATCGAAGGGCAGGGCGCGGATGTGATCCTCGGCGCGCTGCTGCAGAAGGTGGAAGCGCCAAGGACGTGATTCGTGGTTCGTGTTTCGTGATTCCCTCCCCTCTTTTGGTCCGCCTGGCGCTCCTTTGGGCGGTCGCCGCAGTTGGTGCTTCCATCTGGCAGGAGCTCGCCGGGGCATGGACAATCGTCAGCGCGCTGCTGGGCGTCACGACGCTGGGCGATCTGCTGCTGGGCGCGCGCCGCTTGCGGCTCGAGGTGCGGCGCCAGCTGCCGGCCTCGGCCCCGCTCTACGTCTGGACCGAGGTCCGATTGCACCTGTCGAACCGTGATCGTGCGCGCGTCTCCTGCGATGCGTTCGACCATCATCCGCCGGAGTGCACGGTGGAGGGGTTGCCGCGCGGGCTCTCGATTCCCCCCGGTGGCTGGGCCGAGTTCAACTACCGGGTACGACCGACCAGCCGCGGGGACTTGCGCTTCGGCGCACTCGAGCTCCGTGTGCATTCTCCGCTCACGTTGTGGCAACGCCGCGTCCGCCTGGGCGAGCCATCGATCTTGCGGGTATATCCGAACTTCGCGGCGCTTACCCGCTATGCGCTGTTCGCCACCGACAACCGTTTATCGCAGATGGGGGTCCTGCAGCGCCGACGCCGCGGGGAGGGACTCGATTTCGACCAGCTCCGCGAATACCGCGAGGGCGACAGCCAGCGCAAGATCGACTGGAAGGCGAGCCAGCGCCTGCGCAAGTTGATCTCGCGTGAGTATCAGGACGAGCGCGACCAGCAGATCGTGTTCCTGGTCGACTGCGGGCGCCGCATGCGCGCCAAGGACGACGACTGCTCGCACTTCGACCATGCGCTGGATGCGACCCTGCTGCTGGCCTACGTGAGCCTGCGCCAGGGCGACGCGGTCGGGCTGATGACCATGAGCGGCCAGCACTTGTGGCTCGCGCCGCGCAAATCCCATGCGATGGTCAACCAAATCCTTAACCAGGTGTACGGCCTGCAACCCGGGCTTCTCACCAGCGACTACCATCACGCAGCCGTGGAGTTGTCCAAGCGGCTGAAGAAGCGGGCGCTGGTGGTACTGATCTCCAACCTGCGCGACGAGGACGACGACTCGCTTCTGCCCGCGTTGCGCCTGCTGCAGAAACGTCACCTCGTGCTGTTCGCCAGCTTGCGCGAGCGCGCGCTGGATCAAACTGCAACCGCTCCGGTGGAGGACTTCGAGGCCGCGCTCACTCACAGTGCCGCTATCGAGTATCGCATCCGGCGCGATGCCGCGTTCCGCCGCCTCAAGCAAGGCAACGTCGTGTGTCTGGACGTCGCGCCGCAGCGGCTCGCGCTGGCACTGGTCAATCAGTATCTGGACGTCAAGCGCAGCGGCCAGCTGTAAGCTATCGGTAACTGGTCGCGTAAATCATTGTGCTAGGCTAACCATCGTACGGAGGCCAGCTCAAGCTCGCCCGCTGGGCCCATGCCGCGGAGTCTCTAAAAGGGGGGATGCCAGATGCGGTCCTTGGCTATTGGGAGTGCGCTCGTGTGCGCGGCGTTGATCGCTGGATGCGCGACTCACGCGACCTCGATCAACCAAAGCCTTTCGAAGCAGCCCGACCGGCCCCTCCCGCGTCGCATCCTTTTGGCGCAACCCGACATTCGCATGCACGAAGTCTCGACCGGTGGCGTGGTCGAGCAGGTGGACGAATGGACCAATACGGCCTCCGAGTCGGCAGCCAAGTCGCTCGAAGCGCTCGCCAAGTCGACGAGTATG
>JBGPOV010000213.1:0-3390 GCA_041488255.1 Gammaproteobacteria bacterium | reverse complement strand
CTGCAACGGAGCGTGACCAAGAATGGGTGTTACTAATTAGTGTGCGATTGTCGCCTGATGTCGAAGAGAAGCTGGCCGCTGTTGCGGAGCGGGCCCGCCGGACAAAATCCTGGCTCATCAACGAGGCCGTGAAAGACTATCTCGAGCGGCTGGGTGAGGACGAGAAGCGCTGGAAGGAGACGCTCGAAGCGCTTGCATCCGTGCGGGCGGGTCGGGTTGTGGCCGGCGAAGACATCCTCGACTGGGTTGCTTCCTGGGGTAAGAAGACCGAGAAGAAGCCGCCGCGGTGAATCTCGCCTTCTCGCGGGAAGCGCGAAGTGATCTAGTGCGACTGCGGGCCTTCATCGCGAAACACAACCGAGCGGCCGCCGAACGGATCGCGAAGCGATTGATTCAGGGATCAAGCGCTTGCGTCGGCGACTCTGAACCGGCTGTTCTGGTCCGCTAGTGGTAGGAGCCCGGGGAAGCCACGCCGGCCCGCTCCGCCAGCCTGACGAGATCGGCGACCGAGCGCACGCCGAGCTTTCTCATCAAGTTCCCGCGATGGAACTTGATGGTCTTCTCCCCGGTGCCGAGATCGGCAGCGATCTGCTTGTTCAGCCGCCCGGCGACGATCTGCGTCAGGACCTGGCGCTCGCGTGCAGTGAGCACGGCCAGGGCACTCTCGGTGCGGGCACGAGCGGCGCGCTCCTGCCGCAGCACGGCGGCGTTTGCAAGAGCTCGAGCGACAGCGGCAAGCAGATCGGCGTCGTCGACCGGCTTGGTGAGAAAGTCCACCGCTCCGTTCTTCATCGCCTCGGCGCAGGTCCGGATGTCCCCGCGACCGGTCAGGAAGACGATCGGCAGCAGCTTGCCGCGTTCGGCGAGAGCGCGCTGCAGCTCGACGCCGGTCAGATCCGGCATCGCGAGATCGAGTACGAGGCATCCGGGGGTGCGATCGTCATAGGACTCGAGGAAAGCCAGCGGAGACTGGAAAGCGGCCACAGTCATGCCGGCTGAGGCCAGCAGGCGTTCGGTCGCCTGTAGGACTTCGGGGTCGTCGTCGATCACGTAGACGGTCGGTGGCTGCATGCGAGGCGGTCAGGCGTCGGTGGCACGGAGTTCGATATGAAGAGTAGCACCTCCGTCGGGGTTGTTGGTGGCCCATAGCCGGCCACCATGCGCTTTGACGATGGTGCGGCAAACCGCCAGGCCCAGGCCCATACCCTGCGGCTTGGTCGTCACGAACGGTTCGAAGATGCGTTCCAGGTCTTCGGGCGGGATGCCCGTGCCGCGATCGGCAACGCTCACCTCCACGTTCCGGTCCGGCGTGGTTTCGCTCCGCACTACTATATCCTGCGGCGTCCGGGACCCGACCATGGCGTCGCAGCCGTTGATGAGGAGGTTGAGCAGCACCTGCTGCAGCTGGACCCGGTCACCGGACACGGCGGGAAGCTGCGGCGTGAGCTGGGTGCGCGCGCTGACCTGGCGATTGAGCAGGTCGCTGCGCATGAGCGCGAGGACCTCCTGCACCACCTCGTTCAGATCGACCGGCTGGTGCTGCGCCTCTTCCTTCCTCAGCAGGGAGCGCAGCCGGGTGATGACCTCGCCGGCCCGTTTGTCGCTTTTCACGATATCCGCGAGGATCTCCGTCACTCGGTCGAACTCGGGCGGGTCGCGGGCAAGGAAACGTTGCGCTGCCTGCGCATTGCTCAGGATTGCCGACAGCGGCTGGTTCAGCTCGTGTGCGAGCGAGCCGGACAGCTCGCCCAGCATCGCTACGCGTGCCAGGTGCGCCATCTCGTCGCGCTGGCGTGCCGCCTGCAGCTCGCCCTGCTTGCGCTGGCTCACATCGACCACCGAGGCGAGCACGAACCTCCCTTCGAAGGTCTGCATGGGACTTAGACCCACTTCCACCGGCAGCTCGGTCCCGTCCTTGCGGCTGGCGAAGAGCTCGCGCCCAGCTCCCATAGCACGCGGCCGCCATTCCTTGCCATACGCCTGCCGGTATGCGTCGTGCGAGCTGCGAAAGCGACCTGGGACCAGCACTTCGATCGGGCGACCGACCAGCTCTTCGCGCGCATAGCCGAACATCGTCTCAGCTCGGGCGTTGGCGTGCCTGATGACCCCTTCGGCATCGACCAAGAGCATCGCACTCGGGGCCGCCTCCACCAGTGTCCGAAAGCGCTCCTCGGCCTGCCTGCGCGCCGTGACGTCATGGGTCACGCCTCGCATGCGGGTGGCTACGCCGGTCTCATCGCGCTCGATGCGGCCGCGCGACCTCACCCATTTCACGCGCCCTTCCGGCAACACGATGCGGAAGTCCTGTTCGAAGTCGCTGCCGCCCTTGCTCAGCGCCGCATTCACGTCGCGTTCAACCGCTGCCCGGTCGTCGGGATGGACGCTCTCCAGAAAACGACCGAGGCCGACGGGCTCGTCCGCGCGGTAACCGAACAGGGCACGGCATTCGTGCGTCATCCAGACGTCGTCGACGGCAACGTTCCACTGCCACAGACCGAGCTCCCCAGCGTCGGCGGCGAGCTGCAGGCGCCGCTCACTCTCGCGCAGCCTCTCTTCGCTCAGGCGCAGCCGCGCGCTGACCCGCGCAGCCGCAATCACATCCCAGCCGAGCTCGTAGGCCATGGCGATGACCACGCCGAGAAAGAGGACGGAGAGCATCGTCGGTATCCGGACCAAACCCGCGTTGAGCAAGGCTGCAAGGACGGCTGCGGCCAGGACGCAGAAGAATGTGGTGCCGCCCACGACGGCAGCACGGCGGCGCGCGTTGGCATCGCCTGTTCGCCAGAGGCGAACGGATGCGTCCGCTACGAACCAGATGAGCAGCAGGTTGCTGAGCTGCGCGACGATGACAGAAGGGTTGGGAACACCGATCGGGATATAGATGCTTTCCCCACCCCAGAGTTGCACCGGGCGCATCGCTGTCACCTGCAAGAGGTTCACGTTGACGCCGGTCGCGAAGTTGAGCGCCAGCGTCACAACGCGCAGGCCGCACGCAGCGGCCGCCAGCCACAACCGCCCGGTATGGAAATAGAGCAGGACGAAGCCAACGATGGAGATAAACACGATGGAGACGGGCACGTGGGCCCAGCGCAAAATGACGGCGTAATCGTCCGGGGCGGCCGCCCGCATCATGCGCAGCTCGAAGATGCTGAAAACGGCGACCGACGCGGCCAGCACGAAGAACAGCACGTAGCCGTACTGGGCCGGTTGCCGAACCCAGACCAGCAGATAGATGAGACCGAGGGTGAGGCTCGTCGCCCCGATCATCGGCCACGCTATGTCTATCCATCCCATCAGTCGAGCTGACGATCAACGCGGTGGCTCCCTCTCCCCTTGAGGGAGAGGCAGCAGACATAAGATCCCTCTCCCCCTGGGAGAGAGGGGGTGAGG
>JBGPOV010000212.1:0-3445 GCA_041488255.1 Gammaproteobacteria bacterium | reverse complement strand
CAGGTGGACGCGCTGAAGGGCGTCAAGGTCATCTGTCTCGAAGACCTGCAGCCCACCGTGACCGCTGGGGTCAAGCTGTGGGCCCTGCTGCACCTGCTCTTCCCCAAGCTGCTGGGAAGAGGTGTCAGCTCCGATTCGCCGGCAGTGGTGCTGTTCACCTCCGGCTCGGAGGGACGGCCGAAGGGGGTGGTGCTATCGCATCGCGCCATCCTGTCCAACATCGCGCAGATCAGGGCCATCACCGATTTCACGTCGGAGGACCGCATCTTCAATGCGCTGCCCATCTTCCACAGCTTCGGCCTGACGGGCGGCGGACTGCTTCCGATCCTGACCGGCATCAAGCTGTTCCTGTACCCCTCACCGCTACACTACCGCCTGATCCCCGAGCTCATCTACGACCGCAGCTGCAGCATCCTGTTCGGCACCAGCACGTTCCTCGGCCAGTACGGCAAGTTTGCTCACCCCTACGACTTCTACCGGCTGCGCTACGTGGTCGCCGGGGCCGAGAAGCTCTCCCAGCCGGTGCGCGAGCTGTGGTTCGAGAAGTTCGGCACCCGCATCTACGAGGGGTACGGCGTCACGGAGACGGCGCCGGTGGTGTCGGTCAACAACGCGATGGCGACCCGCATCGGCAGCGTCGGACAGCTGCTGCCCGGCATGGAGGCCAGGTTGGTGCCGGTTCCCGGCATCGACCGCGGGGGTGTGCTGCACCTGCGCGGCCCAAACGTGATGCTGGGTTATCTGCACTACAACAACCCCGGCGTGATCGAGCCGCCGAAGTCGGAGCTAGGCCCCGGCTGGTACGACACGGGAGACATCGTGGAGATCGATGCGGACGGATTCCTTCACATCCTGGGCCGGGTCAAGCGTTTTGCCAAAGTTGCCGGCGAGATGATCTCGCTCGAGGTGGTCGAAAAGATCGCGCTGGCCGCTTCATCGGGATTCCAGCACGCCGCCTCCTCCAGGCCGGACGGTCAGCGCGGCGAGGCCGTCGTGCTGTTCACCACCGACCCGTCGCTCACCCGCGAGCACCTGCAGCAGGCCGCACGGACGCTCGGCTTGCCCGAGATCGCGGTACCGCGCAAGCTGCTGTGCGTGCCCGCGCTACCGCTCCTGGGTACCGGCAAGGTGAACCACGCCAAGCTCAAGGAGGACGCCCTGGCGCTCGAACCGGAGGCGCGACCGGCGACCGCCTGACTTGAACCAGCCCGGCAGCGCAAGAACGGAGGACACTGGCAATGTCGAGCGCGATGCTGCGTTTCCCGGCATCATGACGCGCGGAAACGATGCGCGCGACGGAACAGCGATGACCTACGCAACAGCCGACTTTACCGACCTGCTGGAGTGCCTTTCCGACCGGCTGCCGGAGCTGCGCCGGGCGCTGCTGGCGGAGCCGGCGGCGCAGCTCGAAAAGATCGACATCCGCGCCGGCGAGTGCCTGCTCACCAGAGGGGAAACCGCGCGCGCCGTCTACGTCATCGTCAGCGGGGCACTGCGCGCCACCGCGGAGCGGGAAGACGGCACCGAACTCACGCTGTCGGAGTTCGGCCAGGGCGAGCTCGCCGGCGAGATGGCGATCCTGGCCGGCGGCGGGGTGTACAGCGCCTCGGTATCGGCAGCGCAAGACAGCGTGCTGGTCCGGGTTCCGCGCAGCATTTTCGAGCATGTGCTCAAGACGTCCCCGCAGGTCGTCCAGGAGCTGTCCGAGGGCATTCGGCGCCGCATCGCGCGGACCCAGCTCGCGTTGGGCCTCACCCGTCTTTTCGGCCCTCTGCAGGACTCGGTGCTCCGCTACGTCGAGTCGCGGGTGCAATGGGTCAGGCTGCAGGCCGGCGAGACGCTTTTCTCCGAGGGCGACAGCGGCCAGGATCTCTATTTCGTCCTCGGGGGGCGCTTGCGGGCGGTGGCGGGCGGCCGGGTCCTGAGCGAGATGAGCCGCGGCGAGAGCATCGGGGAGATCGCGCTGCTGACCGGCGAGCCCAGGACCGCCACAGTTATCGCGGTGCGCGACAGCGAGCTGGTGCGCATTTCGCGCGAAACTTTCGAGGAGATTGTCCAGAAGTACCCGAAGGTCATGCATGTGCTCGCGGAGATCGTCGTGCGGCGCCTGAGGGCGAAGGAGCGCGTGAGCGGCGCCCCCGCCGGGGGGATGTGCATCGCAGTCCTGGGGATCGGCACCGCCACGTCCACGGCCGATTTCACCGAGCGGCTGATCAAGGCTCTGGGAAACATCGGTCCCACACTGCACCTGTCCGGCAAACGGCTCGATGCGCTGCTCAACCAGCCCGGAATCGCCGATTCCCATAGGGACGACGTGGCGGGAATGCGCTTGACCGCCTGGCTGGACGAGCAGGAGTCCCGGCATCGGTTCGTGGTCTGCGAGGCCGACAGTGGCGCGTCCGGCTGGACCCTGCGCTGCCTGCGCCAAGCGGATGAGATTCTGTTGGTGGCGCAGGCCGGTTCGGATCCCGAGCCGAGCAGGGCCGAGAAGGCACTGCTCGGCGGGCATGACGCGGTCTCGAAGGCGCGCCAGACGCTCATCCTGCTGCACCCGGGCGGCAGCCGGCTGCCGTCCGGGACCGAACGCTGGTTCAGCGGCCGCAATCTGCAGCGCCATTTCCACGTCCGTCAGGATCGGCAGGAGGACTTTGCGCGGGCGGCACGCTGCCTCACGGGACAGGCGATCGGGGTGGTCTTCGGCGGCGGGGGCGCTCGGGGGCTCGCCCACATCGGCGTCATCCGCGCCCTTGGCGAGGCTGGTGTGCCGATCGACATGATCGGCGGCACGAGCATGGGCGCGGTCATTGCAGGCGCGCTGGGGATGGGCTTCGACTGGAAGGACATCCTCGAGATCTCGCGCACCGGCTGGCTCAAGCACAAGCCGCACAAGGAGTACACGCTGCCCTTCATCTCGCTCATCCGCACCCGCGTCCTCGACCGGTGGGCCAGGGAGGTCTACGGCGACACCGACATCGGAGACATGTGGCTGAACTTCTACTGCGTGTCGTGCAACCTCACGACGAGCGAAACGGTGATCTTCGAGCGGGGGCCGCTGTGGAAGGCCGTACGAGCGAGCTCCTCCCTGCCTGGTGTCTTTGTCCCGGTCCTGCGCGAGGGCAATGTGTTCGTGGACGGGGCGCTCGTGAACAACCTTCCCGGGGACATCATGCGCAAGCGTTCCTGTGAGAAGGTGATCGTGGTCGATGTCGGTTCGGAGGCGACCTTTGCCTTCCAGATCACGGAGTTCCCCTCCCCGTGGGCAGTCCTCTGGAACCACATCCTGCCCTTCCGCAACCGCGTTGACGCGCCCAACATCGCCGCCGTGCTCATGCGTGCGACGGAGGCCGGCAGCCACCAGAAGACCGACGAGGTGAAGCGCGACGCCGACCTGTGCCTGCGGCCGCCGATCGACGAATTCGGCGTCCTCGAGTTCGAGGCGATCGAT
>JBGPOV010000211.1:0-3537 GCA_041488255.1 Gammaproteobacteria bacterium | reverse complement strand
GCTGAAACGCGAGGCCTCCTCGTAGACTAGTCGGCCGAGGGAGGAGCAGCCGTGACCGGCATCCGGGACTGGCTGGAGCAACTTGGGCTCGAGAAGTACGCCGCGGTCTTCGCCGAACACGAGATCACGCTCGACGTGCTGCGCGATCTCACCGAAGCGGACATCGACCGGCTCGATCTCCCGACAGGACCGCGACGGCGGTTGATGGTCGCCGTTCGAGCGCTTGCTGCTTCGCCTCCTGCTCAGCCATCTGTCCCGTCCCCTGAGACACCTTTAGAACGGCCAACCATCTCTCACGACGGCGAGCGCCGTCAGCTCACCGTCATGTTTTGCGATCTTGTCGGTTCGACTGCCCTGGCGGAACGCCTCGATCCGGAGGAATTGCGCGCACTGATGCAGGCGTACCGAAAGGCCTGCGGCAAGGTGGTGTCGCGCTACGACGGGCATGTAGCCCAGTACTTGGGCGATGGTCTAATGGTCTACTTCGGTTGGCCCAGCGCACACGAGGACGATGCCGAGCGCGGCGTGCGCTCGGCCCTGGAGATGGTGCAAGCGGTCAAAGCGGTCAGTGTCGAGCAGCCACTGGCCATTCGCATCGGCCTGGCCACCGGAGCGGTGGTGGTGGGTGAAGCCTCGCGAGAGGACAACGCCGAGGCCAAGCTGGCGGTGGGCGAGACGCCCAATTTGGCTGCGCGCCTGCAGGGGCTGGCCGGACCCGATGAGATCGTCATCGCGCCCGCCACGCGGCGTCTGGTGGGCGACGCCTTCGAGTTCACTGATCTCGGCGCGCGCCCGCTCAAGGGTATCGCGGAGCCGGTGCGAGCCTGGCGAGTGGAAGGCTTGCGCAGGACCGAGGGGCGCTTCGAGGCGGCCCACGGCGGCGTGGAGCTGACACCCTTGGTGGGTCGCGAGGAAGAGGTGGCGCTGCTGCTGCGCCGCTGGCGCCAGGCTCGCGACGGTGAAGGACAAGTCGTGTTGGTCAGCGGGGAACCCGGCATTGGCAAGTCGCGCCTGACCCAGGTGCTGCGCGAGCAGATCGCGGGCGAACCGCACACCGCCTTGCACTACCAGTGCTCGCCCTATCACATCAACTCCGCGCTGTACCCCATCATCGAGCAGTTCGAGTTCGCGGCGGGCTTTGCTCGCGAGGACACCCCCGAGCAGAAGTTGGACAAGATGGAAGGGGTGCTGGTGGGCAGCGCAGAACAGATCGCCGAGGCCGCGCCGCTGTTTGCAGCCCTGCTCTCGCTGCCCACCGAGCGCTACCCGCCGCTCAAGCTCACGCCACAGAAACAGAAGGAGAAGACGCTGGAGGCGCTCGTGGGCAACATCGAAGCGCTAGCCCAGCGGCAGTCCGTGTTGATTGTGTTCGAGGATGCACACTGGATCGACCCCACCAGCCAGGAGCTACTCGATCTATTCCTGGGAAAGTTGCAAGGGCTGCCCATTCTGTTCGTGATCACCTACCGGCCCGAGTACACCCCGGCCTGGGTCGGACAATCCAACGTGAGCAGCCTCACCCTTAACCGCCTGGGGCGGCGCCAGGGGACAGAACTGGTCGCCAAGCTCACAGGCGGCAAAGCGCTGCCTCAGGAGGTGCTCGAGCAGATCGTGGCACACACCGACGGCGTACCGCTGTTTGTCGAGGAGCTGACCAAGTCTGTGCTGGAGTCGAGTCTGCTACGCGAAGCGGGCGATGGTTACATCCTACAGGCTCCGCTATCTGCGCTGGCCATTCCCACCACCTTGCGGGACTCGCTGATCGCGCGGCTGGACCGACTCGCCCCTATCCGAGAAATCGCACAAATCGGTGCCTGCATCGGGCGCGAGTTCTCTTACGAGCTGCTGGCCGCGCTCTCGCCGATCATGGGCGAGAAGCTCGAGGAGGCCCTGGAGCAGTTAAGCAATTCGGGCCTCGTGCTCAGACGCGGCACACCCCCGGATGCCATTTACACCTTCAAGCATGCGCTCGTGCAAGACGCCGCCTACGACTCGCTGCTCAAGAGCAAGCGTTCCCAACTACACGCTCAGATCGGTCAGGTGCTGGAGAGAGACTTCTCGGATCGAGTGGCGAACGAGCCTGAGCTGCTGGCCCACCACTACACCCAAGCCGGCAATCTATCCGCGGCCATCCCCTTGTGGCAGAAGGCGGGGGAGCTTGCCGTACGAAGAGTGGCCCTGCAGGAGGCTGTCGGCCACTGTCGCCAAGGATTAAGCCTGATTGAGCGGCTGCCGCCTTCGTCAGAGCGCGACGGCCTCGAGCTGTCGATCCGGGAGCCGCTTAACGCCGCATGGATTGGGTTGCGCAGCTGGTCAGCGCTTGAGGTGAGAGGCAACGCTACAGCTATCCTTCAGCTGGCCAAGACCCAGGGGAAACCGCAAAGTCTGCTCATAGGGCTGTGGGGGATGTGGATCAACACGCTCACCCAAGGCCGCATTGCGGAGACGCTGGAATGGGCTCAGCGCCTGCTCGCCGAAGGCAACGAGGCTGCGGATATCGATCTGCAGATCTTCGGGCATACGGCCTCCATGGTCTCCCATTTCTTTCTCGGCCAGTTGCTCGAAGCGCAAAAACATAGCAACCCGGTGCTTGCGCTGTACGACCTGGAGCGCGCCGGGCGCTGGGCCCAGCTAACGAATCAAGACTTCAAAACCCAAGTCGGTGTTTTCTCGTCTCATTGGATCTGGATGTTGGGCTACCCGGACCAGGCCATGCA
This sequence comes from Gammaproteobacteria bacterium, assembly GCA_041488255.1. GTDB lineage: Bacteria > Pseudomonadota > Gammaproteobacteria > Burkholderiales > SHXO01 > SHXO01. Next base: position 820 of record JBGPOV010000211.1, on the reverse strand, counting down.
GGTGAGCGACGAGAAGGACGCTCATGCGCGCCGGATGGGACATCCCTTCAACCTCGGCTGGGCATTGACCTGGGGCGCATACGCCTTCGAGTACCGGTGCGAGCCGGAGCGGCTTCTTGAGCGTGCCGGCGAGGCTGACCGCCTCGGGCGCGAGCAGAGTGTTCCCTTCATCTATCAGGTGTCGGTCCCGCACGTCGAAGGCGTCGCGCGGTTGCGCAGCGGCCAGGTGTCTGAGTCGATTTCCTTGCTGCATCGGGCTATCGAGAACTCGAACAAGCTCGGTGGTCACATCCGCATTCCCTACACGAAGTCGGCACTGGCGGAAGCGCTCGCGCTTCAGGGCGACCTGGACGGCGCCCTTCACTTGATAGACGAGTGTCTGGAGCAGATCGAACGCCCAGGCTGGCAGGAGCGCGTTTGGCTGGCCGAAGTGCTGCGTCTTAAGGGCTGGATGCTGGTGCGTCAAGGCAGGAGTACGGAGGCCGAGGTGCAGTTGCGCGCCTCGATCGATTGCGCGCGCCAGCAGCAGGCCAGGTCCTGGGAGTTGCGCAGCTCAACCACGCTCGCAGAACTGCTGGTCGAGCGCGGCCAGCGCGACGCCGCGCGCGAGCTGCTCGCACCGATCTACAACTGGTTCACCGAAGGCTTCGACACGCGCGACCTAAGAGTGGCGCGCGGCCTGTTGGAATCCTTGCGTTGACTACGACGCAGCCAAAATCAGAAGGTTGCAACGGAGCCTTGCAAAGCTGGTCGGATATACAGTACCCTCTCTCCTAACCCATTGACCCGACTTGCGACCTACAGTCAAGTCGCATGTTTC
>JBGPOV010000210.1:0-3579 GCA_041488255.1 Gammaproteobacteria bacterium | reverse complement strand
GGGGTAGGGTGAGGGGGAAGGGAAAAACTCAGCTCTTCGCGGGAGACGCTGCGAGTTGCCTCGACAGCACCAGGCACACCACGCCGAACATAACGTAGCCCAGCGCCACCAGCGGAGATACTATCCAGCCGAGATGGGTCCCGTGGATCAGCCCGACGAACGACAGCACGGCTCCGATGAACGCCGTGACTGCGGCGTGCGTCAGCTTGCGGTCGATGATGAACGCCGCTAGCGAGCCCAGGACCATTCCCGCGAGGACCGACCCGCCGCCCAGAAGCGCCATCCCGTTGTACCAGACGTCTACTTGTCTCAACGCGTCGATGCCGACTTTGTCGGCGCTGGTGCCGGCCACGTTGAGCGTGGTGTCGATTTTGATCTGGGCCCATAGGGCGATGTTCGGGATGATCGCCAGCACCACGGCCGGCGCATGGTTGGACGGGCTGGCCTGGAAGGCCTGCGCGCCGATCACCAGCCCGATGTAGAGCAGGATCGGCAGAATTGCAACCAGCGGGATCACGTTCAGCAGCAGGGCGGTGAGCCCGAGGAAGCAGACCAGCGCGATGCCCACTCCGGTCGCCAGCGAGTAGCCGATGCGGCCGCCCACCGACTTCCAGCCCGGATGCCCGATATAGACCGCCGGCGGAAACGGGCTGCCCAGCAGCGAGCCCACGATCGCTCCCGCGCCATCGGCCAGCAGGATCTTGCGCAGGTTGTAGTTGTCGCCCGCGGCCGAGGCGCTCTCCACGTTGTTCATGGCCTCCGTGAAGTTGTAGATCCCCAGCGGAATGGCGGTGGCCAGCAGCGGCGCGATGTTCGCCAGGCCAGTGAACACGTCCAGCGAGAACCACGGCAAGTGCAGACCGAAGCTCTCGAACGCTTTGCTCACGCCCGCGCCCTTCATGTAGTCGCTCCAGCCGAAGGCCGTGGCCACCCAACCGATCACGATGCCGACGATCACCGCTGCGAGACCGCCGGGAACGCCGCCCGGCAGGCGGATGTTGGCGGTCCAGGCGATCAGCACGATGGCGAAGCAGGCGAATGCGATCCAGGGGACTTCCCACATCTGGAACGCCGGGCGCATGGAGATGAAAGCGATCGAAATTCCGGCCAGCGTGCCCAGCATGGCGGCACGCGGGGTCATCTTGCGGATCCACGGGCCGACGAACGCGCCGAGCAGCACGATCACGCCGATGATGAAGCACCAGGCCAGCCCCGCCCGCCAGGCCAGCATCGGATCCTTGGTCTCCAGGTAGGTGGGGAGCATGATCACCAGCACCACGATGAACATGTGCGGCACGCTCGGGCCGTATGGCATGGCCGTCACGGTGGACCGCCCCTCTTTCTTCGCGAGCTGCCAGGCGAGGTAGGCGTAAAACAGATTGCCCAGCGGCAGCGCGATGCCCATCGCCGGCAGCACCCGCCCGAACACCGTGTCGGCGGGAAGATGAACGACGTACAGGCACAGCGTGGTCAGGACGATGACGTTGAGAAGAACATTGGTGAACAGCCCGAAGAACCCGTTCCAGTCGCCCGGCACCCACCATCGCGGGGCTACAGCAGAGCTAGCAGTGGCCATGGTTTCGTCTCCTCCCGTGCTTTTGTGTTGTGCAGCGTTGTTCTCGCCCGCAGCGCCCACGCGGATGCAGCTTCCGCTCGGTCCATGCTAGGTCAGTGGCATAGGCCAAGCCCTGCACTGCACGCCGGGCCCCAAACCGGCGAGGCGCCTAGCATGCGCTTCCGATGGCGCCTCGTCCAGAGCCCTCGGGCGTGCTCGAACCGGGTGTGCGGGGCACGCCAGAAGCATACGGAGCTGATCCCGCGCCATGACATTTCGCGCTGCGGATGGTCGCTGAGCGTCGGCCTCCGTGGTCCGGAGATGGTCGTTAAGCCTCTGGTCGCAGAAGCTTTTCTGGACGTGGAACGCTCCCTGCATTGGGCCTGGTGGAACCGAGTCGAAACTCGACGGTCCGAGCGTAGATCGAATCGCTGGGAGATCAGATGTCCGAGAGCATGGAACTGAAAGCGGGCCTTCTGCTGGAGCTGCTGACAGCCGCGCTGCCTCGAGCCGGTCTGGACTACGAGCGCGCCGGTCCGCGGCACCGCTTCCTCATCGCCTTCGAGGGCCGCAACCACGTCATCCCGCTATCCGATGGTTGGTTCCAATCGCAGACCGAGCAGTCCCTCGGGCAGGTTGCCCAGACCATAGCCACGCGCCTGCGCGCCACCGCCGACGTTTACGAGAGCGCCTGAGTCCCGGGGTTTCGAGGGACGCCAACGCAGGCTTCATACCTGTCTCATCCGTCTCGGCAACGGCAGCGCCAGCACGCGTCCGAACAAGCCTGCCGGAAAGAGCACGACGGTGAGAACGAACAGCACGCCCAACGCGAGCAAGCAGTAATTGCCCAGCGCCTCGGACAGCACGCTCTCCACCGAGCGCACCAATAAAGCGCCGAGGAAAGCGGCGAGCAGGACTTCGCGTCCGCCGAGCGCTGTCCAGATCAGAACCTCGGTGGACAGCGGCACGCCGATCAACGCGGGCGAAACGAACCCGAACTGGGTTGCAAACAACGCACCCGCAACCCCGGCCATGGCCGCGCTCAGCGCGAAGCTCAGAGTCTTGTACAGCGCAACGTCGAAGCCGAAATAGGCGGTGCGCCTCTCGTCGTCGCGGATGGCCCGCAGCGCCGTACCCAGGGGCGAGCGCTCCAGCCACAACAGCACGCCGTAGACCACTGCCGCCGCAGCCAGCAGCGTGTAGTAGACGGGAAGGGTGTCGAGCACCTCTTTGGTTTGACCGCCGAGCGAGACACGCAGCGGCGGCACGTCGAGCAAGCCGTTGAAGCCGCCGATGAAGTCCCAGTGGCTCGCCGCACGCTCGACGATCACCATGAAGGGCTCGCGCGGCACACGCCTACGGGTCCACCGCGAAGGCCGCCGGCGCGGCTGGCCGGTGATCCTCGTCAGTTCTTCCCTTCGAGGCGCAGCCGGATCACGTCCTTCTCTTTCAGCCGCACTGAATCCGTGTAGAGCAGCAGACCGCGGCCAAAACAATGCTTGAGGCGTTCGAGGACCGCCTCGTGGGCGGCGCCATCGAGGGTTTCGAAGGAGACATGGGCGCCGGCATGGTGCTGAAGCCAAGCCGCAAGGCTGGCCTGATCCTTCTGGTGCTTGTGATGGAGGACCGCGTAGCGAACTCGATTGGGGGCGAGTCCCGGCAGCGCGACCTCGGTGGAGCCCTCCATGACTTCGGCCTCCAGGACAAGGCCCTGCGCCTGCGCGCTCATGGCGATTAAAAGAACCAGCATCCCGGTTGAACCCTTGAGCATCTTTGGCCCCCTGTTGCCTGGATTCTCGGCGCCGCTCCCCATCACCCGGCCCTCACCCTTCCCTCTCCTGAGCCCTCACCCTACCCTCTCCCAGAGGGAGAGGGATCTTATGTCTGCTAGGGAGAGGGATCTTATGTCAGTCGCACACCGCCACCAGGATGCTGCAAGGCGACTGCTCCAGCAGCGAAGCACCCACCGAGCTTCTCCACCAGCGCGCGGCCAGGGACCGGTGCCGCTTGTGCCCGACGACGAT
>JBGPOV010000209.1:0-3683 GCA_041488255.1 Gammaproteobacteria bacterium | reverse complement strand
TGCTCGACCCCGAGTTCAACCCGCTGTTCGAAGGCGTCACCTACGAGAAGCTCGAGCAGCAAGGTTGGGCGCGCGCGGCGGTGGATTCTCCTCGCCGGCGGGGCATCAACAGCGGCCGCTGGCCTACGCCGAGCGGTAAGATCGAGATCTACTCGGACACGCTGGCCAAGCTCGGGCTGGACCCGTTGCCTACGCACCTCGTCGAGCAGGAAGGCTTCGAGGACACCGAATTGCGGCGTGTCTACCCGCTGCAGGTCATCAGCGCTGCGACCCACTACTTCATCGGCGCGACCTTCCAGCACGTTGCGCGGCTACAGGAGATGACCGCGCGAGCGACCTTCGAGCTCAGCTCCCTTGACGCTCACGAGCGCGGCATTTGTGACGGCGATCTTTGCCGGCTGTACAACGACCGCGGCGAGACCTTCGGCTATGCGCTCGTCGTCGAAGGCCTGCTGCCCGGAGTGGTCGGCGCGCCCAAGCAACTACGAGGCTCGAAGATGCCCAACGGCGTGAACTTGAACGCGCTGACCAGCCAAGAGGTGGCCGACATGGGCGGCGGGCCGGTGTTCTACTCGACATTGGCTCAGGTCGAGAAGGTCGCAGATCCGTCGGCCGTCACTGTCGATCGCACTCCGTATCCGAGCAAGCCTGCCGACGCCCACTAGAGCAACACCCAGTGACCGCGAGAATCATCGATGGCACGGCCATCGCTAGGGAAATCCGCGCCCAATGGAAGACGCGCGCGGAGACCCTGGCCCAGCGAGGTGTGATTCCCGGGCTGGCTGTCGTCCTGGTCGGCGACAATCCTGCGAGCCGCGTCTACGTCCGCAACAAGATCAAGGCCTCCGGCGAGAACGGCGTGCGCTCGGAACTACACGAGTTCCCGGTCGATGTCTCGGAGCAAACGGTGCTCGCACGCATCGAGACGCTTGCGTTGGATCCGAACGTGCACGGCATCCTGGTGCAGCTTCCGCTCCCGCCGCATATCGACAACGCGAAAGTCCTCGACGCCATCCCGGTGGAGAAGGACGTGGACGGATTTCACCTCTACAACCTGGGCGGTCTGGTGGTGGGGGAGAGTGTGTTTCCACCCTGCACGCCCTATGGCGTCATGTGCCTGCTGGATTACCTGAAGATCCCCATCGAGGGGCAAAACGCGGTGGTGGTCGGTCGCAGCAACATCGTCGGCAAGCCGATGGCTTTGATGTTGCTGGCGCGTAGCGCGACGGTCAGTATCTGCACCTCCAAGACCCGCAACCTGTCGCAGTACACGCTGCTGGCCGACATCCTGGTGGTGGCGGCCGGAAAGCCGCGACTGGTCACAGGCCCGATGGTGAAGGAGGGGGTTGCAGTGATCGACGTGGGGTTCAACCGCCTCGCGGACGGCAAGGCGGTGGGCGATGTGGACTTCGACTCGGTGAGGCAACGCGCGGGATGGATCACTCCGGTTCCGGGTGGCGTGGGCCCGATGACCATCACGATGCTCCTGGCCAATACCATCCAGGCCGCGGAACGCTACGCAGAAAAGCACTCCCGCGTTCCCGCATGAACCTGTGCCTCTCGGCAAATGCGTCTTGCCTTCTTGCATCGTCTCCGCGCGATTTGGAGTGCTCCCACGGTGTTCGAAAACCGTCGCGACGCGGCCCTGAAGCTGGTCGATAGGCTGGCGCGCTACAAGGGCAAGAACCCGCTGGTGCTCGGTATCCCGCGCGGCGCGGTGCCCATGGCCCGGCTCATCGCCGAACAATTGAGTGGCGAGGTCGACGTCGTCCTGGTGCGCAAGCTGCGTGCGCCTGGCAACCCGGAGTTGGCGATCGGCTCGGTGGACGAGTCGGGGTGGACCTATGTCGCCGACTATGCGGCCTCGACCGGAGCGGATGCTCGCTACGTCGAAGAAGAGAGGCAGGGCCAGCTCGAGGTGATGCGCGAGCGACGTGCTCAGTACACCGGCCATCGCCCGGTTGTGGACCCCGCCGGCCGCATCGTCGTCGTGGTGGACGACGGGCTGGCGACCGGCTCCACCATGATCGCGGCCCTGCATGCCCTGCGCCAACGCGGACCCGCTCGCCTGATCTGCGCCGTCCCGGTCGCGCCGCCCGATACCGTCGCTAAGGTCGCCGAGAACTGCGACGAGCTGGTATGCCTCGACACCCCGGAGCACTTCTACGCCGTCGGGCAATTCTACCGGCACTTTCCCCAGGTCGAAGACGACGAAGTGGTCGCCGCTCTCAGACGCGATTGAACCGCCAACGCGCGATCTGCCGGCGTGGATGAAGGCGCAGTTTCCGCCCTATAACCTGGCGACCCTCGGACGAGGTCGAGGGATTGAGCAAGGATGTCGCGGAGCTGGCGGGCGATGTCGAGATACATGAGCAGCACCTTCACGGGTTGGACCGACGCCTAGTGTGGATCGAGACGGTATTGGACCTCGCAATGCGAGGCCGTGCACCGAATTCCAAGCTTCCAGGGCTGCCGCCGGTCATCAAGCGCCGGAAGTAGTAGTGTTTGGGATTCTGCTCTTAGGATCGGACCCACGCCGCACGTCGGGAATCGGGCCCTCAGCAAGGGAGTGCACGTGCGCGTACCGTCTTGGGCTCGCCGCCACACTTGGCTACCGAGTGCGGAGCCCGTCCAGCAGCGCCTTCGCCTCTTTCAGATCCTTGGTGTCGAAGCCTTCGGTGAACCAGTTATATACCGGCTGCAGGAGCTCGAGCGCGGGCTTGCGCTTGCCCTGACCGGACCAGAGGCGCGCAAGGCCGAGCGCCGCCTGCAGCTCGAAAGACTTCGCTTCCTGCCGGCGCGCCACTTCGATGGACTCGCGGTAAAAATTCTCGGGTTCGATCTCGGCACGGTTCGAATGCGCGAGCAGCACGTCTCTGAGTAGCCGGAGGAAGAGCGCTTCCAACCACCTTTGCCCCTGCTGCCGCGTCAGCCGCAGACCTTCCTGGCCCGATTCTAGAGCAGCGTGAACGTCGCCCAGATGCAGGTAGGCCTGAGCCAGAAATGCGTGGACGTGGGCGGCCGGATCCAAGGCACCGGTCGCTCCCAGCGAATCGATCGCTCCCCGAAGCTGCGCAAGCTCCGGGCCTCCCCCCTTGCCTTGCTGGATGACAGAGTGGGATCGGAAGGCCGCGCCGGTCGCGCTCCAGAAAACGAATCCCTGATCCGAACCCCTGGAGCCATGCAGATAGCGAGTCCACGAGTTGCTATCCCTTGGCGCTCTGGTACGTTGCATGCTCTCGGCGGCAAGAGAATGCTGGCGTTGTGCAAGGCTGTGGTCAGCCACGTTGCTCCGACCCACGCGCGAATAGGATGCACGCGCGCCGGCGGTGAGTCTATGTTCTCCTCGTGGGCGGGCGCGTTCCCTAGCGCGCGCCAAGCCAGGTTGCTGCTGGCGCGCCTGCCTGCTTTGCTGACGCGTGAATCAATTGGCGGCAGCGCCCGCAGCTTGTTCGAGCCTTCCGCGTTATTCGAAAACGCGGGATGCGCCGGGGATGATCCTGAGTCAGCGCAGCGCACTCAGGCGCACTGGGATTCGCCGGCGGCCGAACTGGCCTTTGAATGGCTCGAAGCGCCCGTTGACCTGGTTGCCGCACGACAGGCAGCGGCCATCACCGGTGAGGTGGTACTTCAGGATCTGATGCCAGTCCCGCACGATCAGCGCCTCGCCGCAGGCCGGGCAG
>JBGPOV010000208.1:0-3742 GCA_041488255.1 Gammaproteobacteria bacterium | reverse complement strand
TGAAAGTCACACAAATCGGCAATTCCCTGGGAGTCATCCTCCCCAAGGACGTTGCCGCGCGCCTCAAGGTGGAAAAGGGCGACGAGCTCGCCTACGTAGACACCCCCGGCGGAATCGAACTCACATCCTACGACCCCAGCTTCGAACAGAAGATGGAAGCCGCTCGACGCGTCGCGAAGCGCTACCGCAACGCGCTGCGTGAACTGGCGAAGTGAAGGGATGGCGCTGGCTCGAGGCTGCCGATCTCGCCGCGATGCACCGTGAGGTGATCGCCGAGTTCGGCGGCCGGCCGGGCCTGCGCGATCAAGCGCTGCTGGAGTCTGCGGCCGCACGGCCGAAGCACCTCGCCGCCTATGGGCCGGCCAGCGTATTCGAACTGGCTGCGGCCTATGCCTTCGGGCTTGCCCGCAATCATCCTTTCATCGATGGCAACAAGCGTATCTCCCTGATCGCGGCCTTCACCTTCCTGGCGCTCAACGGCTGGGAGGTCCAGGCAGAGGAGACGGCGACCGTCCTGGTATTTGTCGACCTCGCTGCCGGCAAGCTCGACGAAAAGCAGCTTGCGCTTTGGCTGGAGCGCAATTCGCGAGCATTCGGGGGTTGAGGTAAGGAAGATCGGCAGGCCAAGTTGACCGCGCAGCAAGCATTGCTTACACTGCAGTCATTGATTGCACCTCAGGCGCGTTTCCTCATGGCAAGCATCACGATTAGAAACCTCGACGAGCAGACCAAGACCCGGCTGCGCGTGCGAGCAGCGCACCACAATCGATCGATGGAAGAGGAGGCCCGACACATCCTGCGGGTGTCCCTTGCCGAAGATCGAACGGTTCCAGGCAATCTAGTTGAGGCCATCCGCCGGCGCTTCGAGCCGCTTGGGGGAGTAGATCTGCCGCTTTATGCGCGCGAGCCGATGCGAGAGCCGCCGAAGCCCGGCAGATGATCCTGCTGGACACCAACGTCTTGTCGGAGTTGATGAAGCCAATTCCCGACCCGGGGGTAGCTGATTGGGTGGCCGGCCGGCCGGCCGCTACCCTGTATACGACTAGCATCACCCAGGCCGAGATTCTGCACGGCGTGATGCTGTTGCCTGCAGGCAAGCGACGCAATGCGTTCGAGGCCGCCGCTGACGCGATGTTTCGTGATGACTTCGCGGGCCGAATCCTCGGGTTCGGAAGCGACGCGGCACCACTCTATGCGCGGATCGCTGTCGCACGCCGCAAAGCCGGACGTCCCATCTCTCATTTCGATGCGCAGATCGCCGCCATCGCCCGGGTGACAGGGGCAACCGTAGCGACCCGGAACGTGGCGGACTTCGAGGGCTGCGGTGTGAAGATAGTCGACCCTTGGGGTGGCTGACAGCACTCGCGCACGACAACGGCTTCGGAACCAAGCACAGCACCACCCCGTCGCTTCGCGCCACCCCACCAAGTGGCACATGACGGCCACCTTCTCATCCCCTCCTGCCCGAGGAGGGGTGCCTGCGCAGCAGGCGGGGTGGTGGGAGCCTGGCGAACCACCCTGTCACCTTCGGTGCCACCCCTCCTTGGAAAGGAGGGGAAGAATACGGTGCCTGCGCAGCGGGCGGGGTGGTCAAGAACCGCCGGCGGTGTTGCGACTGCGAACCAGCGCAGCATCCGACACCAGCACCGTCATCGTCCGCAGCCGGCCGCGCACCTCGACGTCGTGGCGCTGCCAACCGGCAATGCTATCGCCGAGATGGGTGGCTGCGTCCTCCGACATCACGACCTGCGCGCCGAAGCGTTTGGTCATCTCCTCGAGCCGGCTCGCGGTGTTGACCACGTCGCCCACCACCGTGATCCCCTTCAGGTTGGCATAGCCCATCTCGCCGAGGATCACCGGGCCGGCGTGGATGCCGATGCCGATGCGCAGCGGCTCGCTCAGCTCGGCGGCGAGCGCGCGGTTGAGGTGCTCCAGCCGCTCGAGCATGGCGCGCGCGGCCTCCAGGGCCTGGCGGCAGCCGGTCTCGAGGTCGCTGCTCAGTCCGAACAGCGCCATCACGCCGTCGCCGACGAACTCATTGACCACGCCGCCGGCGCTCTCGATGGCGTGCGCCATCTCCTCGCGGTAGCGGTTGAGCACGAACACCACGTCGTAGGGCAGCCGTGATTCAGCCAGACGCGTGAAGCCACGCATGTCGGCGAACAGCAGCGCTACAGCGCGCTCCTCGCTGCGCTGGTAGTGGGCGCGCTCCATCGCGTCCGCCGCCGTCGCGCTCGCGGGCAGCAGGGGGGTGACCGAGAGGTGGGTCAGCGGGCGCAGCTGGCAGGCGAGCCGCACCGACGACGGCGCTGCGATTCGCCTGAGCACCCTGAGCTCGTCATCGTGCGGGGCCGGCAAGTGCTCGGCGCCGGCATCGATGTGGACCCGGCAGGTTGAGCAGCGCCCGCGCCCGCCGCACACCGAAGCGTGCGGAATGCGGGCAGCGCGCAGCGCCTCGAGCACGGTCATGCCGGGGCGCACAGTAACCATCGTGCGATCCTGGTAGCGCAGGCGCAGCTGACCGGTGGCGGCGGCACGCCGTGTCCGCAGCGTGCGCATCGCGAACAGCGCCGCCAGCAGCAGCACGAAGCCCGCCGTGCCGCGAGTGTCCCAGTACAGCGCCCAGTCGACCATGTCGAAGCTCATGCCGGCCTCGGTGGCCACGCGTTCGAGCCAGCCCTCTTCGGCTGCCCGCCGCACCACCTGCATGCCGCCGGAGACGTAGCCGGCAAGCGCGAGCGCCGGCCACAGCAGCGCAGCCGCGAAGGCGATTCGCTCGTGCGCCGCGTACCACGGTTTGAGCCTGAGCCAGGTATGCAGGCCGACGCACGCATGCAACCAGGCGACCACGACCAGCACCGCCTGCAACACCCCGAATCCTGGCAGCAGCAGCCACAATGCGGCAAGCTCGGTGAGGTAGCTGCCGTGGACCCCGAAGACCTCATGCAGGCCGCGGCTGCCCAGCACATGTCCGATCAGGGCGAACGGAATGAGGAGCCCGAGCACGGTCTGAGCAACCTGCCACGCCGGCATGCGCAGCGTCTGGCGCAAATACAGCGACCGCAGCGCGGCGCTGACGTGGACCAAGGCGGCGCCGCCCAGCAGCACGGTGCCGGGCAGGGTGCGCCAAGGCGCGATGGTGAACCGCATGCCCGCGTTCATCGCCTCGAGCGAGATCACGCCTAGCGCATGGTTGGCGAGATGTCCCACCAGGTACGCGAACAGGATTAGCCCGCTGTAGAGGCGAAGGCGACCGAGCATTTCTCGTATTAGATCAGAGGGCTCGCTTGCGTGCGACCCGCTTGGCGGAGTAGATCTTTCCCCTCCTGCCCGAGGAGGGGTGCCTGCGCAGCAGGCGGGGTGGTGGGAGCCTGCTCGAGTAGAAGTGCCCACGCAGTGGGCGGGTTGGTGGGAGCCTGCGAGGGCAGTCCTTCGTCCGTCCGCGGTTTCGCTTCCCACTAGTCCTCAGTCCTATGCCCTCGGTGCCTCGGTTGCGCACGACCGGTGGAGTTGCTAATATTTTCTAATCATTCTGATTGAATTCGAGGCTAAAGTGGACACCCGCGTTGTCACCGCCCATTTGCCAATCGACCTCGCCGACAAGCTTGAAGGCCTCGCCGAGCGCCTCGATCGCCCAAAGGGATGGATCGTCAAGGAGGCCATTGCCTCGTACGTCGCGCTCGAGGAGAAGCGCCACCGCTTGACGCTCGAGGCGATGGCTGACGTCGATGCGGGACGCACG
>JBGPOV010000207.1:0-3751 GCA_041488255.1 Gammaproteobacteria bacterium | reverse complement strand
CTGGCGCTGCCTTCACCGCGGGGTCGAAACTGCGCAGCACGTCGTATAAGGCTTGTGCGCCTGCCGGCGGAATCAGCCCGTCCTTCGAGTAGGTCCCGCGCGACTTTTCGAGCGCCGCAAGGTACAACGCGCGGTCGCCGCCCAGATACTCGGGCGGGACGCTACGCAACACATCCTCCGCGCTCGCCTTCTGCAGCCACCGCAGCGCGCGGACGATGGCGTTGGTCAGGGCCTGGACCACGTCTGGATGGTTGCGGATGAACTCTTCCTTCGTGTACAGGCAGCCGGCCGGCAGCACTGCGCCGAACACGGCCCGCGTTCCCTTATCGCTCATGGCGTCAGCCACCACTTTGATGGCCCCGGAGCGCTCCAGCACGGTGATGGCCGGCTCCACGTTGGCAATGGCGTCGATCTGGCCGCCGCGCACGGCCGCAATCGCGGTCGGGCCGTTGCCTACGCCCACGATCGACACGTCCTCGGACGACAGCCCGGCAGAGGCCAGCACGCGGTTGACGAACATATGGGTGCTGGAGCCGGGCGCCGTGACTCCGATCTTCATGCCCTTGAGGTCAGCGGGCGAGCGGTACTGCCCGGCCTTTGCGCTAACCACTCCCAGCGAGATGGCGGGCGTGGCGAGCATCAGCACGAAGGCCTGGAGCCTCTGGCCGCGCGCCTGCAACACGATGACGTGATCGAAGCCACCGGCGGTCACATCGGCGCTGCCGCCGAGCATGGCCTGCAGGGCTTTGGACCCGCCGGCGAAGTCCGCGATGTCGACCTCGAGGCCTGCTTCCTTGAAGTAGCCCAACCGCTCGGCCAGCGCCAGCGGCAAGTAATACAGCGCGCTCTTGCCGCCGACGGCGATGGTGACCTTAGGCTTCTCCAGGGTGTCGGCATGCGCCGGAGAGCACCACAACATGGCCCCCAGAACCGATACCAACCAAGCCAGGCGCTGGCCCATGATCTACCTTCCTTGCCCCCGCTCAGTAGTGTTCCGCACTGGAACCCGGCCGCCAGCGCAGTAGCCGACTCTCGGCGACCGACACTAGCCGGTCCAGAATCAGCGCGCAAGCGGTGAGCACCGCAATCCCGGCCAGGACCGTGTCGATGTCGAACACGCCCTCGGCCTGCAGGATCAGATAGCCCACCCCGCGCGACGAACCCAGGTACTCGCCTACGACGGCGCCCACGAAGGCCATGCCGACCGATGCGTGTAGGCTGGAGAACACCCAAGCCGTGGCGCTGGGCAGATAAACGTGCCGCAGCAGCTGACGCCTGCCCGCACCCAACATCCTGGCGTTATTCAGTACCACCGGGCTCACCTCCCGCACGCCGTTGTAAACGCTGAAAAACACGATGAAGAATACCAGCGTCACGCCCAGCATCACCTTGGACCCGATACCCAGCCCGAACCAGACCGCGAAGATCGGCGCCAGGATGACGCGCGGCATGGAGTTTACGGCCGTGATGTAGGGATTGAGCAGGCGCGATGCGAACGGGCTCAATGCGAGCCACAAGCCCACCGCCAGCGCCAGCACGGTGCCGATCGCGAAGGCCAGCAGCGTCTCCAGCAGCGTAACCCCCAGATGCGGGAAGATCTTTCCGCTGATGAACCAGGCGGCGATGCGCTGCGCCACGGCCAATGGCTCGCCGAAGAAGAACGGCGGCAGGATGCCCGCGCGCGTCAGACCATACCAGGCGCCCAGCACCGAGGCGAGCAGCCCAACGTGCCACGGCCACATGAGCCGTCGGGAACGCACGCGATCGGGGGAGTCAGGCGCTCGCTCGCGCATGAGCAGCAAGAACCTGCGCCTTGAGCGCTTGCCAGATCTGCCGGTGTAGATCCAGGAACCGCGGCTGCAGGCCGATCTCGGCCACGTCCCGTGGACGCGGCAGATCCACCCTAAATTCGGCGATGGGGCGCGACTCCGGCCCGGCCGCCAGCACCACCACGCGGTCGGCGAGCGCGATCGCCTCTTCCAGATCGTGAGTCACGAACAACACCGAGGCCCGGTTGTCGGCCCACAGGGACAACAGCTCGTTTTCCATGAGCTGGCGGGTCTGGACGTCGAGCGCGCTGAACGGCTCGTCCATCAGCAGGACCCTGGGCTGCAGAATCCAGATCTGCGCCAGCTCCACGCGCTTGCGCATGCCGCCCGATAACTCGTGGGGATACTTGGCGGCATGCGCCTGGAGACCCACGCGCGAGAGCCAGGTCTGCGCCTGCTCCCGCGCCTGGCCACGATGCGCGCCGCGAAACTCGAGCCCGGCGGCGACGTTATCCAGGGCGCTGCGCCAGGGGAACAGCGAGTCCGGCTGGAACAGGTAGCCGGCCTCGCGATTGATCCCGGCCAGCGGTGCGCCGAACGCCCGAACGTCGCCCTCGGTTGGCGCGAGCAGACCGGCAGCGACGTTGAGCAGGGTCGACTTGCCACACCCCGTCGGCCCAACCAGCGCGACGAACTCACCGTCGCCCACGCTGAGGCTGGTCCGGCAGACCGCAGTGTAGTTGCGCCCCGGCCTGCCGCGGTCGGGGAAGCTACAACTGACACCGGTGAACTCGAGGGCTGCGGTCGCGGCGCCTGGTAATGTCATCGGGTTGACCCGTCACAGCTTCTCGTCCTCGCCGACGAAAAAGCCCGCGAGGCTGGCCTACTCCCCCGCCACGGTCATGCGCTCGACCAGGATGGACCCGCACTGGCGCGACCCGCGCACGACCGCATCCGTGCCCACCGCCAGGATGCCGCGGAACATGTCCTTGAGGTTGCCGGCGATGGTGATCTCCTGCACCGGAAAGGCGATCTCGCCAGCTTCCACCCAGAACCCCGCTGCGCCGCGTGAGTAATCGCCCGTCACCTGGTTCACGCCCATGCCGAGCAGCTCGGTCACCAGCAGCCCGCGGTCCATCTTCTTCAGCAGCGCGGGAAAGTCCTCGCCGGTGCTGTCCAGGATGAGGTTGTGGTTGCCGCCGGCGTTGCCGGTGGAAGTCATGCCCAGCTTGCGCGCCGCGTAGCTGCCCAGGAAGTAGCCCTGTAGCACACCATGATCGACGATGTCGCGGCAGCGCGTGGCGACGCCCTCGTCGTCGAAGGGGCTGCTCGCCAGGCCCCGCTTGACGTCCGGTACATCGCGGATGTGCACCAGAGGCGAGAACACCGTCTGGCCCAGGCTGTCGAGCAGGAACGAGGCCTTGCGGTACAGGCTGCCGCCGCTCACAGCGCCGACGAAATGCCCCAGCAGGCTGGAGGCGATCGGGGCCTCGAACAGCACCGGCACCTGCATGGTCGCGAGTCGGCGTGCACCCAGCCGCCGCACACAGCGCTGGCCCGCGCGCCGGCCGACCTCACCGAAGTCTTCCAGATCCGCCGCGGCGCGCGCTGTGGCGTACCAATCGTCGCGCTGCATGCTATCGCCTGCGCCGGCGATGACCGAACACATTACGGTGTGGCGCGAGCTGGGATAACCGGACAGGAACCCGAGCGTATTGCCGTAGGCGAAGTGCGACTGTTGAGTGGATACCGAAGCGCCTTCGGAGTTTGTGATGCGCGCATCCACGGCGAGCGCTGCACCTTCGCACTCGCGCGCCATCTCGATGGCGCTGTCGACCGAAACCGACCAGGGGTGATAGAGGTCCAGGTCGGCGACCTCGCGCGCGAGCAGCGCCTCGTCGGCTAGCCCGGCCGCATCGTCGCTGGCGGTGAAGCGGGCGATCGACAGCGCCGCTTCCACCGTCTCCCGCACTGCTCTGGGG
>JBGPOV010000206.1:0-3762 GCA_041488255.1 Gammaproteobacteria bacterium | reverse complement strand
GCCGCGGACCGGCAGGAACTCGCGAAGCTCATGGAGAACGGATCGGCGCTGATGACGTCAGGCGATCCCGGCCACGACGCGGCCGTCAAACGGTTCCACGAGTTGGCTGCCAAGCTCCCGAAGTAGACCAGCCACAGGAAAGGTGAACGAGAGATCGCAAAGCACACTCCCCACCAGCACCGTGGCTCGGCCGACAAGCCCGGTCCATCGGAGTACGTGGTGAAGCCGCACCCGGGCGCGAAGCCGGGCGAGTGGCAGGGTCACTACGAGCCCGTCAAGAGCGCGCAGCACAAGAAGGCCGCGCAGGCGTCGCTCGTGAGGCAGCTGGCCGCGGTGCCGTACGTGACGCTTCATCCGGCCAACGTCGCGAAACAGGTTCGCGAGACACGGGGCAAGTAGACGTAACGAACACCAGCGAAGTAGTTCTTGCAGTTCACCTCACACATGCGCCGACGGCGCACAGGAGAACGAACGATGGCAAAGGCCGAGAACATCAAGAGCGAAGCGACTGGCGGCGAGAAGCAGAGCGAACCCAAGCCGACGTGGACGCCGGCCAGCTACCGGAAGGCGCAGCACACCGGGCTTGCGGACGGTGCCCCGGACCAGTCCCGCATCGAGACGAAGACGAAGAAGTAGCTCACTCGCGGTGGGGAGTCCAGCTACGAGTTTCCGGCTGGGCTCCCTTCGTCGTTCCAGGGCTTGAGCGCGGCCCACGATGGCGGCCACTGCTTGCGAGAGACGTGCGTGGACCACGGAGGGCGGATACCGAGTTCCTTGCACAGCTTGGCAACGAGCGCGTTGCGGTGCCGCCCCGCTGCCGCGCACCTCGGGCGGTACGCGAGGGCGCGCATCAAGGGCGTGGCATCGTACGGTAACGCCCAGGCGCGCTCAAGTTCTGCAAGCTCCTGGATAGGACCTTCAGGTGACATCGGCTCCGAGAGCGTACCACGGGGTCGACGTACACCGTCGCGCTGATGCGCGCGTTAGGGTACGCTCCACGCCGTGAGCCTGCTGACCGAGCTTGATCTGCCCGGAGGGATCGTCTATCAGCGGAACAGTATTGTCGGTGTCCGCAACTACAAGTGCCTCTCGGAGACCGTCGTCCCACGTGGGCCGAAGGGCCCGTAGTGGCCGAAACCATCTACGTGTTCGGCGCGGGGTTCACGAAGGCTTTTCTCCCGACCGCTCCGTTGCGCGTTGACGACTTCGACGGGGAAGCGCTAGAAGCCAAGTATGCCGAGTTTCCCACGGCGCTTGACCTTGTCAGGCTTGAGCGCAGGCGGAACGACAACGGCTTGATCGACATCGAGCGCTTGATGAGCCGCCTGGATGGGGGTATGCCCTTCGACTTGGGGGGCGCAGCTGAAGAAGTGCGACTCCTTCTCGCTGATCTGAAGCGAGGCTTCGTGGCTAGAATCGAGGCGGCTCGCAAGGGCGCAGTGCTGCCAGACTTGCTTATACAGTTCGCTCGCCACTGTATCGAGACTGAGACCGGGATAGTCACCTTCAATCACGATGATTTCTTGGACGAAGCCCTTTGGCGAGTAAAGAGCGTTACGAGCCGAGGGGGGGCGGCGGGGCCGTACTGGCATCCCGATGGTGGTTATGGCTTCTTCTGCCGTCCGTCCGTGTCCCGCGTCGTCGACTCCAATGCCTTCATGGATCAATCGACGCCACTGCTAAAACTCCATGGGTCCATGAACTGGCGACCGATTCTCGGCGCGCGATGGCCGTACGCCGCTGACGAGATCGTGCACCAAGAAGAATGGCTACCGACGTCACCGCAATTCGGGCACTTGAACTTGGAGGCAATAGAGAGTCTGCTTGAGCCCGAACCCTTCATAGTGCCACCTCTGCTCCTGAAGTCGGCTTTGACGGAGCAGCCAATCCTTCGCTTAGTCTGGTCGCAGGCGGCAAAAGCAATGCGCGAGGCGAGAAGCGTGACGTTCGTTGGTTACTCGATGCCGACGACCGACATCGCGGCAGCTTTCCTCTTTCGTGAGACGCTCCACCGCGTCCCGCTTGATAGAGTGAAAATCGTCGACTATGGCGATGGCCCAGCCCACAGAGAGCAATTGATCTCGTCGTACAGGCAGGTCTTTCCGAAAATCGGAGCGACCCTCTCTGCCAACATGAGTGAGACAGTGACCCGCTGGGAGTTTAGAGTCGAGGGCGAGGCAGGATCGGAGAGCGATGAGCGCATTGGAGCAGACCGGCGGTGGGCCGGCGATCGAGGTGGTGGCGAAGGCGACGCGGCGGCGGTTCACGGTGGAGTACAAGCGGAAGATCGTCCGCGAGGCCGACGGGTGTAAGACGCCCGGCGCGGTCGGGGCGTTGCTACGGCGGGAGGGGCTGTACTCCTCGCACCTGACGACGTGGCGCGGGGCCCGGGAGCGGGGTGAGCTGGCCGGGGCGGCGAAGAAGCGAGGACCGGCCCGACGGGTCGTCGATCCGCGCGACAAGAAGCTGGCTGAGCAAGCACGGGAGATCAGCCGGTGGCAGAAGCGCGCCGAGCGGGCTGAGGCGCTGGTGGCCCTGCAAAAACAAGTGGCGGCGTTGCTGGGAACGCCGTTGGCCGACGAGACCTCGTGATGGCGACGGTCGCCCAGATCGGACCGCGGCTGGGCATCGCCCCCACGTGTGCGGCCCTCGGGCTGCCCCGGGCGACGTACTACCGTCGACGTCGGCCCGCGCGAGCCGCGCCGCCGCGGCGGCGGTCGCCTCGGGCTCTCGGCGAGGCGGAACGCGCGGCCGTGCTCGAGCAGTTGCACACGCCGCGCTTCGTGGACCTGGCGCCGGGCGAGGTCTACGCCACCCTGCTCGACGAGGGCACGTATCTCTGTTCCGAGCGGACGATGTATCGTCTTCTGGCTGCGCACAGCGAGGTGCGGGAGCGGCGCGATCAGCTCCGGCATCCCGTCTATGCGGCCCCGGAGCTGCTGGCCCGCCACCCCAACGAGCTGTGGAGTTGGGACATCACCAAGCTCTTGGGACCCGCGAAGTGGACCTACTTCTACCTGTACGTCATGCTCGATGTCTTCAGCCGCTACGTGGTGGGCTGGATGGTGGCCCACCGCGAGAGCGCCATGCTGGCCGAGCAGTTCATTCGCGAGACCTGTGCCCGCCAGAGCATCGGCCGTGAGCAGCTCACCGTCCACGCCGATCGCGGCTCGGCCATGACCTCCAAGCCCGTCGCCCTCTTGCTGGCGGATCTTGGCGTCACCAAGACGCATGGCCGGCCGCACGTGTCGAACGACAACCCGTTCTCCGAAGCGCAGTTCAAGACGCTGAAGTACCGCCCGGAGTTCCCGGGGCGCTTCGGGTCGATCCAGGACGCCCGGGCGCACTGCCACGTCTTCTTCCCCTGGTACAACACCGAGCACCATCACGCTGGGCTCGGCCTGCTGACGCCCGCCGACGTGCACCACGGCCTGGCCCAGCAGCGCGTCGCGGCGCGCGCCACCGTGCTCGCCGCGGCCTACGCGGCGCACCCCGAGCGGTTTGCTGCGGGCGCTCCGGCGCCGGCGCCGACGCCCACCGAGGTCTGGATCAATCCCCCCAAGCCCGGCGCGCTCACGGAGGTAGCGCTTACTCACTAAACTCGAGACCCGGCTGTCTCATTCTTGTTGACAGGCTCCGCAGCGCGACCTCGGCTATGTTGAAGGACAAAATATTCTCATCGAATACCGCTGGGCAGAAGGGAACTACCAGCGCTTCCCTGACCTCGTAGCTGACCTGGTGAACCTGAAGGTGGATCTCATC
>JBGPOV010000205.1:0-3795 GCA_041488255.1 Gammaproteobacteria bacterium | reverse complement strand
GATGGCGAGCGATCCATTTCTCGGCCCCGGCTTCGCCCTCGAGGCCCGATATGGTGATCGGGTTTGCGCCGGGTATCTTCACCTCGACACCGAAGGTGCCGTCATCGTTCCGGAGGATCGTATAGGTAGCGCCGTCGTGCGGATGCTTGTCTTCCATATTCCGCATTATGGCATCGCCGCCGCCGGCTGAAAACCGTCCGTCAGAAGCGCTCTATTTGAAGCCCACCCACGACCGATCTTCAAACTGACCCGCTACCCCGGGTGCCCCGATTGCCAATGCCATGCAGATGAATTGTATTCATCCGGCGAGTACCGCGGCGGGTAGTAGCGTGGCGGCGGTTGGCTTCAGCGTCTGCTGTCTCTAATAAGGTCCTTGAGGCACTCCACGCCGTAGTCGGTGAAGGCCTTTATCGTCTCTTCGCCGGTTCCGATGATGCGTAGACAGCCATCTTCGGGAAACATATCGATCGAGAGCTCCTGCAGCCAGGCCTCGTCCTCGCCGAGCATTTCGGCGACACGGCTGATGGTGAAGACATGACCTATCGCCGCCACGGTCACGCGGCCTGGCTGGCAGGTGCTGAAGATCGCCAGTTCCAGGGCAGCAGTTCGTCGAGCCTGAGGGCAGGATGCTCGGCGATGCGGGCCAGGACGTCGGCGAGCCAGGCCTGAGGATCGATGTCGTTCATCTTGGCCGTGACGATGAGGCTGTACATGACC
Organism: Gammaproteobacteria bacterium; assembly: GCA_041488255.1. GTDB lineage: Bacteria > Pseudomonadota > Gammaproteobacteria > Burkholderiales > SHXO01 > SHXO01. The sequence goes on along the minus strand of JBGPOV010000205.1, from coordinate 3,078 downwards.
GCGGCTCGCTGGCCGCCGCGATCGGAGCCGGCGAACAACCACGACTTGCGGCCAAGGGCGATGCCGCGCAGGGCCCGCTCGGCGGCGTTGTTGCTCAGGCAGATGCGCCCATCATCCAGGAAGCGGGTGAACGCGGCCCAGCGCTTGAGCAGATAGTCCATGGCCTTGGCGACATCGTTGCCGCGCGAGAGCTTGGCGCGCTGCTCGCGCATCCAAGCTTCCAGATCAACGACCAGCGGTGCGCTGAGCTCCTGCCGGATGGCCGTGCGCCGATCGGCGCGCTGGCCATTGATCGCCCGCTCGATGTCGAACAGGGCATCGATGCGTCGAACGGCCTCGAGCGCCAGGGGCGAGATCACCGCCAGCGTCTTGTCTTGCGCTTTGCGCTGAGCGTTCTGGGCCAGATCGGCCAGAACGAAGAAGTTGCGGCGGGCGTGGCTCCAACACGCCGCCTCGATGACGGGTCCGGGACTTCGGCCAGGGTCGTAGAGCTTGCCATAGCCGCCATAGGCGTCGGCCTGCAGGATGCCGGCGTAAGACGCCAGATGACTCTGGGGATGCTCGCCGCGGCGATCGCGCGAGTAATAGAACACCGCGGCTGGCGGCGCGGGTCCGCCGAACGGGCGGTCATCACGCACATAGACCCAACTGCGAGCGGTGTCGGTCTTGCCCTTGGCCAGGACTGGGACCGTGGTGTCGTCGCCATGCAGCCGCTCGGCGGCCAGCACATGGGCCTCGAGGCGCTTGAAGATCGGGTCCAGCACGACACAGCCGGCACCTACTTGATCGGCCAGGGTCGAGAGGCTCAAGGGCACGCCTTCGCGGGCGTAGCGCTCGGCCTGACGGTTGAGCGGCTGATGCTGCCCGAACTTCTCGAACAGGATCATCGCCAACAGGCTGGGCCCGGCCCAGCCTCTGGGGATGACATGGAACGGGGCTGGCGCCTGGATGATGCTCTCGCAGTCGCGACAGCTGAACTTCTCGCGCACATGCTGGATCACCTTCCACTGGCGGGGGATCACCTCCAGCGTCTCGGTGACGTCCTCGCCCAGCTTGGAAAGCCGCGCCCCGCCGCAGCAGGCGCACGATGTCGGGCCCGGCACGATCACCCGCTCGCGGGGCAGGTGCTCGGGGAACGGTTTGCGCGCCGGCCGTTTGCGGGTGAAGGCCGCCACGCTCGTGGTCTTGGCCGCCGCCATCTCGGCCAAGAGTTCGTCTTCGGTGGCCGCGGCCTCCAGCTCCTCGAGCTGCAGCTCCATCTGGTCCAGCAGGTGCATCGACCGCTCGGAACGCTGGCCGTAGATCGCGCGCCTGAGCGTCTCGATCTGCAGCTTCAGATGCGCGATTAGGACCTGATCCTCGGAGCGCTTGGCTTGCACCGCCGCCGCCACAGCTTGGGCTGCGATCCGTTCGGCGCGCTCGGCGATCAGTGCCGCCTTCAGCGCGTCGATGTCGTCGGGGATCATGCCGGGCGTGATCGTCACGCCCGGAATGGAATCAGATCAGTGCCGCTTCAGGCCAGCGAAAACGCCATGCCGAGTCAACTCGCCGCACGCTCAGACGTATCCGGAACGCGCCGCTCGATGATGGCCGCCAGCCTCAGCTCAAGCGCCGCCCTGCTTCTTGAGCTTCTTGATCCGATGCTTCTGATACTCGGCGATCGCCGTCGCCAACGGCATAGAACGTGACACCCGGACATGTGTCAGGGACACAATGAGTGCCTCTCGTCCGTCCGGCGGGACGATATGGCACACGATGCCACCCTCGTCGCCCGCATAGGATACGTCAGAAACCCCATGCCACGTGTTGTCCGCGCTAGCGACGTGCTGGCTGCGAAGATGCTGGGCCACCGACGGGGTCAGTTCGACCTCGAACGGCAGAGACGCCTTGAGTGACGCCAGCAGACGTTGCGCCTTCTCGTGATTGTCAAGCATCCCAGCACCGAAGTTCCGCGCGCGACGCACGAGTTTCAACGATTGCCGCGCATGGAGCAATATGCGAGAGCTCCTGGACGCGCGGGTCGGTCGTGTGTTTCTTCCGCTTCCCGGCGAGCTCTCAACCCGCCGCCTCCGGCCGCCAGGTCCGCACCGGATTGCGCCAGTCGATCCCCTCAAGCATATAACCCAGCTGCGAGGCCGTGATGGCGATAACGCCATCCGCCGGCGACGGCCAGATGAACCGGCCGCGCTCCAACCGCTTGGCGTAGAGCGACATGCCGAGACCGTCGTGCCACAAAACTTTGATCAGGTCACCCCGACGACCCCTGAAGATGTAGAGATCGCCCGCATGCGGGTCGCGCTTCAGCGCTTCCTGGACCTGCAGCGCCAAGCCGTTCATGCCGCGGCGCATGTCGGTATATCCCGTCGCGATCCACACGCGCACGCCCGACGGAACCGGGATCATCGCCGCTCCAGAACCCCGATCACCCGCGCCAGGGCCGGCGCACTCACGTGCTTGTCGACGATCACGCGACAGCCGCTCCCCAGCACAATCTCCATCCGCCCTGCCGGCAATGCCGCGGCGCCGTCTTCCAGCGAGACCGTGCGCTCCCGATGGGCAGATGCCGGCGGGCTCGAAGCCGGTTCCTCCGCCGTCATTACCGCCGGTACGAATGCCGCCGGATCACTGCCAACCGCAACCCGCGCCCCAAGCGCGCGCCGCCACGTGAACAGCATGTTGGCATTGATGTCGTGGCGTCGGGCCACCACCGAGACCGATGCGCCGGGCGCCGCGCTCTCCGCGACGATGCGACGCTTCTCCTCAGTCGACCACACGCGCCGGCGACGACGCCTCCCAGCGCCATTCCCCGCTTGGCCCTCCCGCTCCCGCACCAACATCATTGATCGTGTCCATTAACGGCTTCGTGGACACGATCGTCGTGTCACAACGCTATCCCGATTGTCCGACGAACAACTAACTCTCGTCCAGGCGGCCTTCGGCGGAGGCGTACGATTTAGCAGCATCTTCCTCGCTCTCACCGTCGGAGTAGCGCCGACGGCCGGCGCCGCACCACAAGCCGTGCGTGGGGGTCAGTTTATTTCAATGATGCAGGGCAACACGCTTTCCGGCACCAACGCG
>JBGPOV010000204.1:0-4173 GCA_041488255.1 Gammaproteobacteria bacterium | reverse complement strand
CCTTCGATTAGGTGTGCAATGAAGGCAAGCCCAAGCACACGATCGACGGAAGGCAGGGCCGCCACGCCGGGGCGCGACGCCAGTAGAGATGCAGGAATGGGTTTGTTCAACGCCAGCCGCTCCATGCTAAGGCGGCTGATTGTACCGCCCTCGGCGCTAGTCAGGCGGCCTCTCCTGGCCCGGCATGAATAACAAATTCGGCCCGATGCGGTTGTAGCCTTCCTGGTCAACCAGCATGTCCAGCGCCAGCGACGCGAGGTCATCGGCGACGGGCACCATCGAAGTGTCCTTCTCCAGGTAGAAGATCTTGAGGTAGGTCTTGCACTCGTCGCAGCACTCGGCCTTGATGGCGTCAGCGCCGGCTTCGATCCCGAGGTACGAGATGCCCTTCGTCGATCCGCACGCGGAGCACTTGACCCTGACCATGTGCCACTCGGAAGCGCACAGGGAACAAACGAGGTAACGCAGGCCCTGCTGTGCGCCGCCGATCCGGACCACGCTGGCCACGGGGTGGGAGCCGCACACGGGGCACAGGCCGATCTGCGCGGGATTCGCAGTGGCGCGCTCGCCCAATTGCAGCGCCATCTTCGCCCAGTAGACTTGTAACGCAGCCGCGACGAAAGGCGCTTCGCCCGGATCCAGGTCCGCGTACGCGCCTGCGAGGAGGCCAGCGGCAGCCGCTTCGAGCTTGTTCTGGCCTGCGGAGCGAATACGCGTTAGGACGTCCACCGCCTGGGCGGTGAGCGTATCGCCGTTGAGTCTGGCAGTCAGCTCGGCCAACCCGTCGCGCCAGACGGCATCGCGTCGATGCCCGTCTACCGAAAGCGCAGGCAGGCCATGCTCGCGGCAGTGAACCAGCGTGTGCTCATCCGGAACTCGAAGCTCGGGAAGCGATTGCAGAACTTCGGCCTGCGCCCTGGACAACGCCGCAGCGAAGCGCAGGTACGGCTCGAGCGCATGGCCGGGCGCGAGCGTCCCCAGGCGCTCGCCGCGCTCGGCGAACACATCGGCCGGCACCGGTCGAAAGGCCGGGATGTCCGGGATCTGGCCGGCGACCGAACCGTCTTGGATGATTTCTGAAGACATTCGCGCTTTCGGAAAATGCGAGGGGCGGCGCGGTGCCGCCCCCCCACCCACCCCCTCACCCCGGCCCTCTCCTGAGCCCTCACCCTACCCTCTCCCGGAGGGAGAGGGACCTTAATCTCTGCGGGAGAGGGGGCTCTCCCCCTGGGGAAAGGGAGCTAGTCTGGATCCCCGCTTGCGCGGGGATGACGACCCGCTGCGGTCGTCACTTCAGGCCGCTCCCGCTCTTCACCTCCTTGTACCACGCCGGGTGGTGCTTCTTGGCCCAGGCGCGAGTGACGTAGCCGCGGGTCATGGCGCGCACGCTGCCCTTGAGCCAGATCGCCGCGTAGATGTGCACGATGATGCCGAGGATCAGAACGAAAGCCGCGATGGCATGCAGCAACACCGCGATGCGCACCACGGTGACGTTGAATGCCGGCGTGAAGTACGGCTGCCAGATGACAAACCCGGTCAGCAGCAGCACGATCAAGCACGCCACCATGACCCAGAACAGCACCTTCTGCCCCGCGTTGTAGCGGCCCACCTCGGGAAGCTTGTCTTCACGGTTGTTGATCACATCCTCCCACTGTTTCAGCCACTGCCCGTCGTTCTTGTCGAGCACGTTGTGGCGCCAGAAGCGGATCGCCAGCCCGAGGAACGACAAGAACATCACCAGGCCGATGAACGGATGCAGGATGCGTGTCCAAGGCCCGCCGCCGAACAGGTTGGTCAGGAAGAACATGGAAGGATGGAACAGCGCCAGCCCCGACAGTGCAAGCAGAACGAAGGTGATGGCGACCAGCCAGTGGTTGATCCGGTCCGAGGGCTCGTACCGCTCGATCAGGTTGGTCTTGTTCATTTCTTCTCCCCCTTCTCGTCTTCCTCGACCTCGTTGGGTCCGACCTTGACGTAGTGGAAGAACGTACCCAGCGCCGCCAACCCCAGCGCGATCAGCGCCAAGGGCTTGGCCGCGCCCTTCCACAGGCTCACCAGCGGGCTGATCGTCGGGTCCTTGGGCAGGCCATACAGCTCCGGCCTGTCGGCGTGCTGCAGCACGTACATCACGTGCGTGCCCCCCACTCCGGCAGGATCGTACAAGCCGGCGTTCTGATAGCCGCGCTCCTTCAGATCGGTGATGCGCTCCTCGGCGTGGTCGATCATGTCTTCCTTGGAGCCGAACACCAGCGCCCCCGTCGGGCAGACCTTGATGCAGGCTGGCTCGAGCCCGACGGCGACACGGTCCGAGCACAGCGTGCACTTGTAGGCCTTGCTGTCCTTCTTCGAGATGCGCGGGACGTTGAACGGGCAGCCGGTCACGCAATAGCCGCACCCGATGCAGTTCTCCTCGTGGAAGTCGACGATGCCGTTGGAGTACTGCACGATCGCCCCGGGCGAGGGGCAGGCTTTGAGGCAGCCCGGGTCGGCGCAGTGCATGCAGCCGTCCTTGCGGATCAGCCACTCCAATTTGCCGTCGGGCTCCACCTCGAAGAATTTCATGACCGTCCAGGAGTTCTCGGTCAGGTCGCGCGGATTGTCGTACGTGCCGGTGTTGTTGCCCACCATCTCGTGCAGGTCGTTCCACTCCATGCACGCGCTCTGGCACGCCTTGCAGCCGATGCACTTGCTGATGTCGATCAGCTTCGCGACCTGCGCCGTCTCCCGCACGCTGGGCGAGGGCGTAGTGGTTGCCGAACGGCGCTGGATATCCAGGGATTGCAGTGCCATGGCAGCCTCCTAGGCCTTTTCCACGTTCACCAGGAACGCCTTGAACTCCGGCGTGTTGGTGTTCGCGTCGCCCACGAAGGGTGTGAGCGTGTTGGTGATGTAGCCGGGTTTGGTCAGGCCCTTGAAGCCCCAGTGGATCGGGATACCGACCGTGTAGATCTTCTTGCCCTCTACGTCCAGGGTCTTCAGGCGCTTGGTCACCACCGCCACGGCGGTGATCTGACCCCGCTTGGACAGAACCTTGATCCTCTCGCCTTGCTTGATGCCCTTGTCCCTGGCCAGGTCCTCGCCGATCTCCACGAACTGCTCGGGCTGCAGCACCGCATTGATGCGGGCGTGCTTGGTCCAGAAATGGAAGTGCTCGGTGAGCCGGTAGGTGGTCGCCACGTAGGGATAGTCCTTTGCCTCCCCGAAGGCCTCGCGGTCATCCTTGAACACCCGGCAGCCCGGATTGTTCCGCGCTAAGGGGTTGTCGGGATGCATCGGGTTGTTATTCAGCGGGGACTCGAAAGGCTCGTAGTGCTCGGGGAAGGGACCCTCGACCATCTTGTCGACGGCGAAGAAACGCGCCACGCCCTCGGGGTTCATGATGAACGGGCCCATGCCCTCCTCGGGCGCCGAGTCCGCTTTGATGTCGGGCACGTCCACCCCGGCCCACTTCTGCCCATTCCAACCGATCAACTTGCGCTTGGGATCCCAGGGCTTACCGGCCGGGTCGCAGGACGCGCGGTTGTACAGGATTCTCCGGTTGGCCGGCCAGGAGAAGGCCCAGCCCAATGTATTGCCGAGACCGCTGGGATCGGCGTTGTCACGGCGGGCCATCATGTTGCCCTTGCTGGTCCAGGCGCCCGAGAAGATCCAGCACCCACACGCGGTGGTGCCGTCATCCTGGAGCTGTCCGAAGCCGTCGAGCTGATCGCCGGCTTTGACCAGCACGGTCTGCTTCTTCGGGTCCTTCGGGTCCAGGACGTCGGCCAGCGCTTTGCCGTTGAACTCCCTGGCCAGCTCGTCCGGCGAGGGCGCATCGGCGATCAGGTAACTCCAGGTCAGGTTCAGGACCGGGTCCGGGAAGGTGCCACCTTCCTTCTTGTACAGCTCGCGTAGTTTCACGAACAGCGCGCCCATGATCTCCGTATCGGCCCGGGCCTCGGCGGGCGGCTGGGCGCCCTTCCAATGCCACTGCAGCCAGCGGCCGCTGCTGACCAGCGAGCCATCCTCCTCGGCAAAACACGTAGACGGCAACCGGAACACCTCGGTCTGAATCTTGGCCGGATCGACGTTGTTGTATTCGCCGAAGTTACGCCAGAACTCCGAGGTCTCAGTGGCGAGCGGGTCGATGATGACCAGGTACTTCAGCTTGGACAGACTATCCCCCACCTTCTG
>JBGPOV010000203.1:0-4190 GCA_041488255.1 Gammaproteobacteria bacterium | reverse complement strand
GACGCCGCAGGGGCCGGGACATTCTCGATGTAGCCTTTCACGTACGTCACGTTCTTGAAGCCATCGCGGTCGCGCAGGCGTTCCGCCTTGGCGCGCTGTTCATCGGTCATGTCGATGCCAATGACCTTCCCGCGCGGGCCCACCTTCAGCGCCGCGATGAACGTGTCCATGCCCGAACCGCTACCCAGATCGAGGGCGGTTTCGCCTTCCTTGAGATCGGCAAGATGGAAATAGTAGCCGACACCGGCGAACGACTCGATCGCCTCTTTCGGGATGCGATCTAGATCGGCAGCCGCGTAGCCGAGGCGCTCGGCCATGGCTCGGCCCATCTCGAAGTGGAACTCGCCATACGGGTTTTCCGCGACGCTTCGGTACATCGCCTTGACCTTGGACTCGAGTTCGTTCGGGTCGAAAGTGACGGGGGTAGCCATGATGTTCCTCCTGGAAAAGAATTGGTGTTGGCTGGTCAGCGCCGCACACCGATGGTGAGCAGATACTCGCGCGGCACACAGATGCCGAGTTCGGTGGGGAAGCCGTCATGGAAGGCGATGAAGTCACGGCGCAGCTCGGCGCGACGAGCTTCGTCGAGATTGCCGGCCAGGGCCTTGGTCGGTCCGTAGCTCATCGAGAATGTGTTCCACGCCGCCTCGCCGCTCGGCTCGCGGTAAAACGAGGTTCCTCTTTCGAAGCGCAGGTCGAAGGGGCCCCCGAGCAGCTCGCGAACGCGCTCCGCCTTGCCCCATTCGAACGGCGAGGGCGGCGCTGGATTGGGCGGCGGCGGCATATAGGGCTTCATCACCTGGAACATCTTGAAGAGGTTACTGTCGGGGAGCCACGTGGTGAGCGCCACGCGTCCGCCCTTGCGGGTCACGCGTGCGACTTCGGCGGCAGCCGCTTCAGGCTGGCTCGCGAACATCACGCCGCACGTCGAGATGACGGCGTCGAACTCTCCGTCTGCGAAGGCCAGTTTTTCAGCATCACCGACGCAATACTCGATATTGAGGGCTTCGGCCTTGGCTCGCTCACGGGCGGCGGCGACCAGATCCGCCGCGATATCGGCGCCAATCACCGTGGCCCCCCGCTTGGCGACGGCACGCGAGGTCCAGCCCGTCCCTGTCGCAAGATCGAGGATGCGCTCGCCAGGCTGCGGATCGAGCCGCAGCACGCAATGCTCGATCGAATCGGCAATACCCCGGCTGACCTGATCGTACTTGGCGCCACCGGAACCGCATACGGCAGCGGGTCTTTCATTGTGTGGCTGGACACCAGCTGTCGTGCTCATGGCGATGACCTCCCTTCTAGTTGGGCCCAAGGACGCGGCCAGTGGTGACGGATAGGTGTTACGCGAGCCTGAGTATTGGGGGTTCGGTCGTGCACCGTGATCGTCCTACCTCGGGTTGCTTATTTGCTGCCAGGCCCTTACCAGCGCCTGCGCCGCGTGGCGGATTTCGTCTTCCGTGGTGGGTATGCCAACGGAGAGGCGCACTGCACCAATGGCGCGGTTGATCCCGATGCCCATGGCCGCTAACACCCCGCTTACCGCCTCACTCTCGGAATGGCACGCCGAACCGACGGACGCGGCGACGTCGCCTTCGACCACGTGCAGAAGTTCCTGCCCGTGCACGCGAGGAAACGACACGTTGAGGGTATTGGGAAGGCGATGTTCCCTGTGACCGTTGAGGGTCAGTTCAGGTATAGCGTCCCCCAGCAATCGATGTAACAGGTCGCGCATCTGTCGCATCCGCGCCCCTGCCGAGGGAAGCCGTCCGCGAGCCAGCCGGGCTGCCTCGCCTAAACCGACGATCGCTGGCACGTTCTCAGTGCCGGGCCGCAGCCCTTGCTCATGATCAGCACCAACGATAACCGGCAAGATCGGTGTCCCACGGCGGACATAGAGGGCGCCCACACCCTTGGGCGCATAGAACTTGTGACCCGCAATCGTGAGCAGATCCACCCTCAAAGCATCGACGTCGACGGGAATCTTGCCAATCGCTTGCGCGGCGTCAGTGTGCATGAGCGCGCCGCACGCATGAGCCAGTTTCGCGATCTCGGGGATGTCCTGAAGCGTGCCCACTTCATTGTTAGCGTGCATGACGCTTACAAGCGCCGTGTCGTCGCGAAGCGCCCGGGCAAGCGTACCGAGATCCACTCTCGCGTTGTCATCCACGGGCACGACGGTGACGTCCCAACCGTCTTGCGCAAGCCGTTGGCAAGGCTGCAACACGGCGGGGTGCTCGATCGCCGAGGTTACAACGTGCCTTCTCGTTTCCCGCAACGCGCGCGCCACACCCAAAATGGCAAGATTATTCGCTTCGGTCGCGCAGCCGGTGAACACGACCTCGGACACATCGCAGCCTACAAGTGCTGCCACTTGTGAGCGTGCCCGATCGACTGCTTGGCGGGCCTGTCGTCCGTAGACGTGATCTGAGGACGGATTGCCGAATCCGGTGCGCAGGAAGGGTTCGATCGCATCGGCGACTTCCGGGGCGACCGGTGTGGTCGCGTTGTAGTCCAGATAGATAGGGTCGGAGACCGGCCGCGTTTCGGGCGGCGTCTTAGAGCGTGCGGGTGTGATCGGCATGGGAGGCTCGTGGTGGCGGACCGTTGCGCGAGTGGTCAGCTTGCCTTGAGTCGCGAGCTTTGCGTTAGCTGGCGGCGGATCAGGTCTCAATGTCGGCGACGGTGAGCAGAAACGCTCCGAGTGGAAGAGATTGGTCTTCAAGGAGTGCCTCGACCCGCCGAGCTGCCGGACCGCCGGTCGGCACGAAGACGCCGCTCCGCAGTCCGATGTCCCGAACCGGCATGCCGTCGAACAGCGCGCGCGCTTCTCGTGGTGTATGCCAATGGGCGCCTCGATACCCACCCGAACCGCCGTGCCGTCCCTTCTGCAGGTAGAGGAGGCTGTGGCGATTTAGCAGGCCAAGCGCAACGCGTTTGCGGGTCACGCGGACAATCTCCCGCAACGCCTCCCGCTCCGTACGAATAAAGCACAGCGAGGTGACTGCGATCGTGCGATCGAAGCTGCGGTCGCCAAATGGCAGACGCTCGGCCCGGCCGACGACGTATCCTTGGTTGGGGCCTCCTCTGCTGTTCGCGAAGCGAAGCCACGCCAGGTTGGGATCAAGGCCCACCAGGCTCGCACCTGTGCGCGCTGCAAAGAGGCGCGTGAAGTAACCCGTCCCGCATCCGACGTCGAGCAGTGTTTCGCCGGAACGAGGCTCAAGCGCGTTCGCGAGCAAGCGGAACTCGGTCTCGCCGATCCACGCTCCACGGGGGCTGCGATACCAGGCGTCATACTCCTCCGGGGTCACTGGTAGTCCACTGCCTTGGCTCAGCCGGCGCTCATCTTCCGGTCCCGGCGATCGCCCCAGGAAGGGGCGACGCGCGGTGCTCCCGCCACTGGCGGACATGGAGCGGGGCTCCGAATTGACTTCCGCAGCTCACAGTTGCAGATCGTGGCGCTTTTGCTCGAATTCCTCGCGGTCGATCTCTCCCCGCGCGTAGCGCTCCTTCAGAATGTCGAGCGCCGTCCGCTCGCGGGGTTCGGTTTTCCACGAGCGCCCTTCGAACACCCAGCGGGTGATCGCCACGATGCCGATGATCACCAAGCCCCAGAACAGGACCATGAAGATCCACCCGAAGCCCGGCCCCCATCCGAATCCGTCCATCATACGGATCACCTCTCAGAGGGTGTTTCGTAACTCCGCCGGCAGAGACAATACGCCGGCGCCGACAGCGCGTGGTCGGGTCTTCCACTGGCCGGCGAGCCGCCCAGCCCGGTATACGCGCAGTTCACCGGGCTCGAACGCGTGCCACGAGTCCTCGGCAGTGAGTGGTTCGGTAGCAATCATCACGAGATCCATGTCGAGCGTCGTGGGTGCGTCCTCAGCACTGCCTTCCGCGTAGTGGAGCCGATCGTGGCCATAGGCGATAAGGTGTTCGCCGTCCGACAGCAGGAAATTGAATTTGCCCGAGGAGGCGATGAGCTCGCTCACCGCTGCCAGGGCTTGGAACCAACCCCCGCGGTCACCGGGAGACACCGTATCGACGCAGCGGGCGATCTCGCTCAGCAGATGACAGAAGGCGTGCTCGGAGTCGGTGTCTCCTCCGGGCCGGCAAACTGCGCTTGGGTTGACGCGTTCGGCCTCGACTACCTCGGGCACCAGCCCGTTATGGGCGAACACCCACTG
>JBGPOV010000202.1:0-4258 GCA_041488255.1 Gammaproteobacteria bacterium | reverse complement strand
TACGACGAACTCAAGGCGAAGAGCGCGCACTGGAAGCGGATCTACCCCGGCTGGAAGAAGTTCCGCGACGAGCAGTTCCTGTGGTTCCAGGTGGCCGAGGCCACCTACGACAACTACGCGTTCTTCTCGAAGCTGGGAGCTGGGAAGTAAGCGACGCCAAAGGCCCCCGGTCTACAGCGAACACCCGGTACGGTGGGGTTCGTTTTTCCGGGCCCCGGGTTTCCGCTATTGCGATTGCTTGAACTGCTTCTCGAGATCTTCGCCTTCCTGAGTCCCGTGGCTTTCCTCGCCGCTGCGGCTGTCCTGGGGTTTGCCCGGGGTCCCGAAGTCGGGCGGTATGGCGTTCCGCTCGCGCTCCTGCTGCTCGGAATCAGGCGCCGGAATGAAGATCTGGATCTTCGATGGGTCTACGGTGCTCTTCACCAGACTGCCGGTCACGAGCGTCGGGAACGCGATCACGATCCCGACCATGATTACCTGGATCACCACGAACGGCACAGCGCCCCAGTAGATCTGTCCGGTGCTCACCTTGGCGATCGTCTTCCCCGTTACCTTGTCGACGTAGTCATCCGCCGCTGCAACGCTGCGCAGGTAGAACAGCGCAAAGCCGAAGGGCGGATGCATGAACGAGGTCTGCATGTTGACACCGAGCAGGACCCCGAACCAGATCAGATCGATGCCGAGCTTGTCCGCCACCGGCCCGAGCAAGGGCACGATGATGAACGCCAGCTCGAAGAAATCGAGGAAGAAGGCGAGCACGAAAGTGAGTGCGTTGACCGCGACCAGAAACCCGATCTGACCGCCCGGCAGGCCGGTGAGCAGATGCTCGACCCACAGATCGCCGTTTACCCCGCGGAAGGTGAGGCTGAACACGGTCGAGCCCATGAGGATGAACACCACGAACGAGGTGAGCTTGGCGGTCGAGTTCATCGCCTGCCAGAGCAGCGGCCAGCTGAGTCGCCGGTTGATCATCGCGAGGACCAGTGCGCCGGTGGCTCCCATGGCTCCGCCTTCGGTCGGCGTCGCGACACCGAGGAAAATCGTTCCCAGCACCAGGAAGATCAGCGCGAGCGGCGGGATCAGTACGAAGAGCACGCGGCGCAGCAGCCTGAAGCCGCGCAGCTTGCGCGCCTCGGGCGGCAGCGCGGGGGCGTGGGCGGGGAAGAGCAACGATCTGGCGAGCACGTAGGCGAAGTACAGCCCGGTGAGCACCAGGCCCGGGATAATCGCACCCGCGTACATGTCGCCCACCGAGCGCCCTAGCTGGTCGGCGAGCACGATCAGCACGAGCGACGGGGGGATGATCTGCGCCAGCGTGCCGGAGGCCGCGATCACGCCGGTCGCCAGGCGCCGGTCGTAGCCGTAGCGCAGCATGATCGGCAGGGAGATCAGTCCCATCGAAATTACCGACGCGGCCACCACGCCGGTGGTCGCCGCCAGCAGGGCGCCGACGAACACCACGGCGTAGGCGAGGCCGCCGCGCACTGGCCCGAACAGTTGCCCGATGGTATCGAGCAGGTCCTCGGCCATGCCGCTGCGCTCCAGCACCAGCCCCATGAAGGTGAAGAACGGCACCGCGAGCAGGGTGTCGTTGGCCATGATGCCGAAAATCCGCTCGGGCAGCGCCTGGAACAGCGCGGGGTGAAGCAAGCCAAGCTGGACGCCAAGGAAGCCGAACGAGAGGCCGATCGCGCCGAGTGCGAACGCCACCGGGTAGCCGAGGAGCAGGAACACGACCAGCGCCGCGAACATCAGCGGCCCGATGTAGGCGGTGACGAACTCGATCATTTCGCCACTTCTTGGTCGACCTGCAGCTGTTGGATGGCCGGATTCACGGGTCTTTCCGCCGGATCCGGGATGAGGCCCAACAGGAAGGCGACCCGCTTGATCAGCTCGGACACCCCTTGCAATGACAACAGGAAAAAGCCGGTCGGCACCAACAGCCGCGCCGGCCAGCGGATCAATCCGCCGGCGTTGCTCGACATCTCACTGCTGGTCCAGGCGTTGACGAACACCGGCCATGACAGCCACATGATCAAGGTCGACATGGGCAGCAGAAAAAAGACGGCGCCGAAGATGTCGATCCAGACCTGGGTTCGGCGCGAGAGCCGCGACGACACCACGTCGATGCGGATGTGCTGGTTGTGCAGCAGCGTATAGCCTGCGCAGAGCAAGAACACCGCCGCGAACAGGTACCACTGCAGCTCGAGCCACGCGTTCGAGCTCAGGTTGAGCGCATAGCGCGAGACCGCATTGCCGGCACTTACCAGCGCCATGGCGAGCACGAGCCACAACACAATGCGTCCGACTCGCTCGTTGATCGCGTCGATCGCGCGCGAGACCACCAACAGGAATTTCATCAGCGCGAGTCCTTCTAAAGCGAGCGTGCCGTCCTGATCCCAGCGAAGATATCGCCGCGCTCTGGGGTGTAGAAGTTGCGCCAGCGGTTGTGCACCAATCGCGCCCGGGTGGCGAAGCAGCCGCCGCGCAGCACCCGGTGTTCCCGGAACCACGGCTGGGAGTATTCCGCGTAGGGATCGGGCGAGAAGCCAGGGTAGGGGCCGAAGGGCGTGCAGGTCCACTCCCAGACATTGCCCAACATCTGACGCAATCCCACCGCGCTGTCCGACCCAGGTAGCGCTCCGACCGGCACCGGCCCTGCGTATAAACCGTTCAGGTTGGCCCTGCCGTCATCAGCCGGGGTGTCACCCCAGGGGAAGCGGTCACCGCTGCGCAGTCCAGCGCGTGCCGCGAACTCCCACTCGGCTTCGCTGGGCAGCCGGCGACCAGCGAGGACGCAATAGGCTTCGGCCTCGTGGGCGTTCACATGCATGACGGGCTCGTCATCGGGCACGGGTTCCCATTTGTCGAAGCGGCGTATGAACCATTGGCCTGCTCGCTTGCGCCAGTAACGCGGCGCGTGTGAGCCAGACTGCTCGCGCCAGCGCCAGCCGTCCTCGGACCAAAGCTGGCGCCGCGCGTAGCCGCCCGCCTCGACAAAGGCCCGATATTCAGCGTTACTGACCGCGGCTGCCGAAAGCGCGAAGGGCGCGACCTGCACCTCGTGTGCCCACTTCTCGTTGTCGAACACGAAGTCTGGCCCGGGCTTGGAGCCCATCGCGAAGGTCGCCCCTTCAAACTCGACCTCTCCCCCTGTCCCGATGGCGGCAGGTCGCCGGAGCACTGGGCGTTGGAACTGCGGCGGCGGCAGCCCGAGGGTCTGCAGCGTCATCAGCAACGCCTCGCCGTGCATATCCTCATGGTAGAGGGCGAGCTGGAAGAAATAGCGCTGGTCCGGCGTGCTGGTCTCCAACGCCCGGAGCGTGTCCTCGAGCTCGTGTTCCAGGTAGTGCAGAACGTCGTCCCAAACGAGCTGGCGTAGCTCCCAGCGCTGCTCGTGGGGGATCAGGGCCGAGTTGAGGATAGCGTCGCAACCGGGCAAGCGCGAGGGTGGGGGGACATGGCCTTCCCGGTAGCGCAGGCACCAGAATTCCTGGAACCAGCCGATGTGGGCCAGTTCCCAGACCGGAGGGTTGACCACGCGCAGATACGGCACCCGACGCTGGTCGGGCGTCAGGTGGGCATACAGTGCGAGGGTATAATCCCGCGCATCCAGCAGCGCGGCTCGCAGGGCTTGAACCTCGTTTAGCTCTCGCACGACGACTTTGAGTGCGCCCCATCGTCCGCATCGCCACGCCCTATGCAGCCAGCGCCAACAACGGCAACTGGCGCACCGCGGCGCGCTGGGCGAGGCTGCTACGCGACCGTTTCCGGGTGATTGTACAAGCCCCAGGCGACGCCGAGCGTGCTATCGCGGCCCACGAGTGCCTGATCGCGCTTCACGCCCGGCGCAGTCATACCGTCATCAGGGACTGGCGCGAAGCTCACCCCACCGACCCGCTGATCGTCGTGCTGACCGGCACCGACCTGTACCGTGACCTTCCCCACAGCACCGAAGCGCGTGACTCGCTTGACCTCGCCGACCGGCTGATCGTGCTGCAGGAGGACGGCGTCCACCATTTGCCCGCGAAGCACCGCAGTAAGGCGCGAGTGGTGTATCAATCGTCCAGGCTTCTGGTGCGGGCCGCGAAGGCGGACGGGCGTTTGAACTGCATCCTGGTGGCCCACCTGCGCCCTGAGAAGGATCCACTCACCGTGCTTGCCGCCTGGCATCGTCTGCCTGCACACGCAGCCGTGTTCCTGACCATCGTCGGCGATAATCTGGAACCTGCGCTCGGCCGCTCGGTTCTGAAGGCTC
>JBGPOV010000201.1:0-4454 GCA_041488255.1 Gammaproteobacteria bacterium | reverse complement strand
GCGCGGCGAGCAGCGCGCACGCTACCGGCCGCCGCCACCACTCGAGAAGATTCTCGTGGACACCACCGGGCTCAAGTACGTAAACCCGCAGGCCGTCGAGGCGCGTTTGCGCCTGCCAAAGGGTCAGCCCGTTGACATCGAAGAGCTCACACACAAGGTCGATGTGCTCTACGGGACCGGTGACTTCGAGCGCATCTCGTACGACTTCGAAGACCAGGACGGACAGCGGGTTCTAGTCGTGCAACCGGTGGAAAAGCCGGGAGGGCCGAACTACCTTCGGCTTGGCCTCCAACTGTCCACGGACTTCAAGGGCGACAACGCGTTCGTCCTTCTGGGCAACTACACGATGACCTGGATCAATCGTCTGGGTGCCCAGTGGCGTAACGACATTGGCTTGGGCAGCCCCGCCTTCATTCGCAGCGAGTTCTACCAGCCCCTCGATCTAGGCGGCCCTTGGTTTGTGGCTCCCAGCGTTTTCGCGGGCCGGCAGGTGGTGAACTTCTTCGAGGGCGACAATGTAGCGGCCCAGGCGCGCGAGAATAGGCTGATCGCCGCGTTCGACGTCGGCGCAACGATCGAACCTTCCGCTCAGCTACGCGCCGGGGTGTTCACCGGCAAGCTGAACGCGACCCCCACCGTGAGCGTTCCGGGGCTGTCCACGGTGGATGCCGGCCTGGGCGGCTACCAGCTCAGCGGCGTGTACGACAGCCTGGACAACGTGGGTTTTCCAACCCAGGGAAGCTTCGTGCGCGCCGGGCTCACTCTCGGACGCACCGGTCTGGGCAGCGCACTTAACTATCAGAAGGCGGAGCTCAGCTGGCTCTCGGCCTGGAGCTTCGGGCGCAACACGGTGTCCGCTGCGCTGCGCGGTGGCAGCGGGTACAACGGGGAACTGCCCTTCTACGAGCTGTACTCCATAGGCGGTTTTCTCAACCTGTCCGGCTACCGTACCGCCCAGCTTCAGGGCCAATCGGTCGCGCTGGGTCGGCTCATGTATTACTACCGCGTCGCCAGTCTGGGATTGATCGGTAGCGTCTACACCGGCGCCTCTTTGGAAGCAGCCAATGTGTACGGTTCTCTCACAGGGCCCACGCCGACCGGTCTGCAATACGCGGGCTCGGTCTTCCTAGGCGCAGACACCATCATCGGCCCGGCCTACATCGCGTACGGGCACGCGCAAGAGGGCAACTCCGCCTTCTATCTGTACGTGGGCTATCCGTACCGATGATGCCATGCGGTTCGCCATTGCGCCCAGTCTTCGGGTGAGGTGATCGCGCCCGCCTCTGGGGCATCGGCAAGTCGCCGCCTCAATTCCAGAGAAAGACGGAGTTGCCGTCGACGAATACGGAATCGCCGATCCGGAAGGGCGGCTGGAAATCTTGTTGGAAAACCCGGACCGTGCCGTCGTGCATCTTAACCTCGATCTCCCAGAGCTTGTGCCCGCTGATGGACAGGACGACTCCGCAGTTGGAGAGCTCGCACGGCCGTGTGATCGTGGTGGCGCCACCGGTGCTGCTCGACATTTCGCCGAGCTCTTCCGGCTTGGCTGGAGGTATGTCTTGCGTCGGCGCTACCACGGGCGCGGGAGCCGCTGCGGCAGCGGCGGACGGAGCCGGTGCCGTCTCGGATTTCGAGGCGGCATCTGGTGCCAATGACGTAGCAGGTGGAGCGCTGTCCGGCTGCGTCAGCGACGGCGGCGCCAGACCACTGTCCCCCGTCCAGGGCACCGGCTTCGGTCCCGCGGAATTCTGCGACCCGCACCCTGAGACAAGCACGGCGAAGCAGGTGATCAAGATAGCTCGCATCGTCCTTCCTGTGGGACGGACACGGCGCCTGCTATTTCTTGGCCGTACCGGCTGCCGTCTCGTATGCCTGCCTGCGTGGCTGGAGAAACAGCATTGAGTGCTGCCCTGCCTCGCCCTACTACTGTCTGATCATTTCTGCGGCCAAGGCTTGCGTGTAACCCACCACGACGATGTCGCCCACGTTGACTTCGTTCAGGCGCTTGACGCGGTCGTCGACCTTGAGCTTGACGCTGTTGCCCTCTGGGCCGGTCAGCACCACGGTGCGATCGTTGTAGTCTATCGCGTCTACGCGCGCCTGGACCTGCACCACTTCGGTGATGATTCCTCCGGGGGTAGCGCCCTTGGGTGCGAGCTCCATGCTCGATGTCACGTCCGCCGACGGCGTCCCGCCAACGGGGCTGATGAAGATGGCTACAGACTGCAGATAGCGCAGACGGAATCTGGCGCCGGGGTACACTTGATCCAGGTTCTGCGCTTCCGGGGGCACCTTAATTGTCACCGGGTCCCCTTCTCGCCCTTGCACCGTCACCGTGCGGGCCTGCTGGTCCACCGCCGTCACCGTGACCACGGTCTCCGCCACCTCCGTGACAATGGCGCCCGGCTTGTCCTGCGCGAATCCGCCTGGCGTGGTAAGGCTCAAGCACATCACTGCGAGAGCCAAAAGAGAATGCTTCATGGTCGGTCTCCTTACATTTGGTTGTGGTGATGACTACGTGGCGGCGGCATGCAGACCTGCGCGCGCCCTCCAACGCAGGGGGCCATGGTACTGCAATCAGCGCTTGCGGTGAATTGGACCAAAGTCCAATAGCGGACCGCACTTATAGCACGAACCATCGTGCAGGCGTTACAATTAACTCACGGCTTGTGACAGCCGAATGACAGGTGCCCATCGATAGGGATGAGCGATTCCAACTACATATCAGGAGATATCATGCGCAGACTAGTCCCCGTCCTCGTGGCGGCGCTGTTCGCGGCTGTGACGTTCTCGGCTTACGCCGCGGACCAGAGCACCCAGGGTACTCAGCCCCCGCCCCAGAAACACGCCAAGAAGAAAAAGAAATCCCAGGCGCCCACCGTCCAGCAGTCTGGCAATCCCATGGACAAGTCGGGGCAAGGGACTGCCCAGTCCACCGGCACCGGGGGCGTGCAGCAAGGTGCCCCTGCAGCGCAGGGCCGTGGCACTCCGACAGGCGCACCGGCTGCCGGCGGCGGCGCAGTGACGAGTCCAACTCCGAAGGGTCCTGGCCGCGGCGACAACCAATAACTGGGCTGGAGGTTTCAGGAGCGCGGGGGGCTTGCCCCCCGCGTGCGTTTAAGCGGACCGCGCCGTGGACCGTGGCGGCTTCGGCGGATTCCGGCGCTGAGCTCGCAACCAGGAGAGGCACGATCACAGGAGGACACAGAGGAAACGGAGGATACTGTGCTTTCCCCATCACCTCCGCTGACCCCGTTGCCTCCTGTTGGGAAGCTTTGACTGGTTGTTCCGGCAAGGCGGTCTCGGGTGAAGCGCCACGCCATGTCTGACGGGTCGACCAACAGCTTGCTCGAGAGGTCACGGGTAGCAGCGTGGACGAGTGTGTTTCTCGGCTTGGTCGCGCTTGGGATCGGCGGCTGCACGACACCGGACACGAAGCAATCGGGGCCAGCGCCCGCGACCAGCGCCGAGCAGTCCGAAGCGCCACAGGCCGAAGCCGCGCAAGCCGCTGCGACACCCCCGCCGACAATCGCCGAGCAGGGCACCACGCCCCAGGCTACTGCTCCACAATCCGCTGCAGCTCCAGCTCCTGACGCCAGCGTTGCAGCGACACCGGCTGCCGTCGCCACGGCACCCGCATCCGAGGAGGCCGCGGCCGATACGGGTTGGCCGAAGATCTTATCCGCGAACGGACAAGGCTTCACGGTCTACCAGCCCCAGCTCGATTCCTGGGACGGTTTCACACTCGAGGCGCATGCCGCAGTTGCGATGGAATCCGGCGGCGAGCAGCCGCCCATCTTCGGCGTCGTCAACCTCACGGCGCACACCCTCGTGGACAAGGACGAGCGCCGGGTCACCTTCGAGGATCTCAAGGTAGCCGACGCGCGCTTCCCTTCCGCGCCGGAGCAGGCCCAGGCGTACGGGCAGGCGCTGCAGGACGCCCTTCCCAGAGACATCAAATCCATCTCTCTCGATCGCGTCGAGGCGCAGTTGGCCATCCAGCGGGCCCGCAGCAAGAGCAAGGCGGTGCCGCTCGACAACACCGCGCCGCGCATCGTGTTCATGCAACAGCCTTCGCTGCTCGTGTACATCGACGGCGAGCCGAATTACGTTCCGATCGAGGGCACCGACCTCGCACGCGTTGTGAACACCCGCGTGCTGCTGCTCAAAAACCCGGCGGGCAAGCTCTACCTGCACGTGCTGGACGGCTACATGGAGGCCGCCGCGATGAGCGGGCCGTGGAGCATGGCGAAGGCTCAACCAGCGGACGCGGCCAAGGCCGAGGCCGCCGCACGCCAGTTTCGCCAGGTCGATCTGCTCGAAGGGCAAGAGGACCTCGACACGAAACAGAAGCCCTCGCTGAAGAACGCGCCCGCCCCGCAGATCATCGTCGTCACCACGCCGACCGAGCTCATCGTCACGCAAGGCCAACCCAACTACGTCCCGATCAGCGG
>JBGPOV010000200.1:0-4567 GCA_041488255.1 Gammaproteobacteria bacterium | reverse complement strand
GTAGGCCACGCCGGTCGCGCGCCTGCCCTCGAACAACACGCGGGTCGCGAGCGCCTCGACCTCGACGCGCAGGTTAGGCCGCTGCCGCGCTGGACGCAGATACCCCACTGCCGTACTGCAGCGCCGGCCGTTTCTCGCCGTGGCCTGATAATAGCCGGTCCCTTCCTGGGTCGCGCCGTTGAAATCGTGGTTGCGGGGAATACCGAGCGCCATCGCCGAGGCGATGAAGGCGTCGCACAGCTCGTGCCGATCCGGGAGATCCGACACGGCGAGCGGGCCGCCGGCGCCGTGCCATTCGCTCGCGCCGTGGCTATGATCCTCGGACTTCTTGAAATACGGGAGGAGGTCGTCGAATCCCCAGCCGGGCACGCCCCAGCCGTCGTAGTCCTCGCGCTGGCCGCGAATGTGAACCAGACCGTTGATCGAGGAGGAGCCTCCCAGGACCTTGCCGCGCGGCGTGAACACGCGCCGCCCATTCAGCGCCGGCTCGGGCTCCGATTGATAGGCCCAGTTGACGTCCGTGCGCGCAAACAGTTTCCCGTACCCGAGCGGCACGTGGATCCAGAAGCCCTTGTCGCGTGGCCCCGCCTCGAGCAGCAGCACCGTGCTGCGCCCGTCAGCGGTGAGACGGTTGGCGAGCACGCAGCCCGCCGAACCCGCGCCGACGATCACATAGTCGAAGGTGGACAAAGTACTGGACGGAATGAACTCTGAGGTACTCCGATGAGAACCCCTGCGGCCGCGAAGCTTACACTTTGAATGTGAGCAACTCAACCGACGACTAACCCCTGGAGCAACTGTAGTCAAGCCATGATGTTTACGCCACCGTCGACGTACACGGTACCACCGGTGATGCGCCGGGCATAGGGCGTCGCCAGGTAGGCGCACGCGAAGCCCACGTCCATGATGTCGACCAGCTCGCCCACCGGCGCTTTCCCCACCGCCTCGCTGAGCAGCAGGTCGAAATCCTTCAGTCCGGACACCGCACGGGTCTTGAGCGGGCCCGGCGAGATCGGGTGCACGCGGATGCCCTTTGGCCCCAGCTCGTAAGCGAGATAGCGGCAAGCGGCCTCCAGCGCCGCTTTGATCGGCCCCATCACATTGTAGTTAGGCACGACTTTCTGTGCGCCGTGGTAACTCATGGCAAACAAGGTTCCGCCGTCGCGCATCAAGGGTGCGGCCAGCTTTGCCATGCGGATGAAAGAGTGGCAGGAGATGTCCATCGCGCGGCCGAACCCTTCGGCGCTGCAGTTCAGCAGCCCGCCCTGCAGGTCGTCCTTTGGCGCCCAGGCGATAGAGTGCACCAGAATGTCGAGGCTGCCCCAATCCTTGGCGACACGCTCGAACACAGCCTCCAGCTCGCCCGGCTTCGACACGTCGAGCGGCACGAAGATCGGCGCCTCCAGCTTCTGCGCGAGCGGCTCGACGTAGGCTTTGGCTTTCTCGTTGAGGTAGGTGATTGCCAGCTCGGCACCCAGCTCGCGGAATGCGGCTGCACAGCCGTACGCGATGGAATGTTCATTGGCGATTCCCACAACCAGCGCGTTTTTGCCCTTGAGGACCGGGCGCGGAATTTCGATTGTCATAGGTCAATGGCTTGAAGAGTTGAGAAGGCGAAGAATCAGGAGATTTTGATGGTGACGTGGACCACGCCCTGCTCGCGCTTCGTCCTCACGCCGAGCCCGCTCTTCTCGAACACCTTCAGCATCGCCATGTTGTTCGGGAGCACTTCAGCGAACAGCTCCTTGAGCCCGGATCGACGAGCGATCACAGCAAGGTGCTTCATCAGCAGAGCGCCAATGCCTTGCCCCTGGTGAGCGTCGTCTACAGCGAAGGCGACCTCTGCCCTTCCGGGTTCGGAAACGATGTAGCGTGTGCCGCCGACAATTGCCGAGCGCCCATCCTCCTGGAGCACTGCCACCAGCGCGACGTGATTGACGAAGTCGACGTTCACGTAGTACGCGACCTCTTGGTCGGTGAAGGTTTGCTTGGGTGAGAAGAAACGACGGTAGATCGATTGGTCACTCATGCGGCCGACCGCGCTGAGTAGCTCGTCGCGATCGGCGGGCTCCAATGCGCGGATCTCGATCGAACTGCCGTCACGCAACGTCTCTGTCGCCGAATATCGGGCCGGGTCCACGCCTGTTCCGATGTACTCTCGATCACACGGCATGAAGCAGGGCCCGCGTGTGCCGCGCGATCATCAGCTCCTCGTTGGTGGGGATGACCCAGGCGGACACGCGGCTCGCCGGCGTGCTGATGCGCGGGCCGCCTTTGGTGTTCGCGGCTGCGTCGAGCTCGACTCCGACCCAGGCTGCGTCGCGACAGACCCGTTCGCGGATGAGCGCGGCGTTTTCGCCGATGCCGGCGGTGAAGACGACCGCATCGAGCCCGCCCAGCGCGGCGGCGAGCGAGCCCAGCTCGCGGCGGATACGGTAGAGGTACAGGTCTACCGCGAGCTTAGCGTGGGGGTCATCGCTCGCCAGCAGCGTGCGCATGTCGCTCGAGATCCCCGATACGCCGAGCAGCCCGGACTGGTTGTAGATGAGCTTCTCGATTGCGCGCGCATCCATCCCACGCTGATCCATGAGATAGAGGATAACGCCCGGATCAAGCGAGCCGGTGCGCGTGCCCATGGGCAGGCCTTCTACCGCTGTAAAGCCCATCGTGCTGGCGATACTCTTGCCCGCCTGCACAGCGCACATGCTCGAGCCATTGCCCAAGTGCAGTATGACGGTGCGTCCACTCGCAGCCTTCGGGTCGAACTTCGGGAGGACGGACGCGATGTACTCGTAGGACAGCCCATGGAAGCCGTAGCGGCGCACGCCCTGCGCGTGCAGCTCGGCGGGCAGCGCGAACATCTGCGCGATTTCCGGATTGCTACGGTGGAACGAGGTGTCGAAACAGGCGACCTGCGGCAGATCCTGTAGGCGCTCCAACAGCAGCCGGATCGGCGCCAGGTTGTGCGGCTGATGCAGCGGCGCGAGCGGAACGAACTTCTCCAGCGATTGAAGCACGCTGGAGTCCAGGCGGACGGGCTTGGTGTATTCGAGCCCACCATGGACCACGCGATGGCCGACTCCGGTCAAGCGATCACCGCCCAGCCCCGCCCGCAGATGCGCCACCAGGTACTCTAGCGCGCCAGCGTGACCTAGCTCGCTGCCCTCGCCCCAGGACTTCTCGGCGGCCAGCTTTCCGCTCCGATCCTGCGCGACGAAGTGCGGCGCGGTGTAGATGCCTTCGATCTGGCCGCGCTGCTCCAGCTCGAGCTCGTCCCCTCGCACCAGAAAAAGTGAGAACTTGATGCTCGAAGAACCTGCGTTCAGGACGACGATGGCGTCAGCCATAGATACGGACAATCCGTGACTCGTGGTTCCTATCCACTCCGCACACACCCCCACCCCAGCCCTCCCCCGGACGCTGGGGAGGGGGAGGGAGGGGGCCACAGGTCCGCACGATGTGACTCGTTCTGCAACTCAAGAAACCGAGGCCCAAGCGAAAGCTCAGGCGACGGTCCGGCCAGGTGTCTCGCGCCGAGCCTTGGCGACGAGCGCGGCTACCGCACAGGAGGCGAGCCGGGTAGTGACCGAGTCGGCCCGGCTGGTGAGGATGATCGGCACACGCGCACCGAGCACGATCCCGGCGGCATCGGCGTCGGCCAGGAAAGACAGGCTCTTGGCCAGCATGTTCCCCGCTTCCAGGTCCGGCACGATCAGCACGTTGGCGCGGCCCGCCACCGGCGACTTGATGTGCTTGATCTCCGCCGCCTGCAGATTGATCGCGTTGTCGAGCGCCAGCGGCCCGTCCAGTATGCCGCCGGTAATCTGTCCCCGATCGGCCATCTTGCACAGCGCCGCCGCCTCGATCGTCGAGGGAACTTTAGGATTGACCGTCTCCATCGCCGACAAAATGGCCACCCGCACCTCTCGAGCGCCGAGAGCGTGCGCGAGATCGATCGCGTTCTGCACGATATCGACCTTTTCCTCCAGCGTGGGCGCGATGTTCACGGCTGCATCCGAGACGATGAGCGCTTCCGAGTAGGTCGGCACGTCCATTACGAAGCAGTGGCTGATGCGCCGCGCGGTGCGCAGCCCGCCTTCGCGCGCCACCACCGCGCCCATTAGCTCATCGGTGTGCAGGCTGCCTTTCATGAGGCACTCGGCACGCCCCTCGCGGACGAGCCGGACGCCTTCCGCGGCGGAAGCATGACTGTGCGGCGTGTCCACGATCTCGAATCGAGAAATATCGAGGCCGTACTTATGGGCCACCGCCTTGATCCGCGCCGCAGGGCCGATCAGGATTGGCGCGATCAGCCCCATCTCCGCCGCCTCCACGGCGCTCGCGAGAGACGACTCGTCGCAGGGATGGACGACCGCGGTGGGCAGCGGCGGCAGCGTTTTGGCAAGCGCCAGCAGGCGCTCGTACTTCTCGTGCTTGCGGTCCACTTCCGGCCTGCGCTGCATCACTTCGCGACGACGACTCGTGGACGCCGCGCCGCCGCGGAGCCGAGCACGGTGCGGATGCGCTCGAGCATCGCCAGCTGCTCGGCCGAGGGCTTGACGCGCTG
>JBGPOV010000199.1:0-4576 GCA_041488255.1 Gammaproteobacteria bacterium | reverse complement strand
TCGCTGCCGGGCATCGTGCCGTCCAACACCTATGTCACGCGCGACGGCAAGTACATCGTCATCGGCGCCAACGCCGACAGCATCTTCAAGCGCCTGATGACGGCGATCGGACGCCCGGACCTGGCCAACGACCCTGCTCTGGCGCGCAACGAAGGCCGCGTTGCGCGCACCGAGGAACTAGACGAGGTGATCGGCGGCTGGTGCGCGCAACACGATCTGGAGCGGGTGTTGTAGGTGCTCGCCGCGGCAGAAGTGCCGAGCGGCAAGATCTACGACATCGCCGACATCGTGCGCGACGTGCATTACCAGGCGCGCGGAATGCTAGAAACGCATCACCTGCCCGATGGGGCTACGCTGAAGTTGCCCGGCATCGTGCCCAAGCTGTTGGGCACGCCGGGCGTTACGCGTTGGCTGGGACCGAGCCTGGGGGCTCACACCGAAGAGGTGCTGCGCGCCGTCAACTACACCGACCAAGACATCGAGCGGCTGCGCGCCGACGGCGTGATCTGAACGGTACGCGGCCCCGAAGCCGCGTACTGCCCGGTTGGGTTCAGTCCCGTGCCTCGGGTCGAGGCGCCGTCCGAGGAACAAAACTTGCTGGCGGGAGCTGCGGACCCTATCCCGATGGGATTGTCCTGGGCTCAGGGTTCTCACCAGTGACCCAGCCCAAATCCCCCGCCCGGGGAGCCAGGCTCGACCACGAACACGAGGGGATGACGATGCTCGGATGGACCAAGAACAAATCCGACCATCCCATGGCGGATGAGAAGGCGGCCAAGGAATTCCTGGCTGAGCTGCCCACCGGCGACTCCTTCAAGCTGCTGGAGGACCTGAGCTTCTGGCTGGATGCCACGCGCACCGCGCAGGGCCTCAAACCGCTGCGCACTTACGAAATCATCGACCAGCTCGACGCCGCCGGGAAGCCCCACCAGCGCAAGCTGGCCCAGGAGTACCTCAGCGGAGGTAACCGACGGCAGCGGTTCCAGGAGCAGCGCATCTGGAACACCCAGGTCGAGCTCTGGCGCCAGCTCGGTGCTGCGTATGAGTTCTGTCTGACCCAGACCCTGCCCGGCGTGTCGGGCGGCGGCGCCCTCAAGCCGCAGGCGCCGACCCTCACCTGCCGCGCGATCCGCGCCCTGACGCTCGAGCTGAAATGGGCATTGCTGCGCTATGGGCCGGTCGATCCAACCCTGTGGGGCCGGCTCAGTGCCTTGTACGCGCAGGCGGAGCAGGGCGGCTTCGCTCTCAAAGCCTGCACGGCATACCCGGGCGCATCGGGCGATTCCACGGTCCAGCGCGAATACCTCAAAGCGCTGATGCTGAGCATGTCCGCGACCGACAGCCTGCTGCCGCGCAAACTGGAGGTGGCCGAGCGCATCGTGGCCCAGTTCTCCGAATACTTCGTCCTGCAGACGGAGCTCGCCAGAGGCTGTCACTATCACGTCGACTTGGCCGTGGCCCGTCCGCCGGCGCGGCTGCTGGCGCAGGGGACGACCGCACCCACGGTGCGCTACTTCGGGCCCGGCACGGCCTCCGAGGTGGCCGCGAAGGTCATCGCGACCATCACCAACACCGGCGCGATCCCCTCGGACCTGAACCTGGGCGGCAACTATGAGCCGAGTCTGGTGACGGACGTGCTGCACCACCTGGCGCGCTATTGGGCACCGATGCCTCCCGCGCGCGCCCAGGAGCGGCGCCGCTCGTTCGCCCGCATCAACGTGGTGCACGACTTCGACGATATCGTGGCCATCATCTCGGGCGAGTCTACCGACCTCGCTTTCTCCGAGAATATCGAGACCTGGATGGCGGAGAACGAGAGCGAAGGCGGCTATGGCGCCGTCATAGCGCAGTCCAAGGGCGACTGGCTGAAGGTAGGGGTACTGCTAGGTATCAAGCTGGAGGATGGCGCCGCCTGGGGCGTGGGGATCGTGCGGCGTCTGACCAACGGCGGCGGCCAGCAGCGCTATGTGGGGATCCAGACGCTGGCCAAGGCCGGGGCGCGCGTCAAGCTGTTCCGAGTCGGCGGCAGGAACGCATCCGTCGGGCCTGGCGAGGACGCGGTGTTGCTGCCATCCAGCGCGGCCGACAGCACCGGCAGGGGAGAGCTGAGCCTGTTGATGCGCCTGGGCAGCTTCTCGCCACACCAGAGCTTCCAGATGCACGCCTACGAGCGCGAGTATCTATTGGTGCCCAAGCAACTGCTGGAGGGTGGGGAGGATTTCGATATGGCGAAGTTTCGCGTCATGCAGCGTGCTGCCTGACCGGCCAGTTGGGCGCCGCCTGGCAGGTTGAGGCAAAACCGCCGCAAGCTGTTCTTGGCGCGAGCGCTGCCGCCAAGACTTTGCGTCGATCTAACCGCGGACTACCTTTCGCAACCAACTTCCGATCACCGCGATTTCCTCGGCACAGACCGAATGCGGCATTTCGTACTCGTGCCACTCTACCGGGTAGCCCAGAGTCAGCAACTTCGAGCAGGAGGCCTGCGCCAGCTTGAGCGGTACGATCGGGTCTAAAGTGCCGTGGGCCATGAGGACGGGAATGTCCCGGTTGGCCTGGCTGAGTTCCCCCTCGACTCGGTCGGGCAGCGGCAGATAGGTCGACAGGGCGATGATGCCGGCCAGGCGCTTGGGATAGCGCAGACCGCACTGCAGAGCGATGGCCCCGCCTTGGGAGAACCCGGCGAGCACCACGTGCCTGGCTGGTAACCCGCGAGCGATCTCGCGTCCGATCAACTGCTCCACCGCCAGCTGGGACTCGCGCACGCCTTTCTCGTCTTCCTTGAGCGACAAGTCTTCGTAGCCGATGTCGTACCAGGCGCGCATGACGTATCCGCCGTTGATTGTCACGGGCTGCAGGGGCGCATGGGGGAAGACGAAGCGGACCGCCAGCCCGTCGAGACCCAGTTCGGCGACGATGGGAACGAAGTCGTTGCCGTCCGCGCCGAGGCCGTGCATCCAGATCACGCTGTAGGCGGGCTGCGGCGCGGTCTGGGTCTCGATGGTGGGCAGCAGTCCAGCGCTCATGTTTGATCACTGAAGCCAAAAGATCGCGCAGCCGGGCAGCACGCAACAGAGCGGAACACGGCTCGCGGAAGCGTAGGCAAGGATCGCGCCTGCGAGCGCTTCTTGCGACATGCGCTGGCTTGCTGCCGAAGCGCCGCACATGTTCTGCGTTCGCCGTCTCTCAGGGTTGCCGCGGTCGCACGGCGGACTTGGGCCGGAAACTCTTGACCACCGCTTCGTTGGTCTCGATGTAGGGCCCGCCGAGCAGGTCTATGCAATAGGGCACCGCCGAGAAGATGCCGTGCACGACCACCTTGCCCTGGGCGTCCTTCACGCCCTCCAGCGTTTCGCGGATGGATTTGGGCTGGCCGGGCAGGTTGATGATCAGCGACTGCCCGCGGATCACCGCAACCTGTCGCGACAGGATCGCCGTAGGCACGTAATGCAGGCCGATCTGCCGCATCTGCTCGCCAAAGCCCGGCATCACTCTGTCCGCGACTGCGAGCGTAGCCTCGGGCGTGACGTCGCGGGGCGCGGGACCGGTGCCGCCCGTGGTGAGCACCAGGTGGCAGCCCTCCGAGTCGGCAAGTTCCTTCAGGGCGGTCTCGATCAGCGGCCGCTCGTCGGGGATCAGCCGCGCAACCGTACTCCAGGGCGTGGCCAGTGCGCGCCCGAACCATTCCTCCAACGCCGGGATGCCCTCATCCTGGTAGATCCCCCGGGAGGCGCGGTCGCTGATCGAAACCAGGCCGATCTTGAGCTGTTCTGGGTCCATGTGCCAGACCGATTCTAGCTGGGGCAGCCGCTGGCGTGAATTACTCGGGTGCCGGGACCTCAGCCGGGCCACAATCGCCCCGCTGTCCACGTCGCGCATCAGTCGGCCGATGTACTGCAGCTGGCGGCGCAGCGCCCCGAACTTGCTGATGCGCCGGGCCTCGAGCACGGCCTCGAGCAAGCGCTCGGGCAGTTCCAACTCCCTCAGCTGCTCCGGGGTGAGCCGCGTCAGCTCTGTGCCCAGGTCTTGCAGCGCGAGGCTTTCGCGCTTGCGTCGTGTTTTGCTGATCGTGGCCTGATCAGCCAGCGCGTTCGACTGGTTGCGTGCGGTGGGGCCGGCCATCGCTGGTATCATACCAATCCGCCAGCGCGCCATGCTCCGCGCTCTCAGAACACAATCAACCCACCGATTCTCCCGTGGCAGGCAGCGAGTTTTCCCACGGCTTGGACCAGCTCCGGCAGATCGCGCAAGACGTGCTCGAGCACGCCAAGACCAAGGGTGCGAGCGCGGCCGAGACCGAAGTCAGCGAAGGCTACGGCCAGAGCGTGACGGTGCGCCGCGGCGAGCCGGAGACCATCGAGTACAACCGCGACAAGGGCGTGGGGGTGACCGTCTACATCGGCCGCCAGCGTGGCCACGCCAGCACCTCGGATTTTGCCCCCAGAGCAGTGCGGGAGACGGTGGAAGCGGCGCTGTCGATCGCCCGCTTCACCGCCAGCGACGATGCGGCCGGGCTAGCCGACGAGGCGCTGCTCGCGCGCGAGGTCGCCGACCTGGACCTCTATCACCCCTGGTCGGT
>JBGPOV010000198.1:0-4606 GCA_041488255.1 Gammaproteobacteria bacterium | reverse complement strand
GCCCGTTAGGCGGCTATTCATCAGTGGCGTCTGTCAGCATCTGCAAGGAGCACCCGTGAGCAACCTCACCGACACGGAACTAAAGCAACTTCGTGACCCATCCCGCGATCCCGTAATCACCGACGGTGACAAGTACAAGGTGGTCCTCGAAAACGACCGCGTCAGAGTTCTGGAATATCGGGACTCGCCCGGCCAGCGAACATCTCCCCATCATCACCCTGATTACGTGCTGTGTGCGCTCGGCACGTTCAGGCGCAAGTTTGTTCTCTCGGACGGCCGGGAAGCCGTTCGTGAGGTCCGTGCTGGAGAGGTTGCCTGGGGCAAGGCTCACTCGCATATTGGCGAGAACGTCGGTTCAACGAATACGTACGTGCTGATCGTCGAGCTTAAGTGATCTTGAGCTCCCCATTGCGATCCGGGTATGCCCGATGACCGGGTTGCGAACCGGCCGCGCCCTCATGGGTGGCGCGCCGCCTAACAAGCGCGTGCAGCGGACTCGCCGCCCGCGCCTTCGCGCGGGCCGCTCACTCCGTTCGCTCTGCTCGCCGCTGAAGCGCAGACCGTTGGGCAGCTCGAGTCGCCTTCAGGGGCGCAGGCCGGTCGGCATTCCGTCGCCGTTCATCGGCGCAGCCCACTCGCGAGCGGCGGCGAATAAGTCGGGAACCTGATGAACCTATTTGGCGGAAGGGCCGATTGCTGTAAAGCTGGTTCCATGCCCAAGGCCGTGCGCGGCGGTCGAGTGCTTCTGATGCGCCTGCCCAACACGTCGCTGCAGCGGACTCGCTCCGCTCGCTTCGCTCGCGTCGGCTCGCCGCTGAGCTCCACACCGTTAGCGTGCACAATGTCATTCAATCGTAGGAGAGTTATATGAGAAAACTCATTGCGTCCACATTTACATCACTGGACGGTGTCATGCAGGCGCCAGGAGGACCGGAAGAAGATCCGACCGAGAATTTCACGTTAGGTGGTTGGACCTTCGCTTTCTGGGACGAAGCAACAGATCTTTCTGCGGCAGGTTTCGATGGTAAAGATCGAGAGCTTGTACTCGGTCGCAAAACCTACGAAATATTCGAGTCCTATTGGCCTCACCAATCGGAGGATAATCCGATTGCGAGGACGTTCAATGCGGCAAAAAAGCATGTGGCGTCCCGCACTTTGAAGTCATTGAAATGGAACAATTCGTCATTGCTTGGCGGGGACATCGTTTCAGCCATAACCGCGCTCAAGGTTCAGCCCGGACACGACCTTCAAATCATTGGCAGCGGCAATCTGATTCAGACGCTGCAAGCCGCATCGCTCATTAACGAGTACAACGTATGGACGTACCCGGTAGTTCTTGGCCGTGGAAAGCGATTGTTTGAAAATAGTGCAAGGCCGGGTGCGCTGCGGCTCGTGGCTTCGAAGGTTTCAACAACTGGAGTTGTGATGAGCACCTATATTCCAGCTGGAGATATTTCGCTTGGCACCCTTGGCCAAACTGATCCAGCGTGAAAGAATTGACCCGGCGCGCCAAGATGGCTGCGGATGCGACGTGAATATGCCGTCTACAAACTGTGCACGCTAACAACGCGCTGCACCGGACGCGTGCCTGCGGCCCGCGCCGGTGAGCTTAATACGTTAGGCGACGGGAAGTAGCGGGTCGGCAACGAGTTATGGGGCGTGCGTCCGGAGCGTAGAATCCTCGCTAGCGGATGAAGGTTCGCGAGGTGATCAGGTTGATCGAGAGAGACGGTTGGTACCAGTAGCGACACGGGGAAGTCACCGTCAGTTCAAGCATGCGCTGAAGGTTGGTCGGGTAACAGTGCCAGGCAATTTGGGGCGACGAACTTGCTCCAGGAACACTCAACAGGGTCCTGAAGCAGGCTGGCCTGAAGGGATAAACATGCATCGCTACCTCGTCGTGATCGAGAACGCGGGTCCGAACTATTCGGCGTACTCGCCGGATCTGCCGGGCTGCGTTGCGAGCGGTGCCACCCCCGAAGAGACCAAGAAGAACATGGCTGAGGCAATCGAGTTCCATCTTCAGGGCATGACGGAAGATGGCCTTCCTATTCCCGAGCCGTCCTCGGTCGCCGACTACGTCGAGGTGACCTGACGTCCCGTCATCGCCCGACGCCGAACACGCGGCTGCAGCGGACGCGCATGCGCGCGCCGCTGAGCCGCACGCCGTTAGGCGGCACGACTACCGACCTCGACCTCGCGCCATCAGCTGAAGACAAGAGGCCATGTGGAGTGCTGATCCGTCATTGACTGTGGGAGGCGCTCTACTCGCTTTGCGATTCTCGGGCGCTGCGTGACATCCCCTTCTGAGGTGGTAACTGCCGCTGACCCAGAGTCCAGATCCGGAGTCGGAGTCGGAGTGGCTTGGACAGGCTGCTCGTGGTCACTCGGACGGGCCCAGAGTCTCAAGAGTCAGACCCAGACTCGGAGCCAGAGAATCGACTTGGCAGCCTGGCGCTCGAGCTTGTGGTGGCGATCCTCGAGGTAGCTGTCCGCGCCGTCGGGGTACCAGGAGCGACCGTCGACGTAGTTGATGACCTGCAGCTCGTAGTCGACGGCGAGGGTCAGCGGCGCGTCGGCCCGCAGCGGCGACGGCAAAACTACCAGCAGGTCCTCGTCCTCCTCCCGGTCGCCGAGGGGTGAGCGGCTCTCGGCCAGCGCATGGCGGAGGAAGGGCAGCGCCGTTCCCGCCGCGTCGTGGACGGCGGTCACCTTGGCGGCCGGCTCGAGGGTGAGGCGCAAACCCTGCGTCGAGCTCGGAGAGGAACTGGCTGACCAGCTTGGCCGAGGTCCCTTCGCGCGTGTACTGGCGCTTGCCACCGAGCGCCTCGAGCTCGTCGAAGAAGACCACCGCCGGAGTGGCCGAGCGCGCCTTCTCGAGGATGGCGTGCAGCTTGCGCTCGGACTCGCCGATGTACATGTCGAGGATGTCGGCGATGGCGACGTTGAAGAAGCTGGCGCGGCACTCGCCGGCGGTGGCGCGGGCGAGCAGCTTCTTGCCGCAGCCGGGCGGCCCGTAGAGCAGGATGCCGCCGCCCACCCGCTTCTTGAAGCGCTGGAAGAGCGACGGCTTCTGGAAGGGCCGGATGATGCGCCGCCGGATCTGCTCCTTGATCTCGTCGAGGCCGCCCACCGCCGCGAAGGTGACCGGCTCGACCTCGGGCACCAGCAGCCGCGGCATCGCCAGCTCGTCGGTGTCGTCGTTGGAGATCACCCGCAGGCGCGGCCGGTCCTCGCGCGGGGTGAAGGAACGCACGGTGCTGGCGAGCCGGGCCCGCAGCTCGACGTCTTCGAGGGCGGGGTTCTTCGCGATCGCCGCCTCGTAGCGCGCCCGCCCCTCGGCGTTGCGGTCGAGGGCGAGCAGCGCGCGCGCGGCGAGCACCTGTGCCTCCGGCAGCGGTGGCCGGTCGGGTGAAGGCGGCGGCGAGAGGTGTGCCAGCGCCTCATCGGCGTGCCCGGCGGCGAGGCAAGCCCTCGCCGCGATCAGCGCGTGCGCCGCATCGAGCAGCTCGCCGCGCAGGTCCTGCACCAACCGATACGCGGCACCGGGCTCGTCACGGTCGAGGTGCGCCCGCACCAGCAGCGCACGCAGCTCCTGGTTCTCGGGCGTGGCGGCAAGGGCCGCGGTCAGCGAGGCGATGGTCGCGTCATCCACCTGGTATCTCCAGCCGGCGAGGCCGGGCGATCATCGCACGCGGCGGGGCGCCGGCTAGCGCAGCCGCTCGAGCCGGGCGAGCACGGTATGGTTGGGCGCCAGCTCCACCTTGCGCGGCCTCGCCGGGAGCGGTATCTCGAAGCGCTTCTGCGGCTGGTCGACGAGCACCACCACCTGGCCCTGCCGGTCGCCGAAGTCGAGCCCCACCGGTAGGGGCATGCGGAAACCGGCGGGCACGCCACCCTGTCGCACCTCCAGCACCAGCAGGGGCTTGCCGTGCCGCTCGCTGATCTCGAAGCGCCACGCATAGGTGGGGATGGCGGTGCCGTAAACCCACTGGTCGAAGAACCAGCGCCAGTCGCCGGGCGCCACCCGCCCGAGGGTGGCGACGAAGTCCGCAGTGCTCGCCGCCTTGCCGTCGTGCTCGGCGACGAAAGTGCGCAGCACGCGTACGAAGGTGTCGTCGCTGGCGGTCCGCTCGCGCAGCAGCACGCGCAGCATGTGCAGCACCCAGGCGCCGCGATAGTAGGCCTGCGCCTCGTAGCCTCCGGGGTTGTCGGCCGTGGAGGCGCGCCAGCCGACGGAGATGGGGCCCAGTCGGGCCCGTTGCGCGTCGTCGAGCAGCAGCAGGCCGGGACGCGCGAACTTGCCCACCGCGCCGCGCAGCGAGCCGGTCAGCGCCTGCACCGCCAACGCGATTCTGGCCGGGGTTACCGACACCCCCGCCCTCCGTCTCATCCCCGGCCACGAAGATCTGGTCAAGATCGCACGCCAGCGCAATCCGCACAATCGCCTGACGGTTCCCGAGGACGTTGCGCGCTGCATCACCGCGCTGTGCCACCCCGCCACCTACTGGATGACCGGCAACACGCTCCATGTCGATGGCGGCGAGAACGTCGTAGGATGAGCTCATGACGGAAAACGGACTGCCCTGCCTGGACTTGCTGGAGG
>JBGPOV010000197.1:0-4700 GCA_041488255.1 Gammaproteobacteria bacterium | reverse complement strand
TTGGCCTCGAGCCGGTCGAGCAGCCGGCCCAGCGTTGCCTTCTCGATGTCCAGCATGTCGGCGAGATCGGACTGCGTAATCCCGTTGCTGCGGAACAGGTGATTGAGCACCCACCATTGCGAGCGCGTGAAGCCGAGAGATTTGACGCGCCGGTCGAACGTCGTGCGCAGCAGCCGTGCGACGTCGTGGAGGATGAAGGCGAAATTGCGCGACAGGTCTTCGCGGAACATCCCGGCAAGTTTAGTTGCCTAGCTTATAATAAGCAAGCTTCTTACCGCACGCCGCGCGCGGCCTGGCCGCTTCCCGCCACCGATCGCACGCCTACCGACCCCGAGTCCAAGCCGTACAATTGGCGGCTGCACGGCGGCGTTGCGCCGCAACTCGTCGCTGAGCGTTGACCATCACCTACGAGCGCCAACCACAATGAAGATCACCGCCATCGAGACCATCAACCTGGACGAGTTTCCCAACGTCCTGTGGGTGCATGTGCACACGGACGAAGGGATCATCGGACTGGGCGAAACCTTCTACGCGGTGGAGCCTGCCATAGCGCACATCCACCAGACCATCGCGCCCTATCTGCTGGGCCGCGATCCGCTGCAGATCGACAAACACAGCCGGCACATGCTCTACAACTATCTGGGCTTCAAAACGGTCGGCGCGGAGATGCGGGCAGCCTCTGCTGTGGATATCGCGCTGTGGGACATTCTGGGCCAGGTCACCGCTCAGCCCATCCATCAGCTACTGGGCGGCGCCAGCCGCGACAAGGTCCGCGCCTACAACACCTGCGCCGGCTATCAATACGTGCGCGCGAAGTCGGAGCAGGGCACGGCGAACTTCGGCATGCCTGGCGACACCGGCAGGTACCAACCCTACGAGGACTTGGTGGGCTTCATGAAATATGCCGACGAGTTGGCTCAATCGCTGCTGTCCGAAGGCTACACCGGCATGAAAATCTGGCCCTTCGATGAGTACGCGGAGGCCTCCAACGGCACCTACATCTCGAACGCCGACCTGAAAAAAGCCATGCAGCCGTTCGAAAAGATCCGCAAGGCGGTGGGCGACAAGATGGATATCCACGTCGAGTTCCACTCGCTGTGGAACCTGCCCACCGCGATCAAGATCGCCAAGGCGCTCGAGCAGTTCCAGCCGTTCTGGTACGAGGACCCCATCAAGATGGACAACCTCGACGCCATCGCTGAGTACGCGCACCGCACCGATGTGTGGGTGACGGCGAGCGAGACCCTCGGCACGCGCTGGGCGTTCCGCGACCTGTTCGAGAAGCGCGCGGTGAGCGTGTGCATGTTCGACGTCGGCTGGACCGGCGGTCTCACCGAGTCGAAGAAGATCGCCAGCATGGCCGAGACCTATCAGCTTCCGGTCGCACCGCACGACTGCACCGGGCCCGTCCTGCTGACCGCTTCCGTGCACCTCTCGCTCAACTGCCCGAACACCTTGGTGCAGGAGGTGGTGCGCGCCTTCTACCACGACTGGTATGGACAACTGGTGACGGAGCTGCCGCCGCTGAAGGACGGTTACATCACGGCGCCCGGGGGGCCCGGATTGGGCACGCGGCTGCGACCCGAGGTGCTCAAGCGCAAAGATGCCCGCATTCGGCGTAGCGACTTGACCTGAACGGCGCCACCGCGTGGAGGCTTTCCGCGGCGCGTCGCAGGTTGTTCACATAAGTATGACCATACTTGACTTGCGATTTTACGCACTTCGCTCCTATACTTTGCTCACAAGAAAACTCCTTGAGATAGACGGCACCAAGGGGAAGGCAGACCGATAGGGACGTGACGCGCGTCCTCCTCCACGCGCACCGCGCCCGCTCCAGGAAGGGCCGGCGGCATCCAGCCGGTGGAGTGCTGTAAGTGCATCAGTGTTTTCCTTCGTTTCCTTTGAAAGCGGAGCCCTCCGGCTCCGCTTCTTTTTTCTGGAACTCCTTTTTTCTGGAACTCCGCGACAAGCCTTGGCCGGAAGGAAAGGCTACACTATCGGCTTAGCGCGACACCTGCACCCGCGAGGCGGATTGCGGATGGCTTTCTTACAGAAGACTGACGGCATGGGTCGTTTTGATGTTGGCCCCGCGCTGCTGATCGTTGCCGCGTTCGTAATGCCTTGCGCCTGGACGCCGGCCTATGCGCAAGACATTCCCCGTTTAAACCGGCGACGTGGACCCCGGCAAGCGCGTTCACAAGTTCGTCCGCCAGCGCAACTGACCCTTGAAGACACCCGAGCCCGGCGCTGACGGGCAGTCGATGCAAGCGCGTGGTACCACGCGTCTTTATCTGCAGGACGACCATTGCTTTGAAGCTGAGGCGAGGGTGGTCGCCGCGCGAGACGATTGCGTCGCCTTCGACCGAACCTGCTTCTACCCCGGCGGCGGCGGCCAGCCGCCCGACCAAGGCTGCGTCAGGGTGCGCAGCGGCGAGGTTCTCGAAATCGTGTCTGTGCACGCGGACCAAGACGAGATGGTATGGCATGCAGCCAAGTCTGCGCCGACGTCCGACATCGTTGGGCAGGCCGCCACACTGATCCTAGACAAACAAAGACGGCTCGCTCTCACGCGTTACCATAGCGTGCTCCATGTGCTGAACACGATTGCCTTGCGGGATTACGGCGGATGGATCACTGGAGTGCAAATTGCGGTGGATTACTCCAGGATCGACTTCAAGTTGGACGGTTTCTCCGCTGCGATGTGTGCCGAACTGGAGAACAAGGTCAATACCGTCCTCGAAGGCAACCACGCTTTGAAATCGTACTATGTGCCGGAGGACGAGTTCCACCGGCGCCACGACTTGCTCAGGACGCTGGAGGCCAGACCGCCTGTCTCCCGCGGGCAAGTCCGGGTTGTGGAGATACAGGGGTTCGATGCGCAAGCATGCGGAGGAACCCATGTGCGGACCACCGCCGAGGTGGGCAGATTCTCGATCCTGCGCACCGAAAACAAAGGCAAGATCAACAAACGGCTGTATGTCCGGCTCGATCAGTGAGTCAGGTAAGGAGAGTTCACATGGACATGGCCGCGTCGTTCCAGCAGCAAGTGCGGGACCTGCTCCCTGCTCTGCTCGGCATACGGTTCATCGAGGTCACGCGTGACAGGGTCTTGGCGGAGCTTACCGTGCGCTCCGACCTGTGCACGCTGGGGCAGGTCCTGCACGGCGGCGCCATCATGGCCTTCGCCGACACCTTGGGGGCGGTGGCCACGATCGCGAATTTGCCGGAAGGCACGCGCACGACCACCATCGAGTCGAAGACCAACTTCCTGAGCGCGGCCCCGCAGGGGTCGCGT
The DNA here is from genome assembly GCA_041488255.1 of Gammaproteobacteria bacterium. Classification (GTDB taxonomy): domain Bacteria; phylum Pseudomonadota; class Gammaproteobacteria; order Burkholderiales; family SHXO01; genus SHXO01. The sequence goes on along the minus strand of JBGPOV010000197.1, from coordinate 1,405 downwards.
GTGGTGGGAGAAACGACGCCGGTCCACCGCGGCAGGACCACCATGGTCTGGCAGACCCAGATCAAATCCGATGCGGGGCGGCTGGTGGCCCTGGTCACTCAGACGCAGATGGTCTTACCGGCCTGACGTCGACTGTCGGCTCGGGCTCTCCTCAATCGGCCCGGAACTCCCACTCGAGCTTCACGATCCGCTCGCCTTCGAGGTAGATGCGCGCGGCCCCGATGCCCATGGAGTGGAAGTACTCGAGAAAGCCGTCCTGCTCGCCGTCGGGTTGACCGAGCTTCTCCTCCACCGTCCCCCGCGTGGCTCCCAGGTTCAGGCCGTACTTTGCGCGCCAGCGCGGGTTCGTGATCTCCACCTCTTGCAACAGGTAAGCGTTGTGCTGGCGGCCCGGGAACAGGGCCTTGACGTACAGCCCGGCCAGGAAGAACTCGCGGATCTCATCGGTGCGGCCGTCGACGTGGGGATTCTGCACCAGCGTGACCGTCTCGCGCTTGACCGGCCCCAGTTCCCGGATCGTCTTGATTCCCCGCCGCCCGAGGCGTGACGCCCAGCCCTGCTCGGTGAAGACGTTCACCCTCCGCTGCTGCTCCGGCGTTCGCGCCGCCAGCGACAACATCTGGTTGCGCGCCAGAAAGCCCATGACCCAGGGCCAGCTTTGCTCGAACTCGTCCGGAGTGAGCTCGTGCCGGGCCCCGGGCATCAAGTGCAGCTCCGATGGGCGGCCTGCGCCTTGTAGAGCCTCGTACATCAGTTCGCTTTGTGAGGCCGGCACCCGGTCGTCCGCGGCGCCGTGGATGAGCAGAACCGGCGCGCTTATTGTGGCCGCGTGAAATAGGGGTGAGACGCTGCTGGGCCCTTGCGGCTGGCAGACCTGCGCCACGTAGTCTCGAACGTTTTGGTAAGCGGTCGTTTCGCCCCAGCGCGTGACATCGGTAATCGGAAAATAGGCCACCACCGCTCTGGGCAACGAGGTTCGCGCCGCAGTCAGAAGCGCCACCTGAGCCCCCTGGCCGTAGCCGAGGATGCCGAGGCGGCTGCGGTCCACGCCGGGCTGGCGCGCCAGCCAATGCAGCGCCTCGACCGCGTCGTCTGCTTGGCGTGCACCGCAGTCGTCCTGCCCATCGGACCCCGCGAATCCCCGCAAGCTCAGCGCGAGCGCGACGTATCCGCGCTCGGCCAGGCTCCGGGCAGCGCTTTCCAGATCCTCCGCGCTGCCGGGATTGCCGTGCAGCAGAAGCAGCGCGGGCATCGGGATCTTGCGCACGGAGGGCTGGAACAAGTATCCGCCGAGCATGACGCCGACTCCGGAGACGGCAACCCTGGCGGCGCCAGCTATTTCCGGCAGCGCTTCAAGATCGGCTCGGGCCGTCACTGCCGCGGCGGCAAGCCCCAGCGCGAGCAG
>JBGPOV010000196.1:0-4724 GCA_041488255.1 Gammaproteobacteria bacterium | reverse complement strand
GAACTGCGCCCGCTGCGGCGAAGCCAATCCTGCGCAAGCGCGTTTCTGCATGAAATGCGGGGCGAGCGTCACGCTGTCGTGCGCAAGGTGTGGCGCCGAGCTTCCCGCGTCGGCGCAATTCTGCTTCTCGTGCGGGCAGGCCGTGTTCGGCAGCGCGGGCGCGCAAAAGCCTCCGATGGCTCCCGCCGCGTACACGCCGAAGCACCTCGCCGAGCGCATCCTCACCTCGAAGAGCGCGCTCGAAGGTGAGCGCAAGCAGGTCACGGTGCTGTTCGCCGACCTCAAGGGCTCGATGGAGCTGCTCGCCGACCGAGATCCCGAAGAGGCGCGCAAGCTTCTCGACCCCGTGCTGGCACTGATGATGGAGGCGGTGCACCGCTATGAGGGCACGGTCAACCAGGTGATGGGCGACGGGATCATGGCGCTGTTCGGTGCGCCGCTCGCACTCGAGGACCATGCGGTGCGGGGCTGCTACGCCGCACTACGCATGCAGGAAGCCGTGCGCAACCTCAGCGAGCAGCTGCGTCGTTCCCAGGGTGTGGAGGTGCAGATCCGTGCCGGGCTGAACTCCGGCGAGGTGGTGGTGCGCTCCATCGGCAGCGACCTGCACATGGACTACACGGCGGTTGGGCAGACCACGCATCTGGCTGCGAGGATGGAGCAGCTCGCCACCCCGGGCACCACGCGGCTAACCGCCAACACGCTGCGCTTGGCAGAAGGGTTGATTCGGGTTAGCGCCTTGGGGCCGGTGCCGCTCAAAGGGTTGACTGAACCGGTGGAGATCTACGAGCTCACCAGCGCCGGTTCGGCGCGCTCCCGCCTGCAGGCGGCCGCGACGCGAGGACTGACCAAGTTCATCGGCCGCACCGGCGAGCTGGCTCAGCTCAACCGGGCACTGGAGCGTGCACGAGCGGGCCACGGCGAGGTCGTAGCACTGGTCGGCGAGCCCGGCGTAGGGAAATCCCGTCTCGTCTGGGAGGTGGTTCATTCGCATCGCGTCCAAGGCTGGCTGGTGCTGGAGGCCGGCTCGGTGTCGTACGGCAAGGCCACCGCGTACCGGCCCGTCATCGATCTGCTCAAGGCCTATTTCCAGATCGAGGATCGCGACGATGCGCGGCGCATTCGCGAGAAGGCGATGGGCAAGCTGCTTGCGCTCGACCGCCAGCTGGAGCCGCTGCTCTCGCCGCTTCTGTTCTTGCTGGATGTGTCGGTGGAGGATGCCACCTGGGAGCGGCTGGATGTGCCTCAACGCCGCCAAAGGATCTTGGACGCATGCAAGCGCCTGCTTCTGCGCGAGGCCGAGGTTCAGCCGCTGGTCGTTGTGTTCGAAGACTTGCACTGGATCGACAACGAGACCCAGGCCTTCCTGGACGGGATGGTCGAGAGCCTGCCCGCTGCGCGCTTGCTGCTGCTGGTCAACTACCGCCCTGAGTATCAGAGCAAGTGGAGCGCCAAGACCTATTACGCGCAGCTTCGCATCGATCCGTTCAGCGGCGAGAATGCCGACGCGCTGCTGCACACGCTGCTCGGGGACGACTCTTCGCTCGCTTCGCTCAAGCGGTTGCTCATCGAGCGCACCGAAGGCAATCCCCTGTTCCTCGAGGAGAGCGTGCGGACCCTGGTGGAAACCGGCGAACTTCAAGGTAGCCGCGGGGCGTACCGGCTGACCGCGTCTTCGGCCAGCATACAGATTCCCGCCACCGTGCAAGCCATCCTCGCTGCACGCATCGATCGGCTCTCGCCTGAGGACAAGCGGTTGCTGCAAGCCGCAGCAGTGATCGGCAAGGATGTGCCCTACCCGCTGCTCCAGGCGATCGCGGATCTGCTCGAGGACCAACTCCACCAAGGGCTGTCCGACCTTCAGGCGGCGGAGTTCCTGTACGAGACCAGTCTGTTCCCGGATCTCGAATACACCTTCAAGCATGCGCTGACACACGAGGTCGCCTACGGGAGCGTGCTTCAGGAACGGCGTCGCATTTTGCACACTCGGATCGTGGAGGCCGTCGAGCGGCTCTACGCCGAGCGTCTGGAGGACCAGGTCGAGCGACTCGCGCATCACGCCTTCCGGGGAGAGGTGTGGGACAGGGCCCTGACCTACCTGCGCCAGGCCGGCGGGCGCGCTGCGGCTCGCTCTGCGCACCGGGAGTCAGTCACCCACCTCGAGCAAGCGATCGTCGCCGCCGAGCGCCTCCCGCGGCACGCCGAGACGACCCGCACGCTGGTCGATTTGAGAATCGAGCTGCGGTCGTCCCTTTTCCTCTCGGAGAGCACGAGCGGATCAGCCATCATCTCCGCGCGGGTGAGCAGCTTGCCACCGAGCTCGGCGACCGACTTCGCGTTGGCCGCATGCTGGCCTTCCAGGCTCACATCGCGTGGTCCACCGGCGATCCGCTGCGGGCGATCGGCCTGGCCGAGCGCGCCCTCGTCATCGGAGAAGCGGAGCAGGAAGCGGGTCTTACGGCGACGGCAAGCTTCTTCGTCGGGCAGGCCTGCCATGCGCATGCGGACTACCGCCGCGGCGTCCAGATCCTGTCTGCTACCGTCGACGCGCTCCGCGGAAACCTGGAGCGAGAGCGATACGGCATGGCCCTCCCAGTCTCGGTTGTCGCCCGGGTCTGGCTCGCCTTCTGTCACGCGGAGCTAGGCGAGTTCGCGTCGGGGATAGCACGCGCCTCCGAGGCCGTGCGCATTTCGGAAGCGGCCGGCCAACAGCCCTACAGCGATTTTCACGCGCGCATGGGCCTCGGGATGGTGCATCTGCTCAAGGGAGAGCTCGATGATGCCACTGCCGGCCTCGAGTATGCCCTCCGGGTGGCGCGCGACGGAGGGCTTCTTGTGATGGCAAGCTCGGCGCAGGTGTACCTCGGCTATGCGTATCTCATGGCTGGCGACCCCGGTCGGGCGCTCGATACTCTGGAAGACGCGCGTGCGCTGGGGAATCGAACCGGCCACTTGGCGTTTCACCTGCACGCCGGCGCCCTTCTCGCGGAGGCTCGCATTTCAAGCGGCGAAGGGGAGCAAGCGGAAGCCCTTGCCCGGCAGGCGATAGACCTCTGCCGCAGTCACAATCAGCGTGGTTATCAGGCTGACGCCCTGCGCATTCTCGGCGAGACTCTTGCCGCTCGCGGGCGGCTCGACGTGGAGCCGGCTGCGTCCTGCTACACGCAGGCGCTGACGCTGGCAGGCGAGCTCGGCATGCAGCCGCTCGCCGCGCGCTGTCGCTTCGGTCTGGGCAGGCTGCACGCTCATGCCGGCGAGCGCACCCGAGCCCTGGAACATCTCGCCGGGGCGATGACGATGTTCCGGAACATGGGCATGCACTTCTGGCTGGAGAAGGCTGAACGCGCCTTGGAGGAGATCAACGCGCGATGAGATGTCCGCGAAGTCAATCCCATATTACATAGACACGGATTGGAGTCCGACGCGGGCACAACAGTCGCGACGTTTCCTCCGAGGTCCGGCGCAGGCCGATTCGGCTGTGCCCCTGCTTCAGCTTCCCTTGAACACCGCCTTGCGCTTGGCGTGAAACGCGCTCACGCCTTCGCGGAAATCGTCCGAGGTGCGTAGCCGGCCGTAGCAATGCCCTTCCATCTCGATGCCGATGCTGAGCGTCGCGTCCTCGGTGTCGTTCAACAGCTTCTTCGCCGTGCGCTGCGCCAGCGGCGCGAACTCCCTGAGCTCCTCGACCAGCGCGTCGGTTGCCCGCTCGAGCTCGGCGTCAGGCACGCACTCGGTCACGATGCCCCAGTCGCACGCCCGCTTCGCAGCGATGCGTCGCGACCGCATCACGACATCCTTAGTGCGCGTGATGCCGATCATCTTCTGCAGCCGCGCCGAGCCGCCGGAGCCTGGAATCTGGCCGAGCTTCTGTTCAGGCAGCGCATACAGCGCCGTGTCCGAAGCGATGCGGAAGTCGCAGGCGAGCGAGATCTCGAAACCCACGCCGAAGCAGTAGCCGCGGTTTGCGGCGACCACGGGCTTCTCGCAGCGCGCCGGCGCGGCAATGTTCCAAGCGAGCTTGGACACCTGCTCCGGGCTCGCCTTGAGGAAGCCCTTGATGTCACCCCCGCTCGAAAAATGCTCGCCAACGGCGCGAAGCACGATCACGCGCACGTCCGGATGCGCATCGAGCGCTTCGAACGCGCAGCACAGTTGCTCCCGCTGGGGCATGCTGACCACATTGAGCGGCGGCCGGTCGAGGATGATGTCGGCGCGTTCGCGCGGCTGGTCGATTTCGACGCGAAAGCCGTCGAGGTTGTCCAGTAGTCCCAGCGCGGGGTGTTTGAGTGTCATTGCCTCTCCTTAGGTTTTGCCGGCCCAAGTCAAGCGTGGCTCTTCCGCCCGCGGCGTTCGGCAGCCACCGCGACGATCGCGGCAACGATCGGGGTGTATCCGGTGCAGCGGCACAGATGCCCCGAGAGCATCTCGCGCACCTGGCCCTCGGTCGGCTCAGCCACGCGCTCGAGAAACTCCGAGGCCGACATCAAGATCCCCGCCGTGCAGAACCCGCACTGCAGCGCATGGTGGCGCCGGAACGCGGCCTGCAGGTCGGACAGGACGCCCTCGCGCCCGGCCAGCGCCTCCACAGTCTGCACGTTCTGACCTTCGGTCGCCACCGCGAGTGCAAGGCAGGATCGCTGCGCGACGCCGTTGATGCGCACCGTGCACGCTCCGCACACACCGTGCTCACAACCGACATGGACACCGGTCGCGCCAAGCTCCTG
>JBGPOV010000195.1:0-4771 GCA_041488255.1 Gammaproteobacteria bacterium | reverse complement strand
TGGAACCGGGCGTCTACTTCGCCATCAACAGCCCCTCCGGCGTGGTCGGCAAGGTGGCGGCGGATGCGGTGGCAAAGATCTCTTCCTGGGGCTTCCCGGTCACCGCCGAGCAAATGAACGCGCTAGCCAATGAGATGGGCGAGAAGACGCTGTTCGCCCGCACCGGCGGCGCGCCCTCGCTGGCGGTGGGCATGGCTACCATCTTCAGCAAGACCTTCGGCGGTACGCTGCTGGCCGTGTGGTACCACTTCGCCATCATGTTCGAGGTGCTCTTCATCCTGACCGTCCTGGACGCGGGCACCCGCGTCGGCCGTTTCATGCTGCAGGATCTCGGCAAGCACGCCTGGGCGCCGCTCGGCAACGTGTCCTCGTACCCGATGACGGTGCTGTCGAGCTTCATCTTCGTGGCTGCCTGGGGCTACTTCCTGGTCCAGGGGGTAAGGGACCCGCTGGGCGGCGTAAACATCTTGTGGCCGCTGTTCGGCATATCCAATCAACTGCTGGCCGGCATCGCGCTGTCGGTCGCCACGGGCATCATCGTGAAGATGGGGAAAGCGAAGTACGCCTGGGTCACCGGGCTGCCGCTGACCTGGCTGGCGATCGTTTGTACCATCGCCGCGTTGGAGAAAGTGTTCAGCCCCAACCCCGGCGTGGGCTTCCTGGCCGCCGCAAACGACCTGTCAGCCCAACTGGCGGCGGGCACTCTCCCCACGGAGCGCATAGCGTCGGCGCCGCAGTTGATCCTGGGGCAGCGCATCGACGCCGCGTTGGCCCTCCTGTTCGCAACGCTGCTGTGGGTGGTGATCATCGACATGCTGCGGGTCTCTTTCCGCTTCTTGAGAGGTCGGCCGGTGCTGCCGCTGGCTGAATCGCGGTACATGATGACCCGGCTCGACGCGGCCATGGCGAGCTCCTCCGCGCATGCCTGATGCGGTGAAAACCCGGTGATGAGATCGCAAACGCCATCTGCGCGGCTCGAGCGCCCCGTCGGGGAAGCTCGGCCGCAAAGCTTGTGCACCGACCCGCGCACGCGACAAAGCCGGGCGGCGGCCAGCACCGCCTGGCGTCTGGTTCAGACAGTGTGGCGATTCCTGCGCCAGGCGTCGGGCGATGATGCCTACGAACGCTACCGTGAACACATGCTGGCAGCCCATCCCGGCCAGCCCGCCATGACCCGCAGCGCGTACTACCGGTTCCGCATGGAGCAGAAGTGGAACCGGATCACCCGTTGTTGCTGAGCAGCTGAAATCGGGGCGGCAGCACCGAGTCGCCGGCTCCAGCGGCCGACGCCCGGGGGTTACAATCGCGCCGTTGCCCAAATGCCGAACGCTGCGCCAACCCGCTACACCATATTCCCGAAATCCCCGGAGGCCCACCTGTTCGAAGTGAGCTGCACCGTGGACGATCCCGATCCTCGGGGGCAGCGCTTCGCGCTACCAGCGTGGATACCGGGCAGCTATCTGATCCGCGAGTTCGCCCGCAACGTGGTCGCGGTCCGCGCGCAGAACGGGCGGCGCGCCGTGCCGATCATCAAACTCGACAAGCACACCTGGGTCGCCGCCCCGGTTCAGGGTCCGCTCAAGGTCACGCTGCAGGTGTACGCGTGGGATCTGTCGGTGCGGGGCGTGCACCTGGACGCGTCGCACGGCTTCTTCAACGGCCCCAGCGTTTTCCTGCGCGCCGTGGGAAAGGAGGCACACCCATGCGAGGTCGACATCCGACCGCCCAAGGGTTCCCGCTACCGGAGCTGGCAGGTCGCCACCGCGATGCGGCGCAAACGCGCGCCCGCCCACGGGTTCGGTCTGTACCACGCGGCGAGTTACGACGAGCTGATCGACCACCCGGTGCAAATGGGCCACCTCACCATCGCGACGTTCGAGGCCTGCCACGTGCGCCATGACGTTGCCATCACCGGTCGTCATGCCGCCAGCCTCGAGCGCCTGTGCGCGGACCTAAGCCGGCTCTGCAAGTCGCACATCCGGCTGTTCGGCGAACCGGCGCCGATGAACCGGTATGTCTTTCTGGTGACGGCGGTGGACGAAGGCTACGGCGGCCTGGAGCACCGCGACTCTACCGCCCTGCTGTGCTCGCGCGAGGACCTGCCGCCGGCGGGCATGCAGCAGGCCACAGAGAACTATCGCACCTTTCTCGGGCTGTGCAGCCACGAGTATTTCCACGCCTGGAACGTCAAGCGCATCAAGCCAGCGGCTTTCGCCCCCTACGATCTCGAGCGCGAGAACTACACCCGGCTGCTGTGGGCGTTCGAAGGCATCACCAGCTACTACGACGATCTGCAGCTCGCTCGCGCCGGGCTGATCTCGGAGTCGGACTACCTGGAGGTCCTGGGGCGCAACATCACCAGCCTGCTGCGCACCGCTGGGCGGATGAAGCAAACGGTAGAGGAGGCCAGCTTCGACGCCTGGATCAAGTACTACCGCCCGGACGAGAACAGCCCGAACGCGCAAGTCAGCTATTACGTCAAAGGCAGCCTGATCGCCCTGTGCCTGGATCTTCTCATCCGCAGCCGCACGCGCGGCAGGAAGTCGTTGGACGATCTCATGCGCGCGCTCTGGGACCACTACGGAAAGACCGGGCTGGGCGTTCCCGAGGACGGGATGGAAAAGCTGGCAGAGCGCGTCGCGGGTGTCAGACTGCGCGCGTTCTTCGACAAGGCGTTGCGCTCCACCCACGATCTGCCGGTGAAGTCGCTGCTGGCCACGGTCGGCGTCGGCATGCAGCTGCGTTCGGCCCAGTCGTCCGCGGACAAAGGCGGGAAGGCCCCGAGCGCAGCCGCCGCCAAGTTCGCTGGCCGGGTCAGCCTCGGCGTGCGCACGGCGGAGGATCCGGCGGGGGCGAGGCTCACTCACGTGCTGGACGCGGGGGCAGCGCAGGCTGCAGGGCTATCCGCCGGCGACGTGATCGTGGCGATCGACGGCCTCAAGGTCGGTGCGAAGAATTTCGAACAGCGGCTCGCGGGATACCGGCCGGGGAACGTCGTGACGCTGAACGCATTCCGTCGCGACGAGCTACGTGAGTTCAGAGTCGAGCTACGCGCGAGCCCCCTGGACACTTGTGCCCTGGCGGTCAGGGCTTCTGGTCGGGCCGCGGCCAACCGCAGGCGTGCCTGGCTCCAAGGTCGGGGCTAAGCGCCCGGTCCCGACACTTCCAGGGCGACCATCGTCGGCTACAATCGCACAACCGCCGACCGAAGATCACCGTGACCTCGTCCACCGACGACGCCGACATTCGTGTCACCTACGCCGACATCGCCGCCGCGGCCGAGCGGTTGGCCGGGCGCGCGCGGCGCACACCGGTGCTGACCTCCCGCCACGTGGACCAGCGCACCGGTGCCCAGGTCTTCTTCAAGTGCGAAAACTTCCAGAGAGCGGGCGCGTTCAAGTTCCGGGGCGCCTTCAACGCCCTGTCCCGGCTGGATGAGGACGCGCGCAGGCGCGGCGTGCTCGCCTATTCGTCGGGCAACCACGCGCAGGCGGTGGCGCTGGCCGGGCAGCTGCTGAGCGTGCCGGTGTCGATCGTCATGCCGCAGGATGCACCGCAGGTGAAGGTCGAGGCCACGCGCGGCTATGGCGCGCAGATCGTGCTGTACGACAAGCACACCACCGTGCGCGAAGAGCTGGCGGCGAAGATCGCACGCGAGCGCGGGCTCACCGTCATTCCGCCCTACGATCACCCCGACATCGTGGCCGGCCAGGGGACCGCCGCCAAAGAGCTGATCGAGGAACTCGGGCGGCTCGATTACCTGTTCGTGTGCGTGGGCGGGGGCGGCCTCATATCCGGCTGCGCCGTCGCCGCGGATGCGCTCTGCGCCGGCTGCCAGGTCATCGGCGTGGAGCCGGAAGCCGGAGACGACGCCACGCGCTCGTTCCACTCCAAGACGCTGCAGACCTGCCACAACCCGGACACCATCGCAGATGGCGCGCGCACCCCGTACCTGGGCAAAGTTACCTTCCCGCTGGTGCTGCGTTACGTCCACGACATGGTGACCGTAAGCGACGCGCAGCTGCTTTCCGCGATGCTGTTCATCTGGGAACGCATGAAGATCGTCGTCGAGCCCACCGGCGCGTTGGGCGCCGCCGGGTTGTTCGAACGGAAAATCCCGGTGCCCCCTGGATCTAGGGTGGGCGTGATCGTGTCCGGCGGGAACGTGGACGTGCGCGAGGTGTGCAGGTGGCTAGCGCGCGATCGTGATTCGTGACTCGCGGCCTCGCAATATCGACTAGCGCCTGTCACCTAGGGACAGCAGAGCCTTCTGCACGAACGCGTTGTCGTACGTCTGGCCAACATTGAGGCCTGGCGCTGCCTTCACCGCGGGGTCGAAACTGCGCAGCACGTCGTACAAGGCTTGTGCGCCTGCCGGCGGTATCAGCCCGTCCTTCGAGTAGGTCCCGCGCGACTTTTCGAGCGCCGCAAGGTACAACGCGCGGTCGCCGCCCAGATACTCGGGCGGGACGCTACGCACCACATCCTCCGCGCTCGCCTTCTGCAGCCACCGCAGCGCGCGGACGATGGCATTGGTTAGGGCCTGGACCACGTCGGGATGGTTGCGGACGAACTCTTCCTTCGTGTACAGGCAGCCGGCCGGTAGCACTGCGCCGAACACCGCCCGCGTTCCCCTATCGCTCATGGCGTCGGCCACCACTTTGATGGCCCCGGAGCGCTCCAGCACGGTGATGGCCGGCTCCACGTTGGCAATGGCGTCGATCTGGCCGCCGCGCACGGCCGCAATCGCGGTCGGGCCGTTGCCTACGCC
>JBGPOV010000194.1:0-4887 GCA_041488255.1 Gammaproteobacteria bacterium | reverse complement strand
GTTGTTGCAGCAGTTGGAGTAGAAGATATCCGCGTAGCTCGGCGCGATCACTGCGCGGAAACCATAGTCCATCAGCGCCCAGGGCGCGTGCTCGCGCGACGACCCGCAGCCGAAGTTGTCCCGGGCGAGCAGGATCTGCGCGCCTTTGTAGCGCGGCTGGTTGAGCACGAACCCCGGGTTGAGGGTGCGCTTGGCGCTTCCCGTGCCGGGCTCGCCTTGATCCAGATAGCGCCACGCGTCGAACAGGTTCACGCCGAAGCCGGTCCGCTTGATCGACTTCAGGAACTGCTTGGGGATGATGGCGTCGGTGTCCACGTTGGCCCGGTCGAGCGGGACCACCAGCCCCTCAAGGCGGACGAATCTCTCCATGCTCACATCCCGCGCACGTCGACGAAGCGACCCGCAATGGCCGCGGCCGCGGCCATCGCCGGACTCACCAGGTGTGTGCGCCCGCCGGCGCCCTGCCGCCCTTCGAAGTTGCGGTTGGAGGTCGACGCGCAGCGCTCGCCCGGCTCCAGGCGGTCGTCGTTCATGGCCAGGCACATGGAGCAACCCGGCTCGCGCCACTCGAAGCCGGCGTTTCGGAACACCCGGTCCAGCCCCTCGGCTTCGGCCTGCCGCTTCACCAGTCCGGAGCCCGGGACCACCATCGCGAGCTTGACGTTGGCCGCGACGCGGCGCCCGTCGACTACCTCCGCCGCGGCGCGCAGGTCCTCGATCCGCGAGTTGGTGCAAGAGCCGATGAACACCTTGTCGATGCGGATGTCCACGATCGGCGTGTTGGGCGCAAGCCCCATGTACTGCAGCGCCCGCTCCACCGCCTCGCGCTTGATCGGATCCTGGATCTTGGCCGGGTCGGGCACTGCGCCATCGATGGTGTCGACCATTTCCGGTGAGGTGCCCCAGGTGACCTGCGGCTTGATGGCTGCGGCGTCGAGCCGCACGGCTTTGTCGAACTTCGCCCCCGGGTCGCTCCTGAGCGTGCGCCAGGAGGCCACCGCTCGCTCCCAAAGATCGCCCTTGGGGGCGAATGGTCGGCCCTTGATGTACTGAAGCGTGGTGTCGTCCACCGCCACCATGCCCGCGCGCGCACCGGCTTCGATCGCCATGTTGCACAGGGTCATACGCCCTTCCATGGACAGCGCGCCAACCGCGCTGCCGGCGAACTCGATGGCGCTGCCGGTACCGCCGGCGGTGCCGATCCGGCCGATCACCGCGAGCGCGATATCCTTGGCCGTGACGCCACGGGGGAGCCGGCCGTCCACCTCCACCAGCATGGTCTTGGCCTTCTTCTGCACCAGGCACTGGGTGGCCAGCACGTGCTCGACTTCGGAGGTGCCGATGCCCCAGGCGAGGCAGGCGAAGGCACCGTGGGTGCTGGTGTGCGAGTCACCGCACACAACGGTCATGCCGGGCAGCGTCGCGCCCTGCTCGGGCCCGATCACGTGCACGATGCCCTGCTGCTTGTGCAGGAAGGGGAAGTAGGCCTTGGCGCCGAACTCGCGGATGTTGGCGTCCAACGTCTCGACCTGAGTGCGCGAGATCGGGTCGCGAATGCCCTTGTCCCAATCGCGCGTGGGCGTGTTGTGATCGGCGGTAGCCACGATCGATTCCACCCGCCACGGCTTGCGGCCGGCGAGCTTCAAACCTGCGTAGGCCTGCGGGCTGGTCACCTCGTGCACCAGGTGCCGGTCGATGTACACCAGCGCGCCGCCACCGGGCTCTTCGCGCACCACGTGGCTGTGCCACAGCTTGTCGTAAAGGGTCTGTGCGTTCATGGCCGCCGACACGATAACGGCAAATTATCGCACAGCGCTTTCAGGCGGAGTAGGGGACGCCGCGCAGGTCAAGCGGGCGAGTGTGCCACTGCAGCCGTCCGCAGGCGCCCGGCCACCACGAACAGCGCCAGCAGCGCGGCGCCGGAGGCTGCGGTGAAGGTGAGAGCCGGTCCCGCGTGCTGCCATAGCCATCCGCTCGCGAACCCGCCTAGCGCACCTCCCGCACCGAAGCCCAGACTCGTATACAGTGCCTGGCCCCGCGCCTGGGTGCGCCCGCGGAACAAGTGATGGATCGCGGCCAGCGCCGCGGCGTGATGTGCGCCGAAAGTGGCGGCATGCATCAGCTGCGCAACGGCCATCAGCACGAGGCTCTGCGGGACCCAGCCGATGATGAGGAAGCGCACCACCGCGCAACCCAGGCTGAAGCTGATGATCGAGGGAATCGCGAAGCGCCGCATCAGCCGCGGCATGAGCAGAAACACGAACACCTCGGCCACGACCGAAAGCGCCCACAGCCAGCCCACCCAGGCCTTGCTGTAGCCGTTCTCGACCAGGTGGATCGAGTAGAACGTGTTGTACGGCCCATGCGCGAGCGCCATGAGGAAGCACGCACTGAACAGCGCGACCACCTCCGGCCGGCGCACGATCGCGCGCAGCGGTGCGTGCTCCTCGTGGTGCGGCGGCGCCTGGTCGACCGGCAAAGTCCAGGCCGCGAGCGCGCACAGGCTGAACAGGACGACCAGCATCACAGGCAGCCAGAGCACCCCGGTGAGGTCCAGGATCTGCCCGAGCACCACGACCGAGATCACGAAGCCGATCGAGCCCCACACCCGGATGCGTCCGTAGTCGCCCAAGCGGCCCTTGAGATGGCCCATGGTGGTGGCTTCCACCAGCGGCAGCGCTGCGCACCAGAACACGTTGAGCACCAGCAGCACGGCGAACAGCCACCCGAAGCTCTTCGCCGCGAGCAGGCCGGCGCACGCTACTGCGGCTGCCGCCGTGGCGATGCGCACCAGCGGGCGGCGGCTGCCCTGGTGGTCCGCGATCCAGGCCCAGGCGGTGGGCGCGAACACGCGCGCCAGCGGCATCAGCGCCAGCAGGATCCCGATCTGCACGGCGCTGAAGCCCAGCTTGCGCAGGTACAGGCTGAAGTAGGGAGCGAAGCCCCCCAGCATCAGGAAATAGACGAAGTAGAACCCGGCGAGCCGATAGTGGAGCTGCTTCTGGTTCATGTTGTCGGCGCCACGACGTCGCGGCCAGGACTCGCGCTCGCAGCCGATCGCAGGATACGCGCCGGCGGACGCCGCCGGGACGCACCATTGCCGCTACTGTTCTTTGCGGAACCGCCTAGCAAGTGGTCGTCGTCCCGGCGCAAGCCGGGACCCAGTGGTTTTTGCTCACCGGCACTGGATTCAGGCTTTCGCCGGAATGACGGCTACGGGACCGTGTGCTGTTAGCCACGTATGCAAGTTTCAATAAGAGCCGGCGGCCAGGCCGAGGTGCTGCTCGCCTGCTTCGCTTCGCCTCGTGGATGCGGCGCAAGCGCCGGAGCGACGCGGTCAAGCTTCGTCCGGGAGCGGGTTCTCCACCGCGGCCGCCTGGTGCGGCTGCTCTGCCAGCTCGTGCGGCGCCTGCGCCGGAATGCGAGCCGTGTCGACGCGCACGTCGGCGTTCTGCGCGCGGTGGCGCAGCGCATGGTCCATCAGCACGATGGCCAGCATGGCCTCGGCGATGGGCGTGGCCCGGATGCCGACGCAGGGATCGTGGCGGCCGTGCGTCTCCACCGTGACCGGCTGCCCCTGCTTGTCGATCGACCGGCGCGGCAAGCGGATGCTGGAGGTGGGCTTGATTGCGATGTTCACGACGATGTCCTGGCCGGTGGAGATACCGCCCAGGATGCCGCCGGCGTTGTTGGTGAGAAAGCCCTCCGGCGTCATCTCGTCGCTGTGCTCGCTGCCTTTCTGCGCGACCGACGCGAAGCCGGCGCCGATCTCGACGCCTTTCACCGCGTTGATGCTCATCATGGCGTACGCGATATCCGCGTCCAGCTTGTCGTACACCGGCTCACCCCAGCCGGGCGGGACGTTGCTCGCCACCGCGGTGACCTTTGCTCCGGCCGAGTCGCCGGCCTTGCGCAGGTCGTCCACGAAACGCTCCAGCCGCGGCACATAGCTCTCGTCGGCCACGAAGAAGGGATTGGCGTCGACCGCCTCCCAGCGCCCGAACGGCACCTCGATCGGCCCCAGTTGCGAAAGGTACCCGCGTATCACCACGCCGAAATGCTCTTTCAGCCACTTCTTCGCGACCGCGCCCGCCGCCACGCGCACCGCGGTCTCGCGCGCCGACTGCCGTCCGCCGCCGCGGTAGTCGCGGATGCCGTACTTCTGCCAATAGGTGTAATCCGCATGGCCGGGGCGGAAGCTGTCCTTGATGTTGCTGTAGTCCTTGCTGCGCGCGTCGACGTTGCGGATCAGCAGCGCGATGGGCGTGCCGGTGGTGCGGCCCTCGAACACGCCCGAGAGGATTTCCACGCTGTCCGTCTCTTGCCGCTGGGTCACGTAGCGCGAGGTGCCGGGCCGGCGGCGGTCCAGCTCGCTCTGGATGTCGGCCTCAGTCAACGCCAGCCCCGGGGGGCACCCGTCCACCACGCAGCCGATGGCGGGCCCATGACTTTCGCCGAAGGAGGTGACGCAGAACAGCCTGCCCAGCGTGCTGCCTGACATGGGGGTTACCTGAGATGGCGCAAATTGCCGGACATGGGTCGCAAGACGCAGAAAAGTTTAGCACAGGGCCATCGCATGGCCGCGCCTGGCGTCCCGCCGATCGGCGGGACGCTCACTGACAGCCCCTGGCCCAGGGGCTGCGGTAAACTAGCCAGATGCGTCAGTATCTCGACCTCATGCAGCACATTCTCGACCACGGGGTGCGCAAGAGCGACCGCACGGGAACGGGCACGTTGAGCATCTTCGGGCCGCAGCTGCGTTTCGATCTGGCGCGCGGCTTCCCGCTCGTCACCACCAAGAAGGTGCACCTCAAGTCGATCGTCCACGAGCTGCTGTGGTTTCTGCAGGGTGACACCAACATACGGTACCTGCGCGAGAACGGCGTG
>JBGPOV010000193.1:0-4894 GCA_041488255.1 Gammaproteobacteria bacterium | reverse complement strand
TTGCCCTTGATGTCCCACAACGCCTGGTCGATGCCGCTGATGGCCGACAGGCCGATCACGCCCATGCGCCAGAAGCCGCTGCGATACAGGATCTGCCAGCAGTGCTCGATCCGGCGCGGGTCTTGGCCGACGATCATCGGCTCCATGTCCTGGACGCAGCCCACGATCGCGCGCGGCTTGCCCTCCAAGGTAGCCTCCCCCCACCCGATCAGGCCGGGCTGGTCGGTTTCGACCTTGATGAAGACGATGATGCGGTGGCCACCGTCGGCCATGATAGGGGTGATGCGCGTGATCTTCATGAGAGATAAGTCACGGTTTAAGGACCAGAGAGAAGGATATTCCTATCTGGGTGATCGGTGAAATCTCAAGGTAAACGCTCAATGCAAGTGGAGGTTGCCCGCGGCGACCTCGTCGCATACTTTGCCGCCGCAGCGCCCGTGGACTTCTAGTCGCCCAAGGCCTACTGTATTGTTCGACGCGCATCCTTCCGGATAGGTTGTTCCAAGTTCACGCGCGTCGGACTGGAGGGAGGCTTCATGGCTGAGATGGCCAGGCGTGACGCTCTTAAAGCGCTCGGCGCTGGCGCGCTGGCGGCAAGCGGCGCCTGGATGCTCGGGCAGAACGCCGGCGCGGCGACGCCAGAGCTGCGCTATCCGCCGGAAAAAGGCGCTCAACTGAGATTCTTGCGCTGGAAGCGCTTCGTCCAGGGCGACGAGGATCAATGGCTGGCGAACACGCGCAAGTTCACCGAACAGACCGGAGTGCCAGTCCAGGTCGAGAGTGTGAGCTTGGAAGATCTCCCCTCCAAGGCGGCTATGGCGGCCAATGTGGGCGCCGGCCCTGATATCGTCATGGGGAGCTACGGTCAGCCGCAACTGTATCCAGACAAGTGTCTGGATGTGACCGAGCTCGCGAACTACCTCGCGGACAAGTACGGTGGCTGGTATGACGCGGTGAAGGCCTATTGCATGACCGACAGGCGCTGGATCGCGCTCGGGATAGGCTTTCCGGTCAGTTGCGTGGTCTATCGCGAGAGCATGGTGAAGGCGGCGGGCTTCAACGAGATCCCGCGCGACCTGGGCGGTTTCCTCAAGCTATGCCGTGCATTGAAAGCCCGCGGCACACCGCCCGGTTTCGCGCTCGGCAATGCCGTAGGAGACGCCAATACGTGGTGTCATTGGGTCGTGTGGTCACACGGTGGCCGATTGGTCGACGAGAGCGATCGTGTCGCGATCAACTCCAGACAGACCGTGGCCGCGCTCGAGTATGCCAGGGAGCTATATCCGACATTTATCCCTGGCACGCTGTCGTGGCTCGATCCGAGCAACAACAAGGCGTTTCTCGCGGGGCAGATCAGCCTCACCTACAACGGCATTTCGATCTACTACGTCGCCAAGACTTCCACCGACCCGGCCCTGAGAGCGATCGCGGCCGACATGCAGCATGCGCACTTCCCGGTTGGCCCCGTAGGGCGGCCTACCGAATTGTCGCCGTTTGCACCCGCCTGGGTGTTCAACTACACACCGTATCCGAATGCAGCACGCGAGTATCTGCGCTTCATTCTGGAGCGCGACCAGTACGAAGCGTGGCAGAAGGCATCGCTGGGCTACTTTGCGCAGTCATTGCGTGCTCACGAGTCCGACCCGATCTGGGGCGAAGATCCCAAGTACGCGCCATTTCGCGACGGACCGAGCATGACGCTGCACCCCGGTTACGCGGGCAAGGAAGGTGTGGCCTCGGCCGCATGCGTGGCCGATTTCATCGTCGTCAACATGGTGGCCGAGGCCGCGACTGGACAGTTAAGCCCCCAGGCGGCGGCAGCGCGGGCAGAGCTGCGGGCACGGCGCTATTACAAAACGTAGGCTTCAGCCCGCCTGACGCGATCCACCACTCGTTCTACGTAAGGTGGTGTGCCTCCAGCTGATCTGCACGAATCATGAACCACGACTCGAGCGTCACGGCTGTCACTGGCATCCGATCATCCCGTCCTGCTCGAAGTACTTGGTTCCGCCCTGGCATTCGATCTTGGGCGTCGTGCGCTCGGGGCGGCACTTGAAGCGGTACCCCGACTGCGTGCCGGGGACCAGCGACCAGCCCGCCGGGCAACTCGCGGTCACCGATGACGCCCCGCCGGGGGCGGCGCCTTCCGGCGCTGGTTGCTCCCCGACCACCGTGACTTGCGCCCGTCGCTCCCCGTCACAAGTGCGCCCGCCCGCGACCGCCCGGCCGCGGACCACTGCGGTGTAAGTGCCCGGAGCTTCATAGACATGTTTCACCACGGCCTTGCGCGCTCCGCCGTCCATGAAGTGCTGCTGAGCTTCGGGCGTGGCATCGCCGAATTCCAGTACCGCGTCACAGCCCAGGATTCGGCTCACCCCGTGGTCCTTGATCGTGATCTCGAACTCGAACTCCTGGGGGTAGCCTTTGGTGGAGCGGGCGGGGATGGCCCGCGCGGTGAGCTTGTCGATGACCACCGCTGCGGCCGCGGGCAGCGCGGGACACAGCAAGAAAAGCCCGACCAGAGCGACAGGAACCGCCCGACGGTTCATGAGGCTGGCCTCCGCGGACTCAACGCCGCACGGTGGCGGCGCTTTGCCCGAACAGGAACTTCCTCGCCTCGTCGTCCATCACCGGCTGCGCCCTGATCTGTTGGCCCTTCTCGTAGGCTCTGACCACCGCGGGCCGGGCGCGGATCGTCTCGAACCAGCGCTTGAGGTTGGGGAACTCCGCCAGGGTCTGCTTCTGGCGCTCGTACGGCACGATCCAGGGGTAGCTTGCCATGTCGGCGATGGAGTACTCGCCAGCGATGTATTCGCGCTGTGCGAGCTGCTTGTCCAGCACCGCATACAGACGCGATGTCTCCATCACATACCGGTCTACCGCGTAGGGCAGCTTCTCCGGCGCATAGTGCAGGAAGTGATGGTTCTGCCCCGCCATCGGGCCCAAGCCGCCAACCTGCCAAAACAGCCACTGCAGGACATCGCAGCGCGCGCGTAGTCCCGCGGGCAGGAAGCGGCCGCTCTTCTCAGCCAGATACAGCAGGATCGCGCCCGACTCGAACATCGACAGCGGCCCATCGCTGTCTGGCGGCGCCGGGTCGACGATAGCAGGGATGCGGTTGTTGGGTGCGATCTTCAAGAACTCCGGCTTGAACTGCTCACCGCGGCCGATGTTGACCGGGATGATCCGGTACGGCAGCTCCGTCTCCTCGAGGAAGATGGTGATCTTGTGCCCATTGGGTGTTGGCCAGTAGTAAACATCGATCATGTGATTGCCCATCCATGGCGATGCTCCGAGCTCTCCGAGTGGCGCGAGCTAGAGCGGGTTGCAGTCGCATGATACCGAGCAAATACCGACCGCGCTGGCGCTGCTACGCCCACCCGCGCCGTCGGATGCTGATGGATAAACGGGCGGCCCATTTCGCTCGTCGCAGCTGACCGCGAATCGTGAGTACCATGCGCATCTTGAGCGATGTGCCTGCCTTCCGGCAAACTGCGGGCCTTGCGCAAGAGCTAATCAGAGATCCTCTAGGGGCTATGACCCGACACTACGACCTTCTGACCATCGGCGGCGGTAGCGGCGGAGTCGCCGTCTGCAACCGGGCCGCCCAGTACGGTGCCAAGTGCGTGCTGATCGAGCGCGCGCGCCTGGGGGGCACCTGCGTGAACGTGGGGTGCGTGCCGAAGAAGGTCATGTGGAACGCCGCCCAGCTCGGCCACGCGCTGCAGGACGCGGCGGACTACGGTTTCGCACTGGGTCCGCACCAGTTCCACTGGGCCCACCTCAAGCGCAATCGCGACGCTCACGTGCTGGATCTCAACGAGCGCTACGCGCACAGGCTTGCCAGCAACGGCGTCGAGGTAATCCAGGGCAGCGCACGATTCGTCGGTCCGAAGACGGTGCAGGTCGATGGGCAACGCGTCAGCGCCGAGCACGTGGTCATCGCAACCGGCGGCCACCCGATCGTCCCGGATGTCGCCGGTGCAGGACACGGGATCACCTCCGACGGGTTCTTCGAGCTGGAGCGCCGGCCGGACAAGGTCGCCATAGTCGGCGCCGGCTATGTCGCGGCCGAGTTTGCCGGCGTGCTGCATGCGCTTGGGGCCGAGGTGACGGTAGCGCTGCGCCGCGAGCAGCTGCTGATGAGCTTCGACGTCATGCTGCGCGAGACGCTCATGCAGCACATGCGCGCGGACGGCGTGGAGTTGCTGATCAACACGCAGATCGCCGGCCTCGAGCGCGACGCCACCGGCGCCCTCGCCCTGCTGTGCGGGGGCGGCAGGCGGATGGACGGGTTCGACACGGTGATCTGGGCCATTGGCCGGTCGCCCCGCACTGCCGAACTCGACCTCGCCGCAACGGGGCTAACATCCGACGAGCTGGGTTACGTTCGCACCGATGGCTACCAGGAGACCGATGTCCCGGGCATCTATGCCATCGGCGACGTGTGCGGCCGCATCGCGCTCACGCCGGTTGCCATCGCTGCCGGACGCAGGCTGGCCGACCGCGTGTTCGGCGGCATGCCGGACCGGCGCCTGCCATACGAGAACATCCCCACGGTCATCTTCAGTCATCCGCCCTTGGGATCGGTCGGCCTGACCGAGGCACAAGCGGCGCAGCGCTTGGGCCCCGGTGAGGTTAGGGTGTATGAGGCACGCTTTACGCCCATGTATCACGCTTTCACGGCGCGCAAGGTCCATACCGCCATAAAACTTGTGGTGGCCGGCCGCGAGGAGAAGGTGGTAGGTTGCCACGTCATCGGGCCGGGTGCCGACGAGATACTGCAGGGCTTTGCCGTAGCGGTGCACATGGGCGCCACCAAGCGCGACTTCGACGACACCGTCGCCATCCATCCCACCGTGGCCGAGGAGCTGGTGACCCTCAAGACCTCCCG
>JBGPOV010000192.1:0-4914 GCA_041488255.1 Gammaproteobacteria bacterium | reverse complement strand
TTCGGCGCACCGTGATCCGCAACGTCACACCGCCGAGGTGGTGGCGCTTTGCCGCTGGGAGTCCTTCTCTGCGTGGGCCGACAGTTCCCCTGGCCATCGACCCGAGGAATACGAAGCGACCAAGGCCTGGGTCGCCGAGAGTCTACTCGCGCAATTCCAGCGGCACTTTCCGCGGCTCGCGCCGCTTATCGACTTTCACGAGCTCTCCACACCGCTATCGCAGGCTTCGTTCGTCGGCGCCGACCGGGGCGCGATGTACGGGCTCGAGATGTCGGCCGCGCGGCTGGGGAGCGGCGCCCTCAGGGTACGCACCCCGGTACGCGGGCTGCTGCTTGCAGGGCAGGACGCCGGCAGCATGGGGGTGCAGGGCGCGTTCATGGGCGGATTCATGGCGGCCGCCTCCATGGAGCCCCGCCTGTGGAAGGAGATGAGCCGATGAGTAACCTGCGGGACGCGCTAGCCATCGTAACGGGAGCGTCGAGCGGAATCGGTGAAGCCACAGCGCGCGCTCTTGCTGCAAGGGGGCAGCAGAGTAGTCCTCGTTGCTCGGGACCGATCGCGCTTGGACAGACAGAAGCTATGATGTGCCGAAAGGACTAGACCAGGGCGGTGCTACGAATGGGCGGTCACCGGACGTCCGACTCCTTGCTGCAGCCCAGCGGTGCGGTGGTAGAGTTGTGGCTACGACATGGCTGATAGGGAGGGCGCCGTAGTGACGACGACTCGGGGGACGAGTGTGGATTCCGATTCCGTGGGAGATCCCGCGCGCTTTCGGACATTCAGCGACCTGGAACGAGAGTTGTACGAGCTGGCGCGCTCGCCGGCGGATCGAGGGAGGGTTGCGTTGATCGTTAGGCGAGGCGCGGGCGGCCGCCGGGAGATCCTGGATCAGATCGCGGTGTCGGCAAACGCCGGCGTTACAGGGGACGCCTGGGGCCGGCGGCCGCAAAGGGATCCCGATATGCAGATCGCGGTGATGCAGGTGAGCGTCGCACAGTTGATCGCCAACGGCCAGCCGCTCACGTTGTTTGGCGACAATCTGTTTGTGGAATTGGATCTCTGTGCATCGAACCTGGCAGCGGGGAGCCGTGTGCAGGTCGGAGGCGCAACGCTCGAGGTGACCCCGCTGCCCCACAACGGCTGCCGGAAGTTCCAAGCCCGATTCGGGCAAGACGCGCTGCGGTTCGTGTCGACGAAGGACCTGCGGCATCGCAATCTGCGCGGCATCTATATGCGGGTCCTCGAGCCCGGAGACGTGCGGCCGGGCGATCCGGTTGAAGTACTTGCCCGCCCGCGCGTAGCGTGACGTTACTTGCGGCAGATGGATGCATAGCGGCTGTGCGTTGGCGCGCAAACCGCAGCGCGACTTGAAAGAGGAGCAATCATGAGATTTCTGTCCATGGCGCTGATGTTCACGTCGATGATCACACCCGGGCTCGCCGCCGATAACGGCGTCGCGAGCGTCGCCAGCAACCACTCGGTGCCCGAAACCGTGGATCGTCTGGAGTCGATAGCAAAGGCCAAGGGTCTCGTCGTCTTCGCCCGCATCGACTTCAGCGGGGACGCCGCCCGTGCCGGCCTCGAGATGCGCCCCACGCAGATGCTGATCTTCGGCAACCCGAAAGCCGGCACACCGCTCATGATCGCTGCGCCCAGCGTGGCCATCGACCTGCCGCTCAAGGCCATGGCCTGGGAGGACGCCTCGGGGCAGGTCTGGCTGTCCTACAACACGCCGGAATATCTCGGAGCCCGGCACGGCGTGCCCGAGGCGCTGCTGCGAAACCTGGCCGGCATCAAAGCGCTGGTCGAGAACGCGGCGCAGTAATCGCTCCTTCCCCCCTTGCGGGGGAAGGCGGGGATGGGGGGAAGATGCGTGTGGCGCCCCCACCGCACCGCGCGTCTCCCCCGCGCCCTTCAGACGCAAGGGAGGAGTTGCCGCTCAAGTGAGCATCGCGCAGGGCCGCTCGCAGTGATTAGTCAAAGTCAGCGTGTCAGTGGCGCGCGGCGGGTGCGCTGGGCTCCACCGCCAGGACGCGGATGCGTACTTTGCCGACCCATTCGATGAGCGGCAGCACGTCCGCGGCGCTTTCGCCTTCTACCACCTTGATATGCGTTGCGTCGGCCTCGGTCTGGCCGAAAGTGGGGTCCACCGCTTGCCAGCGACCGTCGACGAAGCTCTCGCTCCAGCTGTGGTAGAGGAAGCCTCCGAACTGCTCGGAGTACACGAGCCCGTTGACTACGCGCGTGGGAATGCCAAGGGAGCGGGCGAAAGCGGTATACAGATAGGCGTGGCCCTGACATTCGGCCTGTTTGGTCTGAAGCACATCCAGCGCCGAGAAGCTGTCCACCGGCACGCGCTCGATGTTCGTCTGGATCCAGCCCACAAGACGCCCAACCTGCTCTTTCGGCGTTGACGCCTCGCCAGCGATGCTGCGCGCGAGGTCGCGAATGACCCGGGCATCGCTCGGCACTGTGACCGACGGCTTCAGGTAGTCTTCCGTTTGCGCCATATCCGGCGACGAGGCGTTGGCGCCGGCGGTAATGTCGCACACCCACCCGTTGCCCGACACGTCGCAGCGCTGCGAGGCTGAGGCCAGCGGGGGAACGGGCGCACCCGTGATGCCGATACTCAGGCGCGTGGTGCGGCGCGGGTAAGGGATGGGCCGGTCGGGCTTCACCAAGCTGAAGTCGATGAGCGTGTCGCGCTTGTTGAGCGCGGCCAGAGCCAAGTAGCGCTTGGCCTCGGACTCACCCTCCAGCGCGGAGATCATCACGCCGTTGAGCGCGAGTTCGAGCAACGGCTGGCCCGATTCGTCGATCCACGCGGTGGCATTGTGGCCGGTAGCGGAGGTGTAAACTTTGAACGCGTGGCCCAGGAATAGGTCGCTGCTCTCGTAGCCCTCGACGCTCTGGCGCACATCGAGCAAACTCTGGGTCTCGCCGCTGTACGCCTGGAACCGATACTGCGCTCCCACCTTCAGGCCATTGACCACGGGGTACAGGTCGATCACGCTGGCAGGGTAAATCGCGCTCTTCGCCTGGAGCACTTGCTCCGAAGTGCGCCCTGCATTGCGAATGGTTGCCCGGAGCCGGCCAGCGTCCTGCGTGCCGGAAATCTGCAAAGCATTTCCGTCGATGTTGTAGTCGTAATCGAAACGCACCAGGGTGAGATTCTCGTTCACGACATCGTCGGCGTGCAGCTGGATCCTCTTGCCGAAACCGAGCAGGCGGATGAGCAGCGATGCCTCCGAATGGATCTCGTATCGGCCGGGCTGGTCGGGGATGGGCCTGATCGCGGTGTGCGTGAAACCGATCTTGTCGCCGTTGAAGATGATGCCGGTCCAGTATTCACGCCATCGCAGGTCGGCAAGCGTGTGCCGCACCGGTTCGGCGGGTGGCGGGCCGGCTGGGCGGAAATACCGGCTAGCGCAACCGGGCAGCAGAAGCAGCGCGGCGAGCAGCCACAGCCAGAGCGAGTTGGAGCAGAAGCGGCGCACGGGACCAGCCTGCAGACGGCCGGCACACGCCGGTCCCGCCCATTGTTGCGCGGACAGCAGGCCGGTGCAATGTGCGTACGAGAGCGAAGGCGCCTGCTCCGCAGACCGACTTCAATGAGATGATCGAGCAATCCCACATCGAGCGCCATGTTTGGACCCTCGCCGGGGAGATCGGTGAGCGCAACGTGTTCCATCCTTCGGCGCTCGACTCGGCAAGAGACTACATCGCGCGAGAATGGCGCGCGCAGGACCTCGAGCCGCGACTGCAGAGTTACCTGGCACGAGGGGTCGAAAGCAGCAACCTGGAGGTGGTATTGGAGGGCGCACGCGCTAGCTCGCAGAGCATCGTCGTGGGTGCGCACTACGACTCGGTGCTGGGCAGCCCGGGCGCCGATGACAATGCAAGCGCAGTGGCAGCGCTGCTGGAGTTGAGCCGCGCTTTGGCGGCGGCGCCGCGCGCACGCACCTTGCGCATGGTCGCGTTCGTGAACGAAGAGCCGCCCTTTTTCTATTGGGGGAAGATGGGCAGCCAGGTGTATGCACGCGTGGCACGCGAGCGCGGTGAGGACATCCGCGTCATGCTCTCGCTCGAGATGCTGGGCTATTACCGCGACGAGCCGCGGACCCAGCACTACCCGCCCTTGTTTCGCTGGTTCTACCCGAGCCGCGGAAACTTCATCGGCTTCGTCTCGAACCTGCGCTCCCGGCGCGCGCTAAAGCGTGTCTACCAGGCGTTCCGCAACAACTGCGATTTCCCCGCGGAGCGAGCCGCGGTGCCCTCTTGGATCCCGGGCGTGGGTTGGAGCGACCACCTATCCTTCTGGCGCCAGGGCTATCCTGCGCTGATGGTCACCGACACCGCGTTCTACCGCTATCCCTACTACCACACCGCCGAAGACACACCGGAGAAGGTCGACTACCCGCGCCTCACCGAGGTGGCGAACGGACTGGCCGGCGCCCTGCTGGAGCTCGCGAACGCGGATTCGCTTTGAGCCGGAGAGCTTGAGACCAATGAACTCCCCTCGCCCCTCGGGAGAGGGGCCGGGGGTGAGGGAACTCCATGAGGGTAGAGGGCTGAGGCTCGTTGGTAATCAAGAATTGAAAAGGCCCTGCGAGAGGGCTCATTTCCATTTGGAGCGGGCGATGGGAATCGAACCCACGTCTAAAGCTTGGGAAGCTTTCGTTCTACCATTGAACTACGCCCGCGTTCCGCGGTAATTTTACTTGGTGTGGATTCGTGATGGCAAATTTGCGCTGCTTGACGATCTGCGCGTGATATCAGCTGGACTGCGTTCTGCCCTGGGTAACTCTATAACGCCGGCGTCGTTCAACACCAGTCGAGGAGTTTAGAGAGGTAGACACGCGCGCAAAGTGGTCGCCACAACCTGGACGAGTACCTGCAGAGCCGAGTGCGTGT
>JBGPOV010000191.1:0-4931 GCA_041488255.1 Gammaproteobacteria bacterium | reverse complement strand
GCGGTTCTTACGGTTCCGAAGAGCGTCACGCGAGCGGATCGGTACACAGAGTCGAGAGCCAGTACGTTCCGATTTCAGGGACGCAGCAGGTCATGCTCACTCTCACTGTGGACGAATCGGAGTGGGCGCGAGCCAGAGCAACCATCATGCGCAGCGGGGGCAGTGACATCGAAGTTCTGAGGGTTGTGCCCGTGGCAAGGACATCGGATTTGCGCATCCACATCGGCCTCGAGTCGGCCGCCCTCGATGAGACCATGTCGCGGATCATGCGCTCGCTCAAGGCGGCCGAGTTCGGTCCGGGCCGGTGGCGCCCGCCGCTGCGTCCAAAACGAGGCTGTCCTTAGGAGTGGTCAAGAAGTGGCCTGGATGGAGCAAAGCGCAATCCAGGAGATTCCCCCGGATTCCGCGGCGCTCATCCGGGCTACGGGGCTCGCCCTGGACGCAGCACGCTAGGGCGTGCATGCCCGGGCTTATAATCATCAACGTCACCTTCGTTCGTGACGAGGTGAGATAGCCTGTGGCCACACCCGATCGAGACAGACCCGACCCAGATGTGCTGCTCGCGCAACTCCAGCAGGAGGAGGCGCAAGCGAAGCGCGGCAAGCTGCGCATCTATTTTGGCGCCTCGGCCGGCGTAGGTAAGACCTACGCGATGCTTGCGGCGGCGCGCAAGCTCAGAGAAGAGGGGCGTGACGTCGTGGTGGGCGTCGTCGAAACCCACGGCCGGAGCGAGACCGCCTCGCTGCTCGAAGGACTCCCCATCCTGCCGTCCAAGGAACTAGAGTACAAGGGCAACCGGCTCAACGAGTTCGATCTGGACGCCGCCATCAGCCTGCATCCGGAGCTCATCCTGGTCGACGAGCTGGCACACACGAACGTGCCGGGCTCGCGGCACCCCAAGCGCTGGCAGGACGTCGAGGAGCTGCTCGGCAGTGGGATCGACGTCTTCACCACCCTGAACGTTCAGCACCTCGAGAGTTTGAACGACGTCGTAGGCGGCATCACCGGGATCCGCGTCTGGGAGACGTTGCCCGACACGTTCTTCGACCGGGCCGACGAGGTGATGCTGGTCGACATCCCCGCCGACGAGCTGCTCGGGCGACTCAAGGCCGGCAAGGTCTACATTGCCGAGCAGGCGGAGCGCGCCTCCAAGAACTTCTTCCGCAAAGGCAACTTGATCGCGCTGCGCGAGCTCGCGCTGCGTCGCACGGCCGACCGGGTTGAAGAGGATGTCCAGTCCTATCGGGCAAAGCAGGCGATCGAGCGCGTATGGAAAACGGAGGCCTCGTTTCTGTGCTGCATCGGTCCGCGCCCTGGCAGCGAGCGTGCCGTGCGCAGCGCGGCGCGCCTGGCCACCCAACTCAATGTCGAATGGACCGCGCTCTATGTCGAGACGCCGGCATTGCAGAGACTTCCATCGGCGCGGCGCGAGCGGATTCTTAGAACTGTCAAGCTGGCGCAGGATCTGGGTGCGAATACGGCCATTCTTTCGGGTGGCAATGCGGCGTCGGCCATCGTCGAATACGCGCGCAGTCACAACATCTCCAAGATCATCTTCGGCCGGTCGGCGCCCCACCGGCTCTTGTTCTGGAGGCCTTCCTTCGGAAGGCGCTTGGCTTCGCTGGCCCCCGACGTCGATCTCATCGAAATCGGGCGTGGTGACGCCGTCACCACCGCTCAGGAGCGGGAGGAGTATTTAGCAGCGCCCCCCGGCGTCGACGCAAAGAACAGGCAGCGGTCGCTGAGCTACGTCTGGGCCGCGGCTGCATGCGTGCTGCCGACGCTGGTCGGGACGCTGCTGCTACCTTACTTCGACCCCGTCAACATCGTGATGCTGTTTCTTCTCACGGTGGTCGTCGTCGCGGTGATGTTCGGCCGCGGCCCGGCAGTCCTGGCAACTCTGCTGGGCGTCGTATCGTTCGATTTCTTCTTCGTGCCGCCGCGGCTTTCCTTTGCCGTAAGCGACGTCCAGTACCTCCTCACTTTCGTGGTGATGCTCGCGGTGGGCCTGACCATCTCACAGCTCACCGCCGGCTTGCGCTATCAGGCCCGCGTTGCGTCGCACCGGGAAGAGCGATCGCGAGCGCTGTACCAGTTCGCAAGGGAGCTGTCGAGCCCGCTGCGCACAGAGGATGTCGTCGCCACGACCGCCGATTTCATCGGCCGGACCTTCCGCGCCAAGGTGGCGTTGCTGCTTCCCGACGCCACCGACCGATTGGTGTATGCCCCGCACACCTCGCCCGGCCTCCCGATCGATCTGGGCACGGCCCAGTGGGCCTTCGACCGGGCCCAACCCGCCGGCGCCGGAACCGACACGCTCCCGGGAAACGAGTTTTTGTACCTGCCCCTGCGCGCCCCGATGCGCACTCGGGGCGTGCTCGCGATCCGCCCTGAAAGCCGGCGGCTGCTGCTGGTGCCCGAACAGCGCAGGCAGCTGGACACCTTTGCCGCTCTGGTGGCTATCGCGCTCGAGCGCGTTCACTATGTGGAGGTGGCGCAGCAGGCTTTGATCAAGATCGAATCGGAGCGGTTGCGCAATTCCCTGCTATCCGCGCTGTCCCACGACCTGCGCACGCCGCTAGCGGCGGTGTTCGGGCTCGCCGACTCCCTCAGATTGAGCAAGCCGCCGCCCACCGGGCAGCAGCTGGAGATCGCGGATGCCATCCGCGAAGCCGCGCGCGGGATGAGCGCGTTGGTCAACAACCTGCTGGACATGGCCCGCATCCAGAGCGGCGAGGTCAAGCTCAACCTCCAGTGGCAACCGCTCGAAGAAGTGGTGGGCAGCGCGCTGAAATCGACCCAGCTCATGCTCGCCAACCACCACGTCGAGGTCGACCTCGACAGCCAACTGCCGCTGGTCGAGTTCGATGCCGTGTTGATCGAGCGCGTGCTGTGTAACCTGCTGGAGAACGCCGCAAAGTACACGCCGGCCGGGAGCACAGTGCTGCTGACCGCCGTGACTTCCGGCAAGGACTTGCTGGTCTCGGTCGTCGACAATGGTCCCGGTCTGCCGAAGGGCCAGGAAGAAGCCATCTTCGAGAAGTTCACGCGCGGCGCGCGTGAGTCTGCGACCTCGGGAGTAGGGCTCGGGCTGGCCATCTGCCGCGCGATCGTCGAAGCGCACAAGGGGAAGATCTGGGCGGAGAACATCCCCGAAGGCGGGGCACGCTTCTCATTCACGCTACCGCTCGGGACACCGCCCGAGATTCCGAAGGGCATCGAAGAGCAGCCGCACGCGACCGCTGCCCAGCCATGAGCGATCCGCCGCTGGTCGCGGTCCTGGTCGAGGACGAGCGGCAGATCCGCCGGTTCGTGCGCGGCGCGCTGGAGGCGGAGGGCTGGACCGTGTTCGAGGCCGAGACCCTGAAGCGAGGCCTGGTCGAGGCGGGGACGCGAAAACCCGACCTGATCATCCTCGACCTCGGACTCCCGGATGGAAACGGGGTGGATCTCATCCGCGAGCTGCGAGGCTGGTCCCAGATCCCTGTCATCGTGCTCTCCGCGCGCGCTGGAGAGACCGACAAGATAGAGGCCCTGGACGCAGGCGCCGACGACTATCTGACCAAACCGTTCGGCGTGGGCGAGCTGTTGGCGAGAGTCCGCGCCGCGCAGCGCAGGAGGCTGACAGCTGGGGGCGCGGGCAAACCGTCCGTCCGCTTCGGTGATGTCGAGGTCGACCTGGCTGCTCGACTCGTCCGCAAGCGCGGCGAGGTGGTTCATCTGACGCCGATCGAGTACCGGCTCCTGGCCCTGCTCATCGCGAGCGCCGGCCGCGTGCTCACTCACCGGAACATCTGCCGCGAAGTCTGGGGCCCGGCGCACGAGCACAGCGCTCACTACGCCAGGATCTACATGGGTCATCTGCGGCAAAAGCTCGAAGACGACCCCGCCCGGCCCAAGTACATCGTCACGGAAACTGGGGTAGGCTATCGCCTGAGCTCATAGCGACGGCGCGCTTGAGTTATGCGACACGTTGCGACGGCTCTCCGAGTTCCTCGAAGCCCTGTCCGACGAGCGTCTACAAAGGCAGGACAAGCTCAACATTCTGCTCAACGTATGGAGACCAAAGGGACGTGCGGGGCGGCGCCGCTCGAGCCGCCCAGCCGAGTCCCGCTGACCTATGGAACTCCTGGTTCTTCTTCTGCTGATCCTCGTCAATGGTGTGTTCGTGCTGTCCGAGATGGCGGTCGTGTCCGCGCGCAAGACACGCCTGCAACAGTGGAGCGATGAACGGCGCGCCGGCGCGGGCGCGGCGCTGGCGTTGGCGCACTCGCCCGCGCATTTTCTTTCGACCACCCAGATCGCGATTACAGTCATCACGATTCTCATCGGTGCACTGGGCGAGGCCACCTTGTCCAAGCGGCTTGCAGATAGCTTTTCGATGGTCGCGTCGCTGCAGCCGTACGCGGGCGACCTGGCGTTTTGGATCGTCGTAGTCGGAATCGCCGTTTGCGCGCTGGTCCTGGGCGAGCTGGTGCCCAAGCGGCTGGCGCTCATCAACCCTGAAGGCATTGCCAGCGCGATCGCCCGTCCGATGCAGTTGCTATCGAAGGCGATGTTTCCGCTGGTGCGCCTGATGAGTTTCGTCACCGAGCTCATCCTGCGGCTGCTGGGGGTGCACGCTTCGGGCGAGCCTCCCGTCACCAAGGAGGAGATCAACGTCCTGATGGAACAGGGGGCGGAAGCCGGCGTGTTCGAGAAGCACGAGCAGGCTATCGTCTCGCGCGTCTTCCGCCTGGACGACGAGTTGATCGCCGATGTCATGACGCCGCGCGGGGATATCACCTACTTCGATCTCAACGAACCGTTCGGGGTCAATCGGGAGAAGTTACTTCGCAGCGGTCACTCCCGCTTCGTAATCTGCCGCGGCGGCCTCCAGGATGTGGTGGGCATCCTGCGCGCGAAGACCCTTCTCGACGCGGCGTTCGAAG
>JBGPOV010000190.1:0-4952 GCA_041488255.1 Gammaproteobacteria bacterium | reverse complement strand
TGCTCGACAAGACTCGCCAAGCCGGCGCCAGCGCAGCGCGCTGAACCTGCAACCCTCTGCGCTTCGACGTCGGGTCCGGGCTTGCAGTCAGCTTCGGCGGTGGAACCAGCCCGTCAAGCTGAGCCGCTCGCGCCGTGCGGGCAGCACCTCGTGCCAGAAGCGGTCGCTCAGGAAACACACCAGTTTGCCGCCTTCGGGCAGCACGTCGCAGTAGTCTCCCGGATGTGCCTGGTCCAGGTATAGCCGCAACTGACCTTCGTCTTCGGCTTTCCAGTCCGAGTTCAAGTAGAGCACGCAGGACAGCACCCGTACCCGTGCCGCCCGAGGCTGGTCGTGGTGAGGCCGGTAGCCGGCACCGGGCGAATAGAGTGCGAAGTGGCCCTCGAACTCGAACAGGCCGAGTTGAAGCTCGCGGTTCAGCGTCCGGCGCAAGGCATCGAGGCGTGACAGTGCGTCCTGCTGCGGCAGGCTCACTGGGGTAGCCTCGAGCCAGCGGATCTGGTCGCCCCGCACGTCGCCCGCCAGACGGTAACGCTCACCGGCGCCGACGCCAGCCGCGCGCAAGCCGCCGCTGGCGTGCTCGGTGTGCACTTCGGCGGCCAGAGCGCGCCAGCTGGCGTCGGGAAGAAACTGGTGCATGCATGCCCAACCGCGCCCAGCCAGCGCATCCGCGACGAGCTCGGTTCGAATCACTGGCGCAGCCGCCGCGACATGTCGGACTTACCTTCGGGCGGCATCGCCGGCGTGTAGGTGCCGGCCTCGGGCAGGTCTCCGGGCAGCAGCGGCCGCTCGGGCAGGCTGTACTCCAGCTCCAGGTATTTGCCCTCGCGGAATAGCTTCACTTTGAGCCGGCTGCCGACCTTGAGCCCGCGCATGATGGCGCTGAGCTTCTCCGCCTGGTTCGTAGGCGCGCCGTTGAGGCTGACTACGATGTCGCCGCCCAGCAGCAGAGACGACCCGCCGATGGACAGTTCCATCATGCCGCCGCGGATGCCAGCCTTCTCCGCCGGGCTGCCGGGCTCTACCACCTCCACCAGCAGCCCGTCGACCAGCGGCACCTGCAGCAGCTTGCGCAGGTCGGCGCCGATGAGCTGGCCGTGGAAGCCGACCCAGGGGCGGATCACGTGCCCGTCCTTGAGCAGTGCCGGCAGCACTTCCTTCGCCAGATTGATGGGAACGGAGAACCCGATGTTCTGGGCCTCCGCGACGATGGCGGTGTTGATGCCGATGACCTCTCCGCAGCGGTTGAGCAGCGGCCCGCCCGAGTTGCCCGGGTTGATCGGGGTGTCGGTCTGAATAAGCGGCTCGGTCAGCGACAGCGGGGTCTCCGGCAGGATGCGGTTGATCCCGCTGATGATGCCGCGTGTCACGGTCTGGTCCAGGCCGAGGGGGTTGCCGATAGCGATCACCTCCTCCCCCGGCCGAAGGTTGTCCGAATTGCCCAGCTTCACCGTCGGCAGCGTTCCGGTTCGGGTCTTGGGAATCTGGATGACCGCCAGGTCGAAAATCGGGTCTGCGCCGAGCAGCTTTGCGGGGACGATGGATCCGTCATCCAGCGTCACGGTCAGCGACTGCAGGCCGAATACGACGTGCGAGTTGGTCAGGATCAAACCGTTGGGGTCGATCAGGAAGCCCGAACCGAGCACGCGCGTGACGCGGCCCTGAAGGCGATAGGGATTGATCGACTGCCCGGTGATCATCACCACGGCCGGAGAAACCCTCTTGAACAGCTCCGGTATGCCTTCGCTGCAAATAGTGGCGCTGGCCTCGGCGGCATTGGCCGTTCGCGCCGTGACGTGGCACGCCGTGAGCAGGCACAGGGCAAGGCAGGCGACGAAAGCACGCAGCGACATTACAGCCAGCGCATCATTCCCATCTCGAAGGGATGGGTCAGCAGCTCATGATAGGGATAGACGCGTATGCGATAGTGGAGCTTACCGCACATCTCGGGCGTGATCTGCAAGACGAAGCGGTGCTCCCCTTGGTCGGTGATCAGACCTTCCCACTCGAAGCGGTAATGACGGGCCTCGCGCAGCTTACCCTGTTCCCTTTGCCGGCCGATGAGCAATTCGACCACGACGTCCTCGGGCTTCATGCCGTTCAGTTGGACGCCTAGCGCCACCTTCACGCCCTCCCCGAAGGCGATGTTTTTGCTCGGCGCGTCGAGCCGACGCAAGCGCACGTTGGCCCAGCTGCGACGCACAGCCGCCTTCCACCCCGCCAGCTTGCGCGCGTTCTCGTAGCCGCTCTCGGCATAGCGCCGTCCCTGGCGCGTGGCGGGTAGATAGAACTTGGCCAGGTACTCGCTCACCATGCGCGTGGAGCTGAAGCGCGGCAGCAGGCTGGCGATGGAGTGCTTCGCCATGCCTACCCATTCCGGAGAGTAGCCCATGTCGCCACGCTTGTAGAACAGGGGACTCACTTGGTCCTGCAGCAGCTCGTACAGGGTCCTGGCCTCGTCGTGGTCGCGCCGCGCATCGTCCATGTTCTCGCCGATCGGCTTGATGGCCCAGCCGTTGCGGCCGTCGTAGCCCTCGTCCCACCAGCCGTCCAGAACGGAAAGGTTGAGCACCCCGTTGATGCCGGCCTTCATGCCTGAAGTCCCGCTTGCCTCCAGGGGGTAGACCGGGTTGTTCAACCACACGTCAACGCCCGACACCAGTCTGCGGGCCAGCCGCAGGTCGTAGTCTTCCACCATCAAGATCCGGCCCTCGAACTCGGGCATGCGCCCGACCTCCACCACGCGCCGGATCAGGTCTTGACCGGGGATATCCGCGGGGTGTGCCTTGCCGGCAAACAGCAACAGCACCGGCCGCTGCTCGTCGCAGATGATCTCGCGCAGCCAGGTGAGGTCCTGGAATAGCAGCGTAGCGCGCTTGTACGTAGCGAAGCGGCGCGCGAAGCCGATGGTGAGCACGTTCGGATTCACCGGATCGGTAAACTTGAGCAGCCGGTCCAGGTGCGCCTGTGAGCCGCCGTTGCGGAAGTGCTGGCGCGCCAGGCGATGGCGGATCAGATGCAGCATCTGCGACTTGAGCGACTGGCGTACGCTCCAGAACAGATGGTCCGGGATATCGTCGATGCGCTGCCAGAACCCCGCGTCGGTAAGCCGCTGGGTCCAGTCGAAACCGAGATACTTCTCGAACAGGTCGGCCCATTCCTGCGCCAGGAAGGTCGGCACGTGGACGCCGTTGGTGATGTAGCCGATGCCGTTCTCCTGCGGATCGACCTGCGGCCACAAGGGAGCGCAGATGCGCGAGGACACCCCGCCGTGGATGCGGCTCACGCCGTTCTGGAACCGGGAGGCGTGGATGGCCAGCGCGGTCATGTTGAAGTCACTGCTGTCGTTCACCCGGCCCAGAGCCAGGAACTCGTCCCGGCCCAGCTTCAGCTCCCGGCACAACGACTCGAAGTAGCTCCACATCATGTCTTCGCTGAAGTGGTCGTGGCCCGCGGGGACCGGCGTGTGGCTGGTGAACACCGTGTTGGCCGCCACCGCCTCCAGCGCTGCAGCGTAGTCCAACCCCTGCTTGACTAGGGCGCGCGTACGTTCGAGCACGAGGAAGGCCGCGTGCCCTTCGTTGATGTGCCACACCGTCGGCTTGAGCTCGAGGGCCTCCAGCGCACGCACGCCGCCGACCCCCAGCACGATCTCCTGCTCGATGCGCGTCTGGCGATCGCCGCCGTAGAGCTGATGGGTGATGTCGCGTCCGTGCTCGTCGTTCTCGGGCAGGTCGGTGTCCAGCAGATAAAGGCCGACGTGCCCGCAGCGTGCGTGCCAGACCTTGCAGATCACCGGACGGCCGGGGAGATCGACGCGCACGTGCAGCTCGGTGCCGTCCGGGCGTAACACGGAGGTGACCGGCAGGCTCTCGAACTCGGAGTCGGTGTACACGGCGCGCTGGTTGCCCTCGGCATCGATGCTCTGGGAGAAGTAGCCCTGACGGTAGAGCAGACCCACGCCGATGAACGGCAGCCGCATGTCGCTCGCCGCCTTGCAGTGATCTCCGGCGAGGATCCCCAGGCCGCCGGAGTAGATGGGGAAGCTCTCGTGGAAGCCGAATTCCGCGCAGAAGTAGGCGATCAGGTCCGAGGAGCGCAGCCATTCCGAGCCGTTGCGGCGCAACGGCTCGTTGTGATACGTGTCGTAGTTCGACAGCACGCGGTTGAAGTTGCCCAGGAACACCGGGTCGTCGGCCGCATCTAACAGCTTCCGCTCGTCTACCCGCTTGAGGAAGGCCTTGGGATTGTGCCCGACAGCGTCCCACAGGCCGGTGTGCAGACGCGAGAACAGCGTGCGGGCAGGACGATCCCAGCTGTACCAGAGGTTGGAGGCGAGCTCTTCGAGGCGCGCCAGGCGGCGCGGAATCCTGGGGTTGACCTCCAGGCTGAAGGTCGTGCGGCTTTCCATGGTCGGGAAGGCGTTTGGCGTTATTGTGCGGCCCGCGTCACCCGGGCCGGCTTCGATTGTAACGATCCGGCCCGCTCTACAGCACGTAGCGCGCCAGATCTTCGCTTTGCGCCAGGTCCTTGAGCCGGCCGTCCACGTAGGCCGCGTCGATCACCACCGACTGGCCGCTGGCTCTGCCGGCTTCGAAAGAGATGTCCTCCAACAGCTTTTCCATCACCGTGTACAGGCGGCGCGCGCCGATGTTCTCGGTCTTCTCGTTGACCTGCCAGGCGATCTCGGCCAGGCGCTTGATCGCGTCGGGGCGAAATTCTAGCGCGACGCCCTCGGTGGCGAGCAGCGCCTCGTACTGCGCGGTGAGGCAGGCGTCGGTGCTGGTCAGGATCTGCTCGAAGTCGGACACCGACAGCGAGTCGAGCTCCACGCGGATGGGGAAGCGGCCCTGCAGCTCCGGGATCAAGTCGGAGGGCTTGGCGAAATGAAAGGCGCCACTGCCGATGAACAGGATGTGGTCGGTCTTGATCATGCCGTACTTGGTGGACAC
>JBGPOV010000189.1:0-5039 GCA_041488255.1 Gammaproteobacteria bacterium | reverse complement strand
GGCCGCCATATCGATCGCCACCTGCTGGCGGTGATCGGCGCGCTGCTGCTGGTCGGGCTGATCACCCTGTACAGCGCTTCCGGGGAGAGCGTAGGCCGGATCGGCGCTCAGCTCGCCAACATCGTGGTGGCGCTCGCCGTCATGTGGATTGCGGCCAACATTCCGCCGCACTATCTGCAGCGGCTGGCGCTGCCGGTGTACGTGTTGGGCCTGCTGCTGCTGATCGCCGTATGGCGCTACGGCGAGACGGTCAACGGCGCGCGCCGTTGGCTGCATGTGGGCGTGACGCGAATCCAGCCATCGGAGCTGATGAAGGTGGCCGTACCCCTGGCGCTCGCTTGGTACTTCGACCGCTACGAGGCGGTGCTCAAGCTGCGCGACTTCGCGGTCGCAGCGCTGATGCTGCTAGTCCCGGTGGTGCTGGTCGCCAAGCAACCTGATCTGGGCACGGCCCTGATCATTACGGCAGCGGGCTTCTATGTGATCTTTCTGGCCGGCTTGAGTTGGAAGATCCTGATCGGTCTGACCGCGGCTGGGGCGGTGGGCGTACCGCTGCTGGTATGGCCGCTGATGCATGACTATCAGCGGCAGCGGATCCTGACCCTGCTCGATCCCAGCCAGGACCCGTTGGGTGCTGGCTATCACACGATCCAGGCCACGATCGCACTGGGATCCGGCGGGTTTTTCGGCAAGGGTTGGCTCAACGGCACTCAGGCGCACCTGGACTTTCTGCCGGAGCGCAGCACCGACTTCATCTTCGCGGTGTTTTCGGAAGAGTTTGGACTGTTCGGCAATCTGGTGCTTGTTACCCTGTTCCTGTTCGTCATCGGGCGGGGGTTGTTCATCACCTTCAACGCCTCGACTCTGTTCACACGTCTGGTGGCCGGGGCCATCACGCTCACTTTGTTCACCTACGTGTTCGTGAACATGGGCATGGTGAGCGGCGTGCTGCCGGTGGTGGGCGTGCCGCTGCCGCTCATCAGCTACGGCGGCACCTCACTGGTCAGCATCCTGTTCGCGATGGGGATCCTGATGAGCATCCATACACACAAGCGGTTGGTGAAGAGCTAGTGAAGGGTGAAGGGTGAAGGGTAAGGTCTGGCTGTTCTTGGATCGCCCCGTTTGCGCGTTCATCGCGGGGCACAGCCATGGCCCTGAGCGGGGCCCGAACACCCTTCACCCTTCACCCTTCACTTTGCGCGGCGCGCATGCATTGGCGGTTCTGGGACTGCTTGCCCTCACTGCCTGCTCGTCCTCACCGCCTCGCCCGGACACCAGTGCGCCGCGCAAGCCGGGCGGCTATTACCTCGATGACGGTCCTGGTGCCAATCCACCCGCCAACCTGGACCAGATCCCCGATCCCGAACCCAGGGCCGAGCCGATCAAAGCCTCCACGGCGCGTCCCTATACCGTGTTCGGCCAGACCTACACCCCAATGACCAAGGTTGGCCCCTACCAGGCGCGCGGGACGGCGAGCTGGTACGGCAAGCGCTATCACGGTCAGTCCACGGCTTCCGGTGAGGCGTATGACATGTATGCTATGACTGCGGCGCACCCGACGCTTCCCATACCGAGCTACGCGCGCGTGACCAACCTGCGAACCGGCAAGACCGTCGTGGTTCGGATCAACGACCGCGGCCCGTTTCGCGGCGACCGGCTGATCGATCTTTCGTACACGGCGGCACACAAGCTCGGGCTCATCGGGTCGGGCAGCGATCTGGTGGAAGTAGAAAGCGTCTCCCCCGGAGAGATGCTAGCGCCGCCCAGCGTCGAGGCGAGTGCAACCGGGCTGGTCTCGGGCCCGCGACCGGCCGGCCCCGCGATAGTGGAGGAACCCACCGGCGTATACGTCCAGCTCGGCGCCTTCAGCCTGCGCACGAACGCCGAGAGCTTTCTCGCGCATATGCGGGCCGAGATGAGTTGGCTGGCTGGCGCAATCGGTCTGTACCTGCGCGACGGCGTGTATCGGGTGCACGCCGGTCCCTATTCGGACCGGGCCCAGGCCGACCAGGTGGCTACGCGCATCGAGCAGTCGATGGACCTCAGACCGGTCGTCATCAACCGCTAGGCACGCGGCCACGAACAAAGAGATACCCGCTGATGCATACCCTGCTGTGTGGGTCACTCGCCTACGACACGATCATGGTATTCCGGGATCGATTCCGCAACCACATCCTCCCCGATCAGATCCACATCCTCAACGTCGCGTTCCTGGTTCCCGACCTGCGCCGAGAGTTCGGCGGATGCGCTGGCAACATCGCCTACAATCTGCACCTGCTGGGCGGTCGACCGCTGATCATGGCGACCGTGGGCGAAGACTACCAGCCCTATGCCTATCGCCTGGAGCGGCTCAAGCTCCCGCAGACCCACATCCGCCAGGTCAAGGATACCTTCACCGCCCAGGCGTTCATCACCACGGATCTGGACGACAACCAAATCACCGCCTTTCATCCCGGCGCCATGAACCATTCGCACCTCAACCGCGTGAGCGACGCCCAGGACGTGAGCCTGGGAATCGTGGCTCCCGACGGCCGCCAGGGCATGCTCGACCATGCTCGCCAGTTCAACCAGGCAGGTATCCCGTTTCTCTTCGATCCGGGCCAAGGCATACCCATGTTCAGCGGCGACGAGCTGCTCGAGTTCGCGCGCTTGGCCGATTACGTGGCGGTCAACGACTACGAAGCACGCCTGCTGCAGGAAAAGACCGGAGAGTCGATGGAAGAGCTGGCGCAGATGGTGCGGGCATTGGTTGTCACCAAGG
This sequence comes from Gammaproteobacteria bacterium, assembly GCA_041488255.1. Lineage (GTDB taxonomy): Bacteria > Pseudomonadota > Gammaproteobacteria > Burkholderiales > SHXO01 > SHXO01. Next base: position 2,278 of record JBGPOV010000189.1, on the reverse strand, counting down.
GGGCCCAGGGCTCGTTGATCCATGCGGGTGACCAGATCCATCAGATTCCATGCGTGAAACCGCACGCCGTTATTGATCCGACCGGCTGCGGCGATGCGTACCGTGCCGGGCTCCTGTACGGCATCGCTCAAGGCTGGGACTGGCCCACTACGGGTCGGCTGGCATCGCTCATGGGGGCCATTAAGATCGCCAGCCGGGGCGGCCAGAACCACCAGGTTACGCGGGACGAAGTTGGGGCACGTTACCGGGAAGCGTTTGGCGCTTCGATCTGGTAAGCTTTCATGTAATAATTTGCTTCACCGCGGATGTACCGGCCCATGGTCTGGGCCTGGGAGCGGCGGAAACGGGCTGTTCGGATCTTCACCAGCCACAGCGAGAGCCAGTCAGATGGAGCGCTACACCGGCCACTCTCATAGACAGCACTGATGCCCCGCTGTTCCGACCAAGGGGCTGCAGGCCGGGTGGTTCCGCCACGGCCCGGGGCGGGCGGTGGGCCCTTCCGGGTCCTGGCTCGCGCCGGTAGCCGTCGCGAAAGCTTCAGTTTCAGTTCACTCGTCTGTCATAACTGCAACCTAGTGTTCCCTGGTCCTGTTTAATGGAGCGGAAACATGCTCGACGCACGGCGCGAACCTCGCCTTGAATCCAAACGCAGGCTGGCGGTGCATATGGCGCGCAGCGAGGCCGAGATTGTGGACGCCCAGCGGCTGCGTTACCGCGTGTTCGCTGAAGAGATGGGGGCGCGGTTGCCGAGCGCGGCGGAGGGCATAGACCGTGACCTGTTCGATCCGTGGTGCGAACACCTGCTGGTGACCGAAGAGGACACCGGCGAGGTTGTGGGGACCTATCGCATCCTCACGGGCGAGACCGCCAAGCGCATCGGCGGGTTTTATTCCGAGCAGGAGTTCGATCTGACGCGGCTGAATCATCTGCGCGACCGCGCGATCGAGATCGGGCGCTCTTGCGTGCATCCGGACCATCGTAGCGGCGCGGTGATCGCGCTGCTGTGGTCGGGCCTGGCCGAATACATGCTGAGGACCCGCTACGAATTCATTCTAGGCTGCGCTAGCATGAGCATGGTCGACGGCGGACATTCAGCAGCGGCGGCCTTCATCAAGCTGCGCGAGTCGCACTTGAGCCCGGTCGAATATCGGGTGTTCCCGCGCTGCCCGCTGCCACTGCACGAGTTGGACCAGAACGCCGCGCCGGCGATCGAGCCGCTGATCAAGGCATACCTGAGAGTTGGGGCTTATGTCTGCGGTGAGCCCGCCTGGGACCCGGACTTCAACACGGCCGACCTGCTGATGCTGCTGCCAGCGTCCCGAGCGGACGCCCGCTACGCGAAATACTTCATCGCGAGACACTTGATGAGGAATGCCGGATAGCCATAGTCGTCCGCGGCCTTTCGACGCCGCCCGGGAAAGGTCGAACCCAAGCTTCACCCGGCTTTACCGGCTCACCCGGCTCCTGCTTCATCTCGTCTACGGCTGTTATTGCGTAGGCGTCTTGTTTCCTTTTTTCTCCAGCCAACGGCGCTTCGGGGTGATCAAGCGCTGGTCGCGCCAGATTCTGCGCATAGTGCATCTACGGCTGACGGTGCACGGCTCGTTGCCCCCCGGGCACGCGCCGACCTTGATCGTCAGCAATCACGTATCCTGGCTCGACATGTGGGTCGTCAACTCCGTGGTGCCGGTCCGCTTCGTGGCGAAGTCGGACGTGCGCCGCTGGCCCGTGCTCGGGTTTCTGGTGTCGCGTTCCGGAACGATCTTCATCGAGCGAACCAAGCGGCAGGACACGGCGCGTACCAACCGCAACATCGTGCAGGCGCTGACGCGCGGTGAACACGTTGCGATATTCCCCGAGGGCACCACCACCGATGGCACCGAGGTGAAGCCGTTCCATGCGTCCCTGTTCCAGCCTGCGCTGGGCGCAGGCGCGCGCGTGGTGGTGCTGGCTGTGCGCTACGTCAACCGGGACGGCAGCGTAAATCTAGATGCGTCCTACACGGGCGAGCGTTCATTATGGCAGTCGCTTCGGCTGATCCTGGCGCATCGGTTACTGCGCGCGGAGTTGAACTTCGCCGCCACCATCGACGTGAGCGGCAAGACTCGGCGCGAGATCGCGCGCGAAGCGGAATCCGCTACCGCCGCCGCGTTGCAGTTGCCGCGTCCCGGCAGGAAAACTGGAACAGGCGGCGGTCCTCGAGGCGCAGCGCCGACAACTTCCGGCCCCACAGACATCCCGTATCCAGTCCGATCACGTCCGGCTCCAGCACCAGGTC
>JBGPOV010000188.1:0-5059 GCA_041488255.1 Gammaproteobacteria bacterium | reverse complement strand
GAACCGTTCGGGGTCAATCGGGAGAAGTTACTTCGCAGCGGTCACTCCCGCTTCGTAATCTGCCGCGGCGGCCTCCAGGATGTGGTGGGCATCCTGCGCGCGAAGACCCTTCTCGACGCGGCGTTCGAAGACAAACCGCTCGATTTCGCCGACGTTGCTGCCAAGGCGCTATATGTGCCCGACACCCTGACCATGATCGAGCTGCTCGAGACGTTCAAGAAGCACCGGCAGCACCTCGCGCTGGTGATCGACGAGTACGGGGAAGTACAGGGCCTGGTGACCATGAATGACATCATGGAGGCATTGGTCGGTGATGTAGCGACCGTCGAGGACTCGGCCGAGCCTGACATCGTGCAGCGGGACGACGGATCTTGGCTGGTCGACGGCGCCATCGTCATCGAGCGCTTCAAGCAAGCAATAGGGCTCGCCCAGGCGTTAGCCGATGAGGACGGACACTCCTACCGTACCCTCGGGGGGTTGGCGATGAAGGTGCTGGGGCGCGTGCCGCAGGTCGGGGACCGGTTCCTGAGGGGCGGCCTGCGGTTCGAGGTCGTCGACATGGACCAGAACCGTGTCGACAAGCTGCTCGTCACCCGGCTCGACCACGCAAGCAGCTCCGCCACCACCTGAGCAGGCCTTTCCTATTCGAAGAGCTCGCCCGAGTGATCGGAGGGGCGAGGTCATCCGTGCGATGGGGCACGTCCTTCACGGCAGCGTGCAAGGTGACCCCGGCGTTGGTATCGGCTACTATCTCGGTCGCAGCGCCGGCGGACCGCACGGAGGGGGTGCGCTGTCATCGTTCAGACCGATCTGCCTGCTGCGTCCTATTGACATTCAGAGGAAGGAAAGAACATGCGTATGTCGAACTTCAAACGGCGAGCGTTGCTCGCCGCCGGTGTTGCCTTGGCTGTTGCCAGCACGCTGCTCACCACAGGTATCGCGTCGGCGCAGCAAAAGCTCAAGGTAGCGGCCATCTATACCGTGCCGGTGGAGCAGCAGTGGGTGTCCCGGATCCATAAGGCGCTGAATGCCGCCAAGGCCAACGGCGAGATCGAGTACGTGTTCTCCGAGAACGTCAGCAACGCCGACTATGAACGCGTCATGCGCCAGTACGCGGAGCAGGGCAACACCCTGGTCGTCGGCGAAGCCTTCGCGGTCGAAGCGGCAGCCCGCAAGGTCGCCAAGGACTATCCCAAGGTCAGCTTTCTGCTCGGCTCCTCCGGCAAACCGCAGGAGCCCAACTTCTCGGTGTTCGACAACTACATTCAGGAGCCGGCCTACCTGACCGGCATGATCGCCGGCGGCATGACCAAATCCAACCTCATCGGGATGGTGGGCGGCTACCCGATCCCGGAGGTCAATCGCCTGATGCACGCCTTCATGGCCGGCGCCCGTGAGGTGAATCCGAGGGTCAAGTTCACGGTGACCTTCATCGGCTCCTGGTTCGATCCGCCCAAGGCGAAGGAAGCCGCTTTCGCCATGATCGACAAGGGCGCGGACGTGCTGTACGCGGAGCGCTTCGGCGTATCCGACGCGGCCAAAGAGAGAGGCAAGCTCGCCATCGGCAACGTTATCGACACGCAGAGCAAGTATCCCGACACGGTGGTGGCCTCTGCGCTGTGGAACATGGAACCGACCATCAACCTCGCGATCAAGAACGCCAAGGGTGGCAACTTCAAGGCCGAGGACTACGGCAAGTACTCGACCATGAAGTACAAGGGCTCCGAGCTCGCGCCGCTCGGCACTTTCGCAACCAAGGTGCCTGCCGACCTGGTCAAGAAGGTGAAGGCCAAGGAGAAAGCCATCGTCGACGGCGCGTTCACCGTGGAGATCGTCGAGACCGAACCCAAGTCGTCGATGTAGCGGCATCTCCTGTCTTTGAAGCCATACATAGGGGAATACGCACTCCAGGTTGGAGCAGCGGGCTTCAGTTTCCTTCCTCCGCTTGCGGGGGAAGGCTAGGATGGGGGATGGTCACGCTGGGAACCGCAAGCCAACAGCCGACACAAGCCTAAGCTTGCGTATCTGACCTTCGCCCCCTCCCCAGCCCTCCCCCCCGCTCTTCGCGCAAGGGAGGGAGGTAAGGACTGTCGCTAGCTTCGCGCGCACCTCGCGGTCAGCCGAGACTGTGTCACAGCCGCCCGTCCTCCGCCTCTCCGGCATCACCAAGCGCTTCGGCGCGCTGGTGGCCAACGACGCCATCTCGCTCGACCTCGCCGGCGGCGAAGTGCTGGCGCTGCTGGGGGAGAACGGCGCCGGCAAGAGCACCCTGGTCAACATTCTGTTCGGCCATTATGTCGCCGACGCCGGCTCCATCGAGGTATTCGGCCGGCCGCTCCCGCCCGGCGACCCCGCCTCCGCGCTGGCCGCGGGCATCGGCATGGTGCACCAGCACTTCACGCTGGGCGACAACCTGTCGGTGCTCGACAATGTACTGATAGGCACCGAGAAGCTGTGGCAGCCGTTCTCGCGCCGGCGCGAGGCGCGCGCACGCCTGACTTACATCTCGAAGCAGTTCGGCCTCACCGTCGATGCGGACGCGCGCATCGCCGATCTCTCGGTCGGCGAGCGCCAGCGCGTGGAGATCCTCAAAGCGTTGTACCGGGGCGCGCGTATCCTGATCCTCGACGAACCGACGGCCGTGCTCACGCCACAGGAGTCCGAAGCGCTGTTCGCTACGCTGAAGACGCTGGTCGCCGACGGTCTGTCGATCATCTTCATCTCGCACAAGCTGGACGAGGTGCTCGCCGCCAGCCGGCGTGTGGCGGTGTTGCGGCAGGGCAAACTGGTCGCGATCCGCGACGCGCAGGCGACGAGCAAACCCGAGCTCGCCGAGCTCATGGTCGGGCACCGCGTGGATGCGCCCGTGCGCACTGCCACATCGCGAGATAGCGAGTCGAGCGTGCTGCTCTCGGTGCGCGAGCTTGCCGCCGGTGGCAAGCTCGAACGTGCACACTTCGACGTCAGGCGCAATGAGATCTTCGGCGTCGCCGGCGTCTCCGGCAACGGGCAGGCGCAGCTCGCTGACGCGTTGTGCGGTCTGCTCGCGCCGGCGCAAGGCGAGATCCGGATCAGCGGTCGGCGCGTGGACGCGGCGCCGCATGCATTCCTCCACCTTGGGGTCGCGCGCGTCCCCGAAGACCGTGGCGCCGTTGGCATCATCGGCGATCTCGCGATTTGGGAAAATGCGATCTCCGAGCGCTATCGCGAGCCTCAGTTCTCCCGGATCGGGTGGCTGCAACGTGACGCCGCAAAGGCGCAGGCGCAGCGCATCGTCGAGCAATTCGACGTGCGCTGCTCGGGTCTCGACGCGCCGGCCCGCTCGATGTCCGGTGGCAACATTCAAAAGCTGATCCTCGGCCGGGCTCTGGTGAACGCGCCGGACGTCATCATCGCGAACCAACCGACCTGGGGCCTGGACGTGGGGGCGGTGTCCTACATCCACTCCGAGCTGCTGGCCGCGCGCGACCGCGGCGCTGCGGTCGTGCTGATCTCCGAAGACCTGGACGAGCTGTTCGCGATCGCCGACCGCATCGCAGTGATGTTCCACGGCGTCCTGTCCGAGGCGCGCGATGACTGGACGGTTGCGCAGATCGGGCTCGCCATGGCCGGCGGCGGAGAGCCCGCGCATGTTTAGGTCGCTACGCATGGAGCAGCGTACCCGCGTGCCGGTGGCGATCGCCATCGTCTCGCCGGTTGCGGCAGTCGCGTTCACGCTGCTGGCCTGCGCCGGGCTGATCGTCTGGGCCGGCGCGCCGGTGGGCCGCGCTTACTGGCTTCTGTTCGACAGCGCCTTCGGCTCGCGCTTTGCGATCGGTGAAACGCTCACCCGCGCCACACCGCTCATCCTCACCGGCCTCGCCGCCGCAGTGGCGTTCCGGGCGCGCTTCTACAATATCGGCGCCGAAGGCCAGCTCTACCTCGGCGCGCTCGCCGCCGTGGCGGTCGGCGGCGGGGCCATCGCACTGCCCGCCGCACTGCTGTTGCCGCTGATGATCGCCGCAGGCATGGCTGCGGGTGCGCTCTTGCTGCTCGTGCCGGCGCTGGCCAAGACCCGACTCGGCGTGGACGAGGTGGTAACCACTCTGCTGCTGAACTTCATCGCCCTGCTGTTCGTGTCGATGATGCTGGACGGCCCGATGAAGGATCCCACGGCGATGGGCTGGCCGCAATCGGTGCCGATCCGTCCCGAGCTGGAACTCGGAAAGCTGCTCGAGCGCTCGCGTGTGCATTCGGGCCTCCTCATCGCCGTGGTGCTCGCCGCCGCGCTCTGGATCGTGAACGCCCGCACCACCTTCGGCTACGAGATGCGCGCCGTCGGCGCCAACGCCAGGGCCGCGCGCTTTGCCGGCATTTCGGTCGATACGGTGGTGGTCAAGACGGCGCTGCTGTCGGGCGCGCTCGCCGGACTGGCAGGCGTGGGTGAGGTGGCAGGCCGGGCGGGCTACCTCACGCTGGACATGTCCCCGGGCTACGGCTATTCCGGCATCGTGATCGCGATGCTCGCGGGCCTGAACCCGCTGGGCGTGGTGCTGGCCGCCCTGTTCGTGGCCGGGGTCATCGTCGGCGCCGATTCCATGAGCCGCGCAGTCGGCGTCCCGACCTATCTCGCGGACGTGATCGTTGCCGTGTCGCTGCTCTCCATGCTGGTGGCCACCATGCTCGCCCGTTACAAGGTGCGGTGGTCATGAGCGAGATGCTGGACGTTGTCGCCTCCGCCGCGTTTTGGATCGCGGTGCTGCGCATCGCGACGCCCCTGATCTTCGGCACGCTCGGCGTACTGCTCTGCGAGCGGGCGGGGGTGCTCAACCTGGGTATCGAGGGCATCATGGTCGCCGGGGCGTTCTCGGGCTGGCTCGCCGTCTACCACGGCGCCAGCCTATGGACGGGAGTGCTCGTCGCTGCGGCTACCGGCGCCACGTTCGGGCTGTTGCACGGCGTGCTAACCGTCGTGCTCGCACTGTCGCAGCACGTCACGGGGCTGGGCATCACGCTGTTCGCAACCAGCCTCTCGTACTATGCCTATCGCGTGAGCTTTCCGAAGGTGAGCTCGCCGCCG
>JBGPOV010000187.1:0-5142 GCA_041488255.1 Gammaproteobacteria bacterium | reverse complement strand
CCATCGCTGAGTTTCGCCAGAAGCATCGGCTGTCGTACAACGCGCTGACCCGCCAGTACCGCCTGTCTTTCGGCAACTTGCACCAGAACTTCGACACGCTGGAGGAGGCGCTTGGAATCCTGGGCCGCGTGCGCCAGCGCAATATCTTCGCGCGGGAGGACGTAGACCCCGACCACGTGTATATCGCCGCACTGCGCCTGCGGCTGGACACCTCGCAGCTGCCCAAGCCGTTGCAGATCGATGCGCTGGGCTCGCGCGACTGGAACCTGTCGTCCGACTGGTACCGCTGGACATTCCAGCCATGATCGACCCGCTCGCCAGATGAGAAGATCGATACGCAGAGTGCGCAAATCCCTGCTGTCACGCGGCATGAAGTATCTGATCGCGTTGATCCTGCTGCTCGGCGCAATCATGCTGTACCTCCTGTCCAGCGCCAGCTCGAACACGCCCATGTTCGCGCGCGATCTGCCGCTGTTGTTATTCTTCGGTGTGGCCCTGGTGCTGGGCCTGATGGTGCTGGTGGGCTATCAGCTCCTCGTGTTGCGCCGCCGGCTGGCAGCGGGGCTGTTCGGCTCCAAGCTCACGCTGCGCCTGGTGTTGTTGTTTTCCCTGGTGGCGGTCCTGCCAGGGGCGCTGGTGTACGCCGTGTCCGTCCAGTTTCTGAACAAGAGCATCGAGTCGTGGTTCGACGTGCGGGTCGACAAAGCGCTGGAGGGCGGCTTGAGCCTGGCGCGTACCACAATGGAGAACATGCTCAAGGATCTTACGTTTAAGGCCGGCGGGATGGGCCAGGCGCTGGTGGACGCCTCTCCCTCGCAGCAGATCGCGGTGCTCAACACCCTGCGCGAGCAGATGGCGGTGGAGGAGGCCACACTGTTCCACCCCGACGGCCGGATCATCGCCTTTTCCGTCAGCGAAGGATCAGGCCTCGTCCCACAGCTGATTCCTCGGGCGGTGGCGCGCAACGTGCTGCTGCAGCAACCCTATCGGGCAGTCGAATCGGTTCCCGACAAGGGGCTGCGGTTGCGCGTGGTGGTGCCGGTGAACAAGTTGTCGGGTGAGACCAGGCTGCTGCAGCTGGTGCAGTGGGTACCGCCACAGCTCGCGCGCGATGCCGAGACGGTGCAGAGCATGTACCAAGACTATCAGGAACTGTCCCTGTCGCGCCCCGGGCTCAAGCGGCTGTATGGCCTGTCCCTCACGTTGGTGCTGTTGCTCGCACTGCTCTCGGCACTTTTGCTCGCCATTGTGTTCAGCGAGCGGCTGTCGGCGCCGCTGTCGGTGCTGGCGGCCGGTACTCGTGCGGTGGCGCAGGGGGACTTCAGTCAGCGTCACCCGGTGCGCAGCCACGACGAGCTGGGTATCCTCACCGAGTCGTTCAACACGATGATCACGCAGCTGGAAGAGGCACGCGGCGAACTGCTGCGCAACCAGGGGCAGCTGGAGGCGGCCAAAGCCTACCTTGAGAGCATCCTGGCCAAGCTCTCCGCTGGAGTCCTGTCATTCGACGGCGCGCGCTGCCTGCGCTCGGCCAACCCCAGCGCCGAGCACATTCTGGGTGTGGAGCTGGCGCCGCTCATAGGCGCAAGCTTGGGCGACTGGGGCGCGCGCGACCCGCGCCTGGCGGAGATCAGCGCCGGCATTCTCGAGGCGATCGATCAGGGCGGCAGCCAAGCCTGGGAAGCTCAGATCGAGTTCGGCAGCCAGTCCGGAAAGAAGGTGCTGCTGCTGCGCGGGTCCGCGCTTCAGGTCGGCGCCGAGAGCGGCTTCGTGCTGGTGTTCGACGACATCACGCGGCTGCTCCAGGCGCAGCGCTACGCGGCGTGGGGCGAGGTGGCGCGCCGTCTGGCGCACGAGATCAAGAATCCCCTGACGCCGATCCAGCTCTCGGCCGAGCGTCTCACCCGCCGGCTGGCCAACAAGCTCGCGGTGGACGACGCTGAGATGCTCACGCGCGCTACCCAGACGATCGTGGCGCAGGTGGCGCAGCTCAAGGGGATGGTGGACGCCTTCAGCCAGTACGCCCGCATTCCAGAGATTCACTTCGAGCCCCTCGACCTCAACCGCCTGGTGCGTGAGGTCCTCGCCCTGTATGAATCCCACGGTCGCAGCATCGTGCTGGAGCTGGACGATGCGTTGCCGCGGATCGAGGGCGACCAGGCGCGTCTGCGACAGGTGATTCACAACCTGCTGCAGAACGCTGAGCAGGCGCTGGCGGAGGTGAAACGCCCGCGCATCGTGATCTGCACGCGGCGCGACGCGGGCACCGCGCGTTTGACAGTGCGAGACAACGGCACCGGTTTCCCGACCGACATTCTGGTGCGCGCCTTCGAGCCGTACGTGACCACCAAGGCTAGAGGAACCGGGCTGGGGCTAGCCATCGTCAAGAAGATCGTCGAGGAGCACAGCGGCAGCATCGAGATCCGCAATCTGCAGCCCGCCGGTGCCGAGGTCGCGATCCTGCTGCCCGTGGCGAGGGCGAAGCTGGCAGTGCAGCCGCTGCCGGTTAATGTGAATGCCGGGTGAGAACATGAGTCAGATACTGGTCGTGGACGACGAGGTCGGGATCCGGGAGCTGCTGTCGGAAATACTGCGCGAGGAGGGTCACCAGGTGCGGCTAGCCGAGAACGCTGGCGAGGCGCGCCTGATTCGCAACCGCGTGCGCCCAGATCTGGTGTTACTGGACATCTGGATGCCGGACACCGATGGCATCTCGCTGCTTAAGGAATGGGCTACCGGCGGCCAGCTGACCATGCCGGTGGTGATGATGTCGGGCCACGGCACTATCGACACGGCGGTGGAGGCGACGCGCATCGGGGCGTTCGGCTTCCTGGAGAAGCCCATCGCGCTGCAGAAATTGCTGACGACTGTGGGTCAGGCGCTGCGCGCTCCCGCGCCCGCGTCGAAGTCAGCGCTCAACATGGCCTACCTGGGCAAAGCGCCGCTCATCGCCGAGCTGCGCCAGCGCCTGGAGACGGTCAGGAACCTGAAGACGCCGGTGCTGCTGACTGGAGAACCGGGCTGCGGGAAGACCCTGTGTGCCAAATTCCTGCATCTTCCGAACACCCCGTGGGTGGCACCCGACAGCTTTGCCGTGCTCGAGGACCCAGCCAACAACGTGGTCGGCCAGGCGGCCGAAGGCACCTTGTTCCTGCACGCAGTGAGTGAGCTCACGCCCGAGCAACAGCACAACCTGCTCGCGCAGACGGCCAAGCTGGAGCGCTACCACACTCGACTGATCTGCTCGTCCTCCAAGCCCTTAGCGCGCATGGTCGCTGAAGGCGCTTTCGACGCGCGTTTGTTCTCGGCCATCGCCCCGATCCAGCTGCGCGTGCCGAGCCTGCGCGAACACCCGGAGGATATTCCAGAGCTGGCCAAGCTGATGGTGGAACGCTGTGTCGAGACCAAAGAAGTACCGCCGCGACAGTTCACCACCGGTGCGCTGAACGCACTACGCGTGTACGACTGGCCCGGCAACCTGGCCGAGCTGGAGAACGTGGTGAGGTCCACCGCATTGCTGGCTTTGGGCAGCGAGATTGGCGTAGCGGAGGTGAACAACGCCTTCTCACGTCTGGATGCCCCGTTGGGGCGGGCGCTGGGCGCGTTGCCGCTGGATTTGGCGCTGCGCCAGGCGCGCGATGCCTTCGAGCGCGTGTATTTCGACTACCACATCAGCAAAGAGGCGGGAAACATGAGCCGGGTGGCCGAGCGCGTGGGGCTAGAGCGCACCCATCTGTACCGCAAGCTAAAGCAGCTCGGCATCAAACTGCCGCGCCGGGAGTGATCGGGCGCGCACAGTTCCGCTTCCTGCAAGCTGGCGCGGGGAGGGCGCAGCACGCGGCTATAATGACCCGGCTGCGGCAGGCGCAGCGGGCGAGCACGACTTTCTGGCGATCACACGAAACACAAGACATGGCAACCCGACAAGAGCTGGCCAACGCGCTGCGCGCACTGGCTATGGACGCCGTGCAAAAGGCCAACTCCGGCCATCCCGGGATGCCGATGGGCATGGCCGAGATCGCGGAGGTGGTTTGGAAGCATCATCTGCGCTTCAACCCGGGCAATCCCTTCTGGGCCGACCGCGATCGTTTCGTGCTCTCCAACGGCCACGGCTCGATGCTCTTGTATGCGCTGCTGCACCTCACCGGATTCGACCTCCCGATGCGCGAAATCGAGCGCTTCCGACAGCTGCACTCCAAGACGCCCGGCCATCCCGAGCGCGAGCTGACGCCGGGCGTAGAGACCACCACGGGGCCACTCGGGCAGGGGTTTGCCAATGCTGTGGGGATGGCGATAGCTGAACGCGCGCTGGCCGCCGAGTTCAACCGCCCGGGCTTCGACATCGTCGACCACCGGACTTACGCATTCATGGGTGACGGCTGCATGATGGAAGGTATCTCCCACGAGGCGGCTAGCCTGGCCGGGACGCTCGGCCTGGGCAAGCTGGCCGCGATCTACGATGACAACGGGATCTCGATCGACTCCGAAAAGTCGACCATCGAGCATTGGTTCACCGACGACACCCCCAGGCGCTTCGAGGCCTATGGCTGGAACGTGATCCGCGCGGTCGACGGTCACGATTTCGAGGCGGTCGAGCGTGCCATCAGTGCGGCCAAGATGGTGACCGATCGACCCTCTCTGATCTGCTGCAAGACCATCATCGGCAAAGGTGCACCTAACAAGGCCAACACCGGCGCGGCGCACGGCGCGGCGCTCGGCGAGAAGGAAGTAGCGGCGGCGCGTGAACGTCTCGGTTGGAAATACGCGCCGTTCGAGATTCCAGCTGACGTCTATGCGGGCTGGGATGCGAGGGCGCGCGGCCAGCAGCTGGAGGCCGACTGGCAGGCGAAATTCGAGCGCTACGCGCAGCAGTATCCAGAGCTGGCTGCGGAGTTCCGACGGCGCATGGCGGGCGAGTTGCCGGCCGGCTGGCGCGCCCAACGCACCGCCTTGGTGGGGGCAGCAAACGATAAGGGCGAGAGCATCGCCACGCGCAAGGCGTCACAGAACGCCATCGAAGGCCTGGCGCCGATGCTGCCGGAGCTGATTGGCGGCTCCGCCGACCTGGCCGCCTCCAATCTCACGCTCTGGTCCGGCGCGAAGCCCGTGACCCGCGGCAGTGGGGGCAACTATGTGTTCTTT
>JBGPOV010000186.1:0-5246 GCA_041488255.1 Gammaproteobacteria bacterium | reverse complement strand
CTACGCCGCGCCCGATGTCACGCTGGAGCAGGACCTGGCGCGGCGCGACCTCACCATCAACGCCATCGCCCGTGACGACCACGGCAACCTCATCGATCCTCATGGCGGCGCGCAGGATCTCAAGATGGGCATCCTGCGGCATGTGAGCCCGTCATTCGTCGAGGACCCCGTGCGCATCCTGCGTGTGGCGCGTTTCGCTGCCCGCTTTGCCTTCGAGATCGCGCCGGAGACGCTGAAGCTCATGCGCGCGATGGTGAGCGGCGGCGAGGTCGACCACCTGGTTCCAGAGCGCGCCTGGCAAGAGCTGTCCCGCGGACTGATGGAGCAGCGGCCGTCGCTGATGATCGAGGCGCTGAGGGTCTGCGGCGCGCTATCCCGCATTCTGCCCGAGCTGGACGCCCTCTTCGGAGTGCCGCAGCCCCCCCAGCACCATCCCGAGGTGGACACCGGCCTGCACATGCTGCTGGTGATCGATTACGCCGCCGCGCGCGGTTTCCCGCTCGCGGTCCGCTTCGCCGCACTCACCCACGACTTGGGTAAAGGCACCACGCCGCCAAGGGAGTGGCCCAGCCACATCGGGCACGAGGCCCGCGGCGTCGAGCTGCTCGAGCGAGTCTGCCAGCGGCTGCGCGTGCCGAACGACTGCCGCGGACTGGCGGTGATGGCCGCACGCCACCACGGTGAGATCCATCGAGCGGAGGACCTCAAGCCTTCCACCATCGTGAAGCTGCTCGAAAAAGCGGACGCCTTCCGGCGTCCGGATCGCTTCGAGTTGTTGCTCGACGCCTGCGCCAGCGACTTCCATGGCCGGCCCGGGTTCGAAGCGCGTCCTTACACGCCGGCGCCGCGGCTGCGCAAGGCCTTAGAAGCGGCGCGAGCGGTGGATGCTGGCGCCATTGCCCGAGAGCAGGCCGAACCGGAAAAGATCGCGGCAGCGGTGCATGAGGCGCGCGTGCATGCCGTGAAGCACGCGCTGTCTGTCTGACGCTGCGCTGGCCGGCCACGAAGAAGCCCGACCCCGATATCGGTGTACGGGGAGGTTCACCGCAACAAGTAGAGCAGCCAGGTCAATAGCGCCGATAGAAGCAACGAGGAGGCGAACGGGAAGCTGTATTCGCGACCGTTGCGCACGAAGCGGATGTCGCCCGGAAGCCGGCCCAGCCCGAGGCGCCGCAGCAGCGGCGTGAACCAGCCGATCAGCGACATCGCGAGGATGAAGACGATCAACCACTTGAGCAATTCGAGTCCTCCTCAAGCCCAGATTGTAAACGCTCTTCAGTAAAATCGCGCTCGTCGTCTGTCCTCGGAGGCAGCCTTGATCGATCTGTACACCTGGTCCACCCCGAACGGCCGCAAGGTCTCGATCATGCTGGAGGAGTGCGCTCTTCCCTACCGGGTGCATCCGATCGATATCGGCCAGGGCGACCAATTCAAGCCGGAGTTCGTGGCCATCGACCCGAATAGCAAGATCCCGGCGATCGTGGACCAGGAAGGGCCGGACGCAGGGCCGTTCCCGCTGTTCGAGTCGGGCGCGATCCTGATGTACCTGGCCTGGAAGACCGGCCGATTCTTGCCCACTCGCGTCACGCAGCAGTTTGAAACCATCCAATGGCTCATGTTCCAGATGGGCGGGGTTGGCCCATTTTTCGGGCAGGTGCACCACTTCCTGCGCGCCGCCCCCACGCCAGTGCCCTATGCTATCGCGCGTTACACCAAGGAGACACGCCGCCTCTACGGCGTGATGGACCGCCACCTGGAGCGGCACGAGTACCTGGCCACGGGTTACTCCATCGCCGACATCGCCACCTATCCCTGGGTCGCGCGCTACGAGTGGCACAAGGTGGAGTTAACCGATTTTCCCGCGGTCAAGCGCTGGTTCGACCAGATCAGCGCGCGCCCGGCCGTACAGGCGGGGATGAAGGTGCCACAGATCGTCCGCTAGAGGGCATCAAGTTTCAGGGTCTTTTGCCGATTCCCCTGTGTCGGCTGCCTTCGGTCCAGGGCGGTCCCGTCAGCTCCCGCGCCAAATACCGGCATGAGCGAACCCCTCCCCGAGCAGATCGGCAAGTACCCCATCGTTCGCCAGCTCGGCCGCGGCGCGACCAGTGTCGTCTACCTGGCACGCGACCCTTTTGCCAACCGCGAGGTTGCAGTCAAGGTCATCCGGAACCAGCCGGCCCAGGACACCGACCTCAGACGCCGCTACCGCCGAGTGTTTCTCAATGAGGCTGCGCTAGTAGGCAAGCTGTTCCATCCGCACATCCTGACCATTTATGACGCGGTGAGCGACGAGAACCTCAGCTACATCGTCATGGAGTTCGTGGATGGCAAGACTCTGGAGCATTACTGCGATGTGGCCAACCTGTTGCCCGTGAGCACGGTGGTCGAAGTCATCTTCAAGTGCAGCCTGGCGCTCGGCTTCGCGCAGCGACACGGCGTGATCCACTGCGACATCAAGCCCGCCAACATCCTGATCAAGGACGACACCGACATCAAGCTCAGCGATTTCGGCGCTGCGCTCTACGAGGAGGCACAGCACACGCATCTGAAGGGCATCGGTTCGCCCGCCTACATGTCGCCCGAGCAGGTTCAAGAGAAGGAGGTGAGCTATCAGACCGACATCTACTCGCTCGGAGTGGTGATGTACCAGATGCTCACCGGCAAGCTGCCGTTTCGCGCCTCGAGCAAGGCGAGCTTGCTGTATCAAGTGGTCCACATCCCCGCCGTGCCCCCCAGCACGTTCCGGCGCGAAGTCCCGCCCGAGCTGGACCGCTTGGTCATGCGCTGCCTGGAGAAGGATGTGGAGGCGCGCTATCAGACCTGGGGCGATTTCTCGCGTGAGCTGACCCATTCCTACCGCAATCTGGAGGTGCCCGACGACACCATCTCCGACACGGAGAAGTTCAACACCTTGAAGAGTCTGGCCTTCTTCAAGGATTTCCGCGAGCAGGAGCTGTGGGAGACGCTGCGGATCACCTCCTGGCGCAGGTTTCTGGGGGACCAGACGATCATCCGGGAGGGAGACAGCGGCGAGAGCTTCTACATCATCACCGGGGGCGAAGCGAAGGTGAGCAAGGTGGGTCGGCTGCTCAACATTCTGCGCCCCGGCGACTGCTTCGGAGAAATGCTCTACTTCAGCGAGACCAACACGCGCCGCTCTACCACGATCGTCTCGCTGTCGCCGCTCAGCGTGATCGAGATCAAGGCCGCGGATCTCAGCCAGGCCTCCGACGCGCTACAGAAGGACATCAACAAGGCTTTCCTGCGTATTCTCATCGATCGGCTGACGTGGGCCAACAACCGCCTCTCGGCTGCGTAGCAGCTAAGCGCACCTGAAGTCACGGCAGCAACACCGCTGCCCCGCGCACACGCCCTCCCCGCAGTCTCGCCAGCGCCTCGTTCGCCTGGGACAATGGTAAGGTCTCGATACCGGTGCGCACGGGCACCTGCGGCGCGAGCTTCAGAAACTCCTCGCCGTCGCGGCGCGTGAGGTTCGCCACAGACAGGACACTGCGCTCACCCCACAGGATGTCGTAGGGAAACGACGGGATGTCGCTCATGTGGATGCCCGCACAGATCACGCGAGCGCCTTTGCTGACGGCGCGCAACGCCGCAGGAACGAGTGGCCCAACCGGGGCAAAGATGATGGCAGCGTCGAGCTTCTCAGGGGCTGACTCCTCCGAGCCGCCCGCCCACACGGCTCCCAGCTCGCGCGCGAAGGACTGCGCGTCGCGGTCGCCGCGGCGCGTGAACGCATAGACTTCGCGTCCCTGGAAACGCGCTACTTGGGCGATGATGTGGGCGGCGGCGCCGAACCCGTAGAAGCCGAGCCGGCGTGCGTCGCCGGTCATCACCAAGGCGCGGTACCCGATCAGCCCGGCACACAACAGCGGCGCGGCCTCGGCATCGCCGTACGCCTCCGGCAGCCGGAAGCAATAGCGAGCGTCGGCCAGGGTGTACTCGGCATAGCCGCCGTCGATGTGGTAGCCGGTAAAGCGCGCCTGATCGCACAGGTTCTCGTGCCCTGAGAGGCTGTAGATGCAACGCTCGCAGGTGTAGCCCAGCCATGGCACCCCGATGCGGTCACCGGCCGCGAAGTGCTTTACGGCGGTGCCGGTCTCGACTGCGCGCCCCACGATCTCATGACCGGGAATGATTGGCAGCTTGCCCTGCGCGAGATCCCCATCCACGACGTGTAGATCGGTCCGACAGACCCCGCAAGCGTCGACATGGATCAGTACCTGCCCAAGGCCCGGAGACGGAAGCTCGAGCGACACAGCGCGCAGCGGTTCATGCGGCCTTTGCAACTGCATGGCGCGCATATGCGTCATGGGGAACCCGATCTGTCGTCAGCGGTACTCTGTTAGACAGTAGAATAGCGCGGTTTGGCTCGGAGACGCTGTGCAGCCCCTACTCGTTTCCACCGGCTTGGTGGCGCTGGCCGAAATGGGAGACAAGACCCAGTTCGCCACCATCGCTCTGGCTGCGCATTTCCAGGCTCCGCTCCAGGTGATCCTCGGCACCGCGCTCGGCATGCTGCTGGCGGATGTCCCCGCGGCCTGGATTGGCAACAAGCCGATGAAGCCGGTGCGCATCATAGCGGCGCTGCTGTTCGTCGTCATGGGCGCGGAGACGCTGCTGGCTTTGGTGTGGGATGCTTCCTGATGGACAGCGCTGCCAGACAGTCCGCGGGGTATTGCCCCCGATGCGGGAGTGACAATCAGTGCGGGTACGGCGGCGATCGACCCTGCTGGTGCGCGACGCAGTTTGCGCTGGCGCCAACGCTGCCGAAGGGAACGCAGAACTGCTACTGCCGCCGTTGCCTGGCCGAGTTGCTCGAAGACCAGCGCCGGGCGCGAGATGCTACTTGATCAGCAGGACGGGCTCGTCCGCTAGGCGGATGACCTTATAGTCGCCCTGCAGGTCACGCCGCGACAGAAACATCCGCACCACCCCGGGGCGACAGGCGGCTAGCGGGCAGATCTCGGCCGGCTGACGGCAGGTCGTTTCGCGCGATGCGACGTGGCGCAGGGCCCCCAGTGCATTGTCGGAGCCGTCGGCCGGAACCAGCACCTTGAGCATCGAATCACCTAAGGGCCAAGCGAGCGAGCTTGCCGATCTCCGCCGGATTGCGTGTGATCTTGATCCCGCACTCCTCCATCACCGCGAGCTTGTCTGCCGCGCTGCCTGTGCCGCCGGAGATGATCGCGCCGGCATGGCCCATGCGCTTGCCGGGCGGCGCGGTG
>JBGPOV010000185.1:0-5267 GCA_041488255.1 Gammaproteobacteria bacterium | reverse complement strand
GCGCGTGTCCAGCCTGTCGATCGATATCTTCTGGTTGGTCATCCCGTCGCTGGCACTGTTCCTGGCGCTGCCGCTGTTCCTGCGCATCGGTTGGGGGTTCTGGCTCAGCCTGCTCGCCGCAATCGCCGTCACCGCAGCTTGTTACGGCCTACTGTTCTTCGTGCTGCGGCGCCTGGGAGTGCGCGGCTAGAGTACGAAGAGCCGGTACGGGCGCCGCCGGACCTGCGGGGCACACTATGCGGTGTTCTTGAATCGGCTCCCCAAGCTACGTGCGTAAAGCTTGCAACGACGTTCTAACAAACGTTAGAATATGCGGATGAAAGACGGCCGCGATACGAAAGACTTGCTCTATGAGCAGGTCGCGCGCATGACCAAAGCCATCGGCAGCCCCAAGCGGTTGGAGTTGCTGGAGCTGCTGTGCCAGTCGGAAAAGACGGTCGAGCTGATGGCCGAGCAGGCGCAGATCAGCGTGAAACTGGCTAGCGCCCATCTGAAACAGCTCAAGCTTGCCCGGCTGGTGGACAGCCGACGCGACGGAAAGTACGTCCACTACCGGCTCGCGGACGACTCGGTCGCCCACATATGGGTCAGCCTGCGGATGCTGGCCGAAGAACGCCTGCTCGAGCTGCAGATGGGCTTGCGCTCGCTCGCCAAGGCGCCGGATGCTCTCGAACCCGTGGACCGGCGAGCCGTGCTCGGCAAGGCGAAGCGCGGCGAGGTGGTCGTGTTGGACGTGCGGCCCGAGGCGGAGTACGCCGCCGGACATCTTCCCTTCGCCCGCTCGATCCCCCTTTCCGAGCTGCGCAGGCGGCTAAACGAGCTACCCAGGAGCAAGCCCATCGTCGCCTATTGCCGCGGCCCATTCTGTCTGATGGCGGGCGAAGCGGTCGAGCTGCTTCAAAGGCGCGGCTTCCAGGCGCTGCGGCTGGAGGACGGCGTCGCGGAGTGGCGTTTTCACGGCTTGCCTACCGAGCATCCCTGAGCCGAGGCGATGAAGCACCTGTTCATCCTCAACGACCCACCCTATGGCTCGGAACGCTCCTATAACGGGCTGCGGCTTGCCGGCACGCTCTCGAAGACGCCCGAGAACGAGATCCGCGTGTTCCTGCTTGGCGACGCGGTCGTTTGTGCCAAGGACGAGGAATGGTTCGCCGAGCAGGCGGATACGGTCAAGGCCAGGATCACGCATGTGATCGACACTCATGTGCATGCCGACCACTATTCCGGCGGTCGCAGGCTCGCGGAGATGACCGGAGCGCAGTATTGCCTGCATGAGAGCGACGCCGGTCTGGTCAAGTTCGCGTTCGAGCCGCTGCGGGACAACCAGGTGATGGAGGCGGGCAATGTCGTGTTGCGCGTGATCCATACGCCGGGACACACGCCCGACGGCGTGTCGCTGCTGGTCACCGACAAGCGGCGCGGCGACGAGCCGTGGTTTGTCCTCACGGGCGACACACTTTTCGTCGGCGCGGTGGGTCGCCCCGACCTGGCGGGGCGCGAGCGCGAGATGGCCGGAGTGTTGTTCGACACGCTGCAGACGAGGCTGCTTCCGCTGCCCGACTCGCTGGAGATTTTTCCCGGGCATCAGGCGGGCAGCGTCTGCGGGGCGGGGCTGTCCGGCAAGCCGTCTTCGACCCTGGGGTTCGAGAAGCGTTGGAACCCGCTGCTTGCGATCCGCGACCGGGAGCAATTCATCGAGCGCATCGTGCGCGAGATTCCGCCGCGCCCAGCGGACATGGACCGCATCGTCGCGGCGAACATCGCGGGCGTGCGGGAAGACCTCGAGTCGCGCATGCTCGCGGACTGATCCCCCGCCCCGCAATCGCGTCAGAGCGCCGCGCACGCGAGCCCGATCCACGGCACATCTATGACGCACGAGGCGCAGCACCGACGACCGCGACTCGGTCTCCGGGAGAACCTTGCGCAGTTCAGTCTGCTGGTCCTGGTCAATGCCTTCGTCGGCGCGATGGTGGGCCTCGAGCGCACCATCCTCCCCGAGATCGCGCAGCAGGAGTTTCATCTCGCTGCCAAGACGGCGATTCTGTCGTTCATCATCGTCTTCGGCTTCGTCAAGGCCTTCACCAACTACTTCGCTGGACGATTGTCGGACCGGATCGGGCGCAAAGCGGTGCTTGTCGCCGGCTGGATCTGCGCCGTGCCGGTGCCGTTGCTGCTGATGTGGGCCCCGACCTGGAACTGGGTACTGGTGGCCAACCTGTTCCTGGGCTTGAGCCAGGGCCTCACCTGGTCGACCACCGTGATCATGAAGATCGACCTCGTGGGGCCGCAACGGCGTGGCTTCGCGATGGGACTCAACGAGTTTTCCGGATACTTCGCGGTGGCGGCTTCTGCACTGGCCACCGGCTATTTTGCCGCGCGTTACGGGCTGCGACCGCAGCCCTTTTATCTGGGCGTGGGCTATGTCGTGCTGGGTTTGCTGCTCAGCCTGCTGCTGGTCAAAGAGACGCATGGTCATGCACGGCACGAGAGCGAGCTGCACGGGCGGCACGAGGATTCGGCCGTTTCTCAGACACGGATCTTCCTGCAGACGTCGTTTCGGCATCGCGACCTTTCGTCTATTACGCAGGCCGGGTTCGTCAACAATCTCAACGATGGCATGGCGTGGGGGTTGTTTCCGGTCTTCTTCGCTGCAGCGGGAATGGGCCTGGAGCGCATCGGCTGGCTGGCCGCGATCTATCCCGCCACCTGGGGGATCCTCCAGCTGTGGACCGGACATCTGTCCGACGGCTTGGGCCGCAAGTGGATGATCGCCTGGGGCATGTGGGTCCAGGCGGTCGGGATCGGGATCACGGTGCTGTCGGGATCGTTCTGGTGGTTCGCCGTTGGCGCGGTGCTGCTCGGAGCGGGAACCGCCATGGTGTATCCGACCCTGCTGGCCGCCATCGGCGATGTGGTTCACCCGCGCACGCGCGCCACGTCGGTGGGCGTTTACCGCCTGTGGCGCGATGCGGGCTACGCCGCCGGCGCGCTTGTATCCGGCGTGACCGCGGATCTGCTCGGAGTTGGTCCGTCCATCGGCCTGGTGGCGGTGATCACCATGCTGTCGGGAGTCGTGGTTGCCCTGCGCATGCGGGAGACCTTGGCGCTGCAAGGCTTGACTGACTACGGGAGCCTCAAATCATGAAGCGCGGCCTTCGCCTCGTCCTCGCCTCCATCGCACTTTCCGCAGCCGGAATGTCCATTTCCGCTGGCGAGCATCGACATGACCCCGGCGCCACAGCGGAAGCTTCGTCCGATGCGCGGCAGGTTGTTCACTTCCCCGTGGCCATGCGTATCCATACCCTAGCCAACATGCGCGACCATCTGCTCGCCTTGCAGGAAATCGAGGAGGCGCTCGGCCGCGGCGCCGTCGACAAGGCAGCCGATATCGCCGAGCAGCGTTTAGGCATGAGCTCGTTGCGGACCCATGGGGCCCAAGAGATCGCCCCGTTCATGCCGGAAGGGATGCAGCGGATCGGAACGGAGATGCACCGGGCCGCCAGCCGATTCTCGGTCGTCGCGAGGGACGCCGGCGCGACCGGCGACATTCAGCCGGCGTTGTCCGCGCTCGCAGAGGTCATGGCGCAATGTGTGGCCTGTCACTCGACCTATCGGGTCCAGTAGATCTGCGCCGTGAAGGGCGTTCTCTCCTGTTGGTGGGCGCGTTCAGCCCGGCTACTTCGAGGGCGCGGGAGCCTGCATCTGCATCTGCCCCATCATCTGCTCCATCATCATCTGCATCATGTCCATGCGGTCCTGCATCATCTTGCCGCGGGCCTTGGGGTCCATCATCCCGCCGCCATGCATGCCCTTACCGCCGCCTGGTCCCATCATTCCCATCATCATCCCGCCGCCCATCGCGCGCATGTCTTTCATCTGCTCCTGCATGGTCTGCATGTGCTCCTGCAGCAGCTTCTGCCGTTCCTGCGGGTCAGTGGTCTCCCGGATGCGGTTCATCTGCTCCTGCATCGTCTTCATGCGCTCCTGCATCTGCGTCATCAGCTTCTGGGTGTCGGCGCTCTGCTCTGCGGCCTGGACCGGTGCCAGGGGCAGCGCCAGCGCCAGGGCCGTCAGCGAAACTATAAGCCAGCTTTTCATGTTCAACCTCCTTAAAGGTATTGATCGTACCCCGTCGAATTTGATCGGGTCGCGGCGGCGGGGTCGAAAAGCCTCCTACGAACCTCAACGCGCGCCTAAAAGCTTTGCTGCACACGGTACACGCCGGGCTCAGCGCTGCTAGACGGACACTAGCTTGCCCAGCCTTCCCGATGCACCATCAATATTGGTCCGGTCCGATCCGGGCGCGTTGACCTAGATCAAGCAGTATCGCGGGACGCTGAACGAAAAAAGGGGACACGGCAGGTTTTATACTCACGACGCAGGCGAGCGCGACCAACACGTGCAAGCCGATTATCGTCAGGAAAATCGGCGCATCAGAGGGAATCTCGATCCCAGCGACGGTGATCGCATGGCCGGTCACGGGATCTTCGCTTCGCCAACGGCAGACGCAGTGCCGGTGCGGTCCTTGAGCCCCAGCATCATCCTGGCGATCAGCAGCAGCATGGGCAACTCGACGATCGGTCCCAGGATGATGGCGAGATAGACCAACGGGTGCCCCGGAAACGCGGATACGGCGACACCAATTACCGCTTCTGAACCGTTCAGGCCGTTTGTCGCGGGTACACGACAGCTCCTCGGTCGTCAAATTTCCTAGCCAGGGGATTGCATGCCTGAGCGCATGGAGCATCGCCAAAGGAGCAGGAGCGTGATCGACCTCGTATTGCCAAGCGCCGAGGCGTTTGCGCTGTATGAGACGGCCGTCACTACGCCTTCACCGCCAGCAATGAGATGCTCTTTACGCCGAATTTCTTGCTGGCGCCACGCGCGTTGTCCGAGATGAACTGGTAGGTCGGATTGTCCTGGACTTTGACCACCTTCATGCCGGCCGCTGCGATCTGGCCGCGATAGTTGTCCTGCTGGGCGGCTCCGCCAATGCAGGCGGCCCATAGCGTCGAGTTGCACACGATGGTTTCGGGCAGCTGAACCTCGGTGACAATGTCGGAGATCGCAAATCGGCCGCCGGATTTGAGTAGGCGTGCCGCCTCGCTGAAGACTTTGCTCTTGTCAGTCGCCAGATTGATCACGCCATTGCTGATTACGACGTCGATCGACGCCGCAGGGGCCGGGACATTCTCGATGTAGCCTTTCACGTACGTCACGTTCTTGAAGCCATCGCGGTCGCGCAGGCGTTCCGCCTTGGCGCGCTG
>JBGPOV010000184.1:0-5398 GCA_041488255.1 Gammaproteobacteria bacterium | reverse complement strand
CGCGCGGTTGGCTGGAACAAGACGCTCTCAAAGGGCCTCGAGCAGGCGCCTCGCCTGTTCGAGGTCTGCGGTTTCGAGACCTTCGGTGAACCAGCTGTACACACCTGCTAGCAACTCGTGCGCCTCAGAGCGCGCGCCCTGATCACGCAGCAGACGTGCCGTGCTGATCGCAGCGCGCAGCTCCCAGGATTTGGCCTTCTGGCTGCGAGCGATTTCTAGCGACTTGCGGAAGCAGGCGTGTGCCTCGCCCGCGGCAGCGCGTCCGCCCTGCATCAGCAGCAGCTCGCCGCGGACACGGTGCACCTCGGCTGCGTAGTACATTTCCTCCGTCTCCTCGGCGTAGCTGACCGCTTGGTTCAGCACGTCCAGGCCTTCCCGGAGCTGCCCGTTGTTGCGATGCGCCTCGGCCAACAGGACGAGAAAGAGCGACCACCCGGCCCTGGCGCCGGTCTCTTGGTAGGCTGTGACGCTTCTCAGGATCTGAGCGACCCCGGCCGAGGCCTTGCCCTGTTCGGCGAGGAGCCAGCCCTGGAGGATGCTGCCGAATGCGATCCAGTACGGAATGCCTTGTTCGCTGCAGTAGCTGATGGTCTTTTCCACCCAATCGCGCGTGAGCAGCGGTTCGCGGCGGACGTAATGCACATGGGCCAGCACACTCATCGCCTGAGCCAGGGTCAATGGCACGGAGGGCGGCTGCGCCAGCGCGAGCGCTTCGTAGGCTTGCTTCAAAGCCTGATCCGGGTAACCGAGAAACCAGAGCGCGCGCGCGTGGTAGGCTAGACACGCCACGCCGGCGTCCACCCCGTAGCTTGCGACGTGCTCGCGGTGCCGCTGCGGGTCGAATAGGGCGCTGCCGGCCTCGAGCTGCGCTTTGGCTTCCTCCAAGCGCCCGCAGAACAAGGCGACACAACCGAGCCCGAGGCGAGCGTAGGCCTCGTTCGCGGAGCCGCGTTCTTGCACCGCCAGTTCAATCAACTGGGTCATGCGTTCTCGTGCCACGCTGTAGCGGGCGCGTAGCAGGAGCAGTTGGGACTCTGCGCGCAATATCGAAAACAGCTGGGACGTGTTCCCGCCGCGCTCGCACAATGCCCGCGCCCGCACGTAGTTCTGCTCCACGTCGGGCGCCGCGTATCCCTTGCTCGCCACCAAGGCTGGTCCAAGCTTGATGCGAAGCTCCAGCTCCTGCTGTTCCGGTTCGGCGCCATCCGAGACCGAGCCGAGCAGCTCGATCGCCTGGTTGAAGTGATTGACCGCCTCGACGTTGGCAGAGCGCTCGGCGGCGCGGCATCCGGCCTGCTTCCAATAGGCCACGCCTTGCTTCACCATTCCTGCCTGCGTGTAGTGGTGAGCCAGCAGTTCGGGATGAGCCTCGACCGCCTCGTTGAACCGGTCTTTGAGTACGCGCGCAATCTTGGCATGCAGCTCCTGGCGCATGCTCTTCAGCAAAGAGTCGTACGCGGCGTCCTGCACCAGTGCGTGCTTGAAGGTGTAGACCGCACCCTCGACGGCTCCGCGCACGAACGTCAGACCGGACTCGGTGAGGCGTTCAAGGGCATCATCGAGGTCCGCCTTGGAGACCGGTGCGACCGCAGACAGCAGGTCGTAGCTGAACTCCCTTCCTATCACCGCACCGATCTGAGCGATCACCTTGGCTATCGCGAGATGGTCCAGGCGCGCCGTGAGCGAGTCGCGCAGGGTGGCAGGGATGGCCATGGAGCTCGCCGGCGCGCAGTACACGTAGTGGTCGCCAGCATCGCGCAGAGAGGACGATTCCAAGACGGCCTTGGTCAGCTCCTCGATGAACAACGGCACCCCGTCCGTCTTCGCCACGATGTGCTCGACGATGCTGGCATGCAGAGGTTTACTCGGCGTAACCTTCGAAACAAACGCGGTGCTCTGCGCGCGGGTCAGGCGCGACAGAGGCAGCGTCGACAGGTGCGGGTGGCCGCCCCAGTTACGCTCGAGCTCGGGGCGATAGCTGACGACCGCGCATAGCGGGAAGCTCGCCGCGCGCTCGATCAGCGCGTCCAAGGCCTCGAGCGTCGTCGGATCCGCCCAGTGTGCATCCTCGAACAGCAACAAGCATGGTCGGCGCCGTGCAATGGCTTCCACCAAGTCGACCAAGGCCCGGATGGTGTCGTCCTTCTGGCGTTTTGGACTCAGGTGCAGCGGCCCATGCCGGTCCTCGGCCGCGAGAGACAGGATGCGTGCAACCAACTTCAGGTCTTGGATCGGACGGCCGTATTCCGACACCATCATCGCTTCGAGCCTGTCCAGCTTCGCGCCGGCCGGCGCGTCCTTGGAAAACTCGAGAGTACGCTGGAGACTATCTATGAACGGGTACAGGGCACTGTTGAGGTAATACGGTGAACACTGGAAACGCAGCGTCACCGGGAACTCCAGTTCGAGGCGCTCCCGCAGCGCGTCCAATACGCGAGACTTGCCGATGCCGGGCTCGCCCGACATGAGCACGACTTGACCCACACCCTCTTTGGCCAGCTGCCAGCGGTCCAGCAACAGGCCGATTTCCTGCTCGCGGCCGACCAGAGGCGTAAGCCGGCCGCGGGTAGTGGCATCGAATCGGCTGGCGGCTGTACCAGAACCGAGCGCGCGCCACGTGCGGATCGGCCGGGCAATGCCCTTTAGGGCGTGCTGGCCGAAGTCGGCGTACTCGAAGCTCCCGCCGGTGAGCTGGCGGGTACGCTCGCTGATCACCACGGTGTCCGGCTCCGCCAGGTCCTGCAGCCTTGCAGCCAGGTTGGGAGCGTCGCCCAACGCGAGTTGCTCGCGGCGTTCGCCCGCGCCGACGTCGCCCACCACAACCATGCCGGTATGTATGCCGATCCGCACCGAGAGCCGCGCCTGCGCGCGCTGGGCCAGCTTCGAGTTGAGGGTACGCATCGCAGCGATGATCCCGAGGCCCGCGAGCACCGCGCGGTGAGCGTCGTCTTCGTGCGCCCGCGGATGGCCGAAGTAAACCAGCAGTCCGTCGCCCAGGTACTGGGCGACGTGACCGTCGTAGCGGCCGATCACTTCCGCGCTGGCTTGCTGGTAGGCACGGATCAGGTCGCGTAGCTCTTCCGGGTCCAATCGCTCAGACAGCGCAGTCGAGTCGACCAGATCGGAGAACATCACCGTGAGCTGACGGCGTTCGGCCTGAGCGCCGGCGGTGGTCTCGGTGGAACGCTGCACGTAGCTCATGCGGCCGAAGGCCGCAGGCGTTGAGCCAACGTCCAACTCGGCAATTGCCCTGAGCAGCTTCTTCCGGGAGCCCAAAGCCAGGCCCAGGTCTTGGAGGTCCGTCTCGGTCAGCAGGCGCAGAGCCTCGAAGTCCACTTCGTGCTCTGCGAACACCGGGACGTACTGTGCCAGGCCCAGCCCTTGAAGCCACGTCGACAACGAGTCCATGCACGCTCCATCGCGCGAGGCTCGAGACCGCCTTCTCCCCCGGGCGCCGGAAAATTCCTATGCCGCGCGCGCCGCGCGCCAGGGGTGCCGAAGATGACCGCGTATAAGCTTGCACTCCCGACCGCGCAGTGTCGAGCCCGTGCGCGGCGTGGACTTCGGCCTCCAACGTCGCGTGTGATTGTTGGACCCGGGGCGCGCCCAAGGATTGTCTCTTAGCCCATCCCGCCAAAAAATGATTGGTAGCTCAGGAGGCAAGCCCCGCGCCCTCCAACTGATAGCTTAACTCGCGGGCACATACAGATGACTTACGGATCGACGCCGGGCTTGGCCGTCACAGGAACTGCAGCCTACGTGGGGCTGCGTGGCCGCGTTTGGGCCGTGAGCCCGCTGCAGGGCACTGATTTATGGGACTTGATCGAAGACCGAGCTGGGAGAGGAACTCAAACCGTGGTGTCAACGGAGGGGCTTCAGCCCGGCCGTCATTGCCCCTGTTTCTTACGCCGAGTTAGGGCTTGGATCGCGTTGTCGAGAGATTCGACCGCAGAGGTCCCTGTCCTCGATGAGAGTGAACTTCAGACGGGCGAGCGCCGAGCGTGCCCGGCGCTCGATTGAAATCTTCCTATTTTCCAACGATCACTTCCGACGCTTTGATAATTGCCACCGCCTGCTCGCCGACTTTGAGGGCGAGCTCCTCGGCAGCCTCGTTCGTGATCGATGCCGAGATTACCGTGGGGTGCTTCACCTCGATCTTTACGATCGTGGTCACTGTGCCTTTGCGGACCTCACTGACGACACCCTTAAGTTGGTTGCGAGCACTGAGTTTCATGAGTGTTCCTCCAAAATGATAGTTGAGTCGGCTGCAATCATGTCATCCACGCTGCCGGCCGCTGGCCGCCTGTCCTTCTAGAACCTAGCCGACCGATCCAGGGTCGGTTCGACGCAGCACCAACCAACGGCACCCGCCCAGGCTTGACATTTCTGGCGTTATATCCTTCAATGCCTAGCGGCGTAATATTGTAACAAATATAGCGCCGGCTTGCGCTCTGCTTCCAGAGGCATCGCTGTTTTGCGCCCCAAGAAACGACGATAGAGGGGGGTTAAGGCCGTTCTCCAAGCAAATAGAAACAAACAATAAGACTGGGGAGGAGATAACAATGAAACCCATCAAGAAGGCGAGCAACAGCTCGCCGACCACGCTGCGCAGCCGGATGCTGTCTGCCATCGCTCCCATGATGGCCGCTCTTGGCGCCGCGGCCCTGCTAGGTCTGGCCAGCGGCCCGGCTTGTGCGCAGAGCAGCGATCCGATGGACGACTTGCTCGACAAACTGAAGGCGAAGGGCGTGTTATCTGAAGACGAGTACCAAGCGCTCAAGAAGGCGCGCGAAGCTGAGCTAACCCAACAGCGCGCCGAACGCCAGCGCCAGACGCAGCTGGCCGCACAGCAAACCGAGAAGGAGAAGCAGCAGACCGAGGCGGCGGCCAAGAAGACCAAGTTCGATGCCAGCCCGGGGATCAAGAGCATCCAGCTGTTCGGAGATGTGCGGCTGCGCTACGAGAGCCGGGCGGGCACCTCTACTTTTGCGATTCCCAACACCGGCGGCTCTGACGCAGAGACGCTGGACCGCTGGCGGTACGCCGTACGCATCGGCATCCGCGGCGACCTCGTGGAGGACTGGTTCTACGGTCTGCGGTTGGAGACGAACAGCAACCCCCGCACGTCCTGGGTGACCTTCGGGAACAACTCGAGTACCAACGCCGGGGGGGTGGCTCCCTATGGCAAAGGCGGCAGCAACGCCATCGCGGTGGGTCAGGTCTACCTGGGCTGGCGCGCCACGCCGTGGTTGACACTCCAAGCCGGCAAGATGCCCAACCCCGTGTACACCACGCCCATGGTCTGGGACCCGGACATCAACCCCGAGGGGCTGGCGGAGCGGATCAACTACGCGCTCAACGAGCAGCTGAGCCTGTTTGCCAACTTCGGTCAGTATGT
>JBGPOV010000183.1:0-5706 GCA_041488255.1 Gammaproteobacteria bacterium | reverse complement strand
CAGCGCCGAACGTTGTACACCTTCTCCGCAACCGAGCGCGGTGGACGCAGGGTCTCGGCGGGGAACTCCGTATAGCCAGTGGGAACGGAAACGCGCGCGCCCTCCGGTATCGGCCACGCACTGTGCATGCGCGCGTAGTACGGCCAGAACGATGAGCCGATCGCGCCGGTGAACCAGTACAAAGAGATGTTGGTCAGCAGCTCGTCCCGGGTGAACGCGTTTTCCAGATTGCCGCCGCAGTCGCTCCACGCCCGGAATTTTTCGATGATCCACGCGGCGAGCCCGACGGGCGAGTCGCTCAACGCGAACGCGAGCGTCTGCGGTTTCGTGCCCTGGATCCACTGGTAGCCCGTTTCCTCCTTCAGCCAGTGCTGGAGCTGGTCGAGGAACACTTTCTCTTCGGCGGTCGGGTTGGCAAGCATGGCGGGATCGCGCCGTATCGCCAGCAAGTTGAGGTGAATCCCGAACAGGCGGTCGGGATGCATCAGCCCGAGCCGGGACGTTACGAAAGCGCCCCAGTCGCCGCCCTGGGCCGCAAAGCGCGGGTAGCCCAGAGCGGTCATCAGCTCTGCAAAGGCGTCGGCGATCTGCTCCACGCTGAAGCGCGCCTGCCCCGGATGGAACGAGAACGTGTAGCCCGGGAGCGAAGGCGCAACCACGGTGAAGGCGTCGTTGGCATCACCGCCGAAGCGAGCCGGATCGGTGAGCATGGGGATGATCTTATGAAACTCGAACACGGAGCCGGGCCAGCCATGCGATAGCAGCAAGGGCGTGGGGTTCGGTCCCACCCCCGGCTCGTGGATGAAGTGCACGTCAATACCCGCGAGCGGCACAGTGAACTGCCGAAAAGCGTTGAGCTTCGCCTCCTGCGCGCGCCAGTCGAACCGCTCGCGCCAGTACTCCACCAGCCCCTTCATGTAGACGACGCTAGTGCCGGTGCTCCAAGGCGCGAGCGGCGGCTCGTCGGGCCAGCGCACGCCGGCCAGGCGCGCGCGGAGATCGGCGAGGGATTCGTCGGAGACGTGGATCCTGAAAGGCGTCGGGGTAGCGGCAGTGTCGGTCATTGCTTTCCTCACTCAGTCCTGCTTCGTCTATTCTTCCAGCTGGCTGGGCCTCCGTCCAATGGGGACACTGGCGCACTTAGTGCATGGCCGGCAGGAGGTCGGGCGCTCACCGCAGGTGGACCACCAGCGGCAGCCCCGTCGGAAGGAGATCGATATGCGATATACCCTTGTGGTCTTGACCGCTATCTTTGCCCATGCCGCCTCTGCCGGCGAAGACTTCAGCGGCTTCGGCATGAGCCAACTGTCTTGCGCGAGATACATCAGCAATCTGTCCAGCAACACCAAGTTTGAAGCTGCCTACAGCTGGTGGGTTGCCGGCTTCGTCACGGGCACCAATCTCGCGAAGGGCAGACTGCTGTCCACAGACAATGAAGCGCACATCGCGTGGCTGAAGGAGTATTGCCAGGCACACCTCAGCGAACCGTTCGCTGACGCTGCAGTCGAACTTGATCGTGAGTTGGATGGCAAACGCGAGAAGTAACGCCTGATCCACGCCCGGCCGCGCGGGCTTCAACTCAGAGATCACTGGCGACGATCCTTCGGTCTGAATCAGCCGCGGCTCATCGGTGTCCTGCGGCATATCTGCGCATGAACCGCCGGTCGATCCGATCCTTCCAGCGCCAGACCCAGCCGCCCTCTGCGTGCAGCGGCCCCCAGGAGGCGATCGCGTTGCGGTCACCGGTGGTAATGAGCTGGAGCGCGATGGATTGCGGTTCGAAGGCGCGCGGGGTATCGCCGCGCAAGGCCAAGCGGAGGTTGGCCGCGAGCGGCGGGCCCTGGCGCACCGCATAGACACCCGACTTCGGGCGCGGGTGATGGACCATGGTGGCAATGTCGCCTGCTGCGAAGACCTCCGGACGAGACAGCGAGCGCAGGCTGTCATCGATCAAGACAAAGCCCCAGTCGTCCGTGCGAAGGCCGCTGTCGCCGAGCCAGCGCGGGGCGGCCGGGCCGGTCGCCCACACGACTTGATCGGCCGGCACCGCGTTGCCGCCTTCCAGAACGAGATTGTGATCGTCCATTCCCACGACACGGCTGCCCGTGCTGACCGCCACGCCGCGCGCCTGCAGCAGCCGTAGCATCCGCTCGCGCACTCCCGCGTTGTGGTCGGGCAGGATGTCCGCGCTCAACGCAATCACGCCGAACTTTACTCGGTTGTGCGGGACCCTTTGCCGCAGTCGATATTGCATGGACAGGCACAGCTCTATCCCGGCGGCGCCTGCACCTACAACCACGAGGCTCAGCTCTCGATCTCCGGCTTGATGCACGAACCCGTCCCAGGCGGAGATGAAGCGCTGCACGGGCTTCACCGACATCCCTTGCCGGTCCGGCTGAGCAATCGCGGGCGTGTTCGGAACCGAGCCGACGTCCACCGACGCAATGTCGTACCCAACCTCGGCCGCGTCGGCGCAACGCACCAGCTTGCGCTCCAAGTCCAGCCCGATGGCAATGTCGCGAAGTAGCCGAGCTCCCGCGAACCGAGCGAGCACCTCCAGATCGATGAAGCAGGCACGCCAGCCGTAGTGCCCGGCGACGAGACCGGGCAGCATGCCGGAGTACACGGTATGTCGGCTGGTGTTGATCAGCGTGATCTCCACCCCGGCTTCGCGTTGCAACCCGAAGCGGCGCAGCACTTCGACGTGGGCGTGTCCACCGCCCACCAGAACCAGGCGCTTCACGAAGAAATTGCGCTTTCTGGCCAAAGCGGACGCAACACTCGAGGGAGCGTGGAGCGCATCGGCCCTCCCAGGACGCTTTCCTAACCTTCGACTAGCTTTCCTGCAGCGCGGTCCCAGCGCCAGAGTTTCGCGCTCTTCTGCAGGTGCGTGCCGCCCAGCCAGCGCTCGATGCCGTTGAGCTCGATGGCGTCGAGCTTCTCCGCGAGCACTTCGCGTCCAGATGGCGTGAGACGGAAGCGCTGCGCACCGAAGGATGCTGCCGCCGGCACCTCGGGCGGGAACCGCGGGCGCGCGCCGCTCGCCAACTCGAGCATGGGCTTGGTCCCGCTTGCCAGCCGCGCCAGCACACGCCAAAACGGCCAATCGCCCATGAACGGTCGCTCCTCGCGCGTGTGCACCGCGACGAAGATTTCCGCGGGCGCCCTGGCGCCTTCCGCCACCGCCGCCAGCGCGGCGTGCTCAGTGCGCGACAGGCCGTTGGTCTTGGAGGGTAGCTCCTGGAGCAAGCGCTCGAGCGCCGGAGCCAGCACCGGCAGCGCCGGCGTACCCTTGCTTCGCAGCGCATCCAGAGCCACCGGCTCGGGGGCACGGAATGCATCCCAGGCGCGTGCCGCGAGCGCAATCAGAGCATCGCGGACGGAGGCTCTGGATTCGTACAATGCCTTGATGCCGTCAGGCTTGTGTTGGCTCAGCCCGCGGAAATTTCCATCGGCATCTTTGTCTACGCCGATCAGCGACATCTTCCGCGGCATCGACCCCTGCTCCTTGTACCAGGCCAAGACCTGACACAGCTGCAGCTGATCGTAGAGGTCAGATTCGAACCACAGCACCACCTCGTCTTCGCTGAGCGAAGCCTCCAGCGCCGCGTCGCGTGTGAGGAACTGACGGCTGACCTCCTCTTGCTTTCCCCATCCGCAGGAGACGATGAACTCCACCCGCAAGCGCGAAAGCTTGTCCAAGCCCAGTCCCGCCGGCACCGGCCCCTCGTGCAGCACGTCGCGCCAGGGCAGGTATGTGCCAGGCAGCTCGGCTGCACGGAGCACACCGACCGCCATATCGCCATTGGTGATGTGAAGCATCAGAATTGGGGAGATTTAGCGAAGAGATACATTAGAAAGAAGACAGGCCGGCGCGAACCAAGTTCAGCTACGCAGGAACTGCCGCAACTCGGTGACCAACTCCGCGGGCATCTCCTCGGGGATGAAGTGACCGCAGGGCAGTGACCGACCGCGCACATCTGGCGCCTTTTCGCGCCAGGTGGCCAGCACGTCGAACAGAGTGCGCATCTTGCCGTGCTCGCCCCAGATTGCCAGCACCGCGCAGCGCAGCTTGAGCGCGAGATCGCGCTCATCGTCCTCGAAATCGCGGCTGGCGGCGGCTCGATAATCTTCCAGGCCGGCGCGGATCGTTCCCGGTAGCGTGAAAGCACGCAGATACTCCTGCACCATCGGCTCCTCTATGGCCCCGGCGCGGAAGGTGAGCCCACGCAACATGTAGCGCAGGAACGCTTCCGGCGCGGCGCCGATCATCAGCTCGGGCAGGTCCGGCACCTGAAAGTAGAACCAATGCCAGTATGCCGCAGCGAGCTCTTTCCCGGTGTCGCGGAACACGGTGTGCGTCGGCACGATATCGAGAACGCACAGCCTGGTCACCGCGTCGGGATGATCCACCGCCAGGCGGTGCGCCACTCTCGCGCCGCGGTCGTGACCGACTACAGCATAGCGCTTATGTCCGAGCGACTCCATCAGCAAGTGGATATCCCGGGCCATGGTGCGCTTGTCGTAGCCGTCTCGCGGCTTGTCCGAGTCGCCGTAGCCGCGCAGGTCTGGGCAGACGATGGTGAACTCGTCCAGCAACTGCGGCGCGACTTTGCGCCACATCTGGCCGGTCTGGGGATAACCGTGCAGCATGACAACCGGCGCGCCTCTGCCTCCCAGCCAAGTATTGACGCGGATGCCGTTGGCTCGGATGGCGCGTTGCTCCATCCCGGTCATGAAGTGCGGGGCGGTCATTTCCGAACCAGATACTCCCGCAATCTCCGCACTCCCTCCTCCAGCACCGCGATCGGCTTGGGATAGGAGAAGCGTACGTGGCGCTGCGGGTCGTTGTGACCGAAATCCAGGCCGGGGGTAATAGCCACCCCGGCCTTCTCGAGGATGTCCCAGCAGAACGCGTAGCTGTCGTCGGTGAAACGACCACAGCTTGCGTAGACGTAGAACGCCCCTTCGGGCATCACCGGCACCTGGAACCCGAGCTCTTTGAGCGCCGGTACCAGGAAATCGCGCTGCTTGCGGTACAGGTCGCGATGCTGCTCCAGCAGCGCGATCGTGGCGGGCTCGAATGCCGCCAGAGCGGCGCGCTGGGCGATATCGGACGGCGAGATGAAGAGGTTGCCGGCGAGCTTGTCCACGTCGACCAGAAACGCCTCCGGCGCGACCATCCAGCCCAGCCGGAACCCGGTCATGCCGAAGTACTTGGAGAAACTGTTGATGACGAAAACGTCGTCGTCAACGGCCAACGCGGTCGGTGTGGCCGGGCCGTAGGTGAGTCCGTGGTAGATCTCGTCCGAGATGAGGACTCCGCCTCGCGCCCGCACCACCTCGTGGATCTCGCGCAAGGCTTGCGGCGAGATGATCGTGCCGGTGGGGTTCGACGGCGAGCAGATCAGGACGGCTTTGGTGCGCGGCGTCCAGTGCTGTTCCACCAGGTCCGCTGTGAGCTGGTATGCCGTGTCCGGCCCGACCGCGACGCCAACTGGCACGCCATCCATGGTGCGAACGAAGTGCCGGTTGCATGGATAGCCGGGGTCCGCCATCAGCACCTCGTGGCCAGGGTCGAGCAGCACGCCCATGGTGATGAGCAACGCGCCGGAGGAACCGGTCGTCACGGCGATGCGTGACGCCGGGACCTGCACGCCATAGCGGGTGCGGTACCAGCCGGAGATCGCCTCGCGCAGCGGGGTG
>JBGPOV010000182.1:0-5717 GCA_041488255.1 Gammaproteobacteria bacterium | reverse complement strand
GGTATAGTATATTGATTTTGGTACTGGGTTTGTACTAAAAAACATACTTAACATAGATCCAACCCTCAAACTAATAATTCGACTGCCAACCCATAGTCCAGGGGGAGTTCTGCGGGTCGCCCCACTTGGTGGCGCCGCTGGCCACGAATAGCTGCGGGACCTTGCGGGCGTTCAGATACCTCTGGATCGCCGTGTTGGCGGCCGTGCCCAGGCTCTGGAAGATGAACAGCACGCCCTCTTCTTCCACCAGGCGGCGGATCTGCTCCACGGTCTTGGGCGGACTGAAGCCGTCGTCCAGGCTGAGCAACGTGACCTTGCGCCCGTTGACCCCGCCCTGCTCGTTGATCATTTGGAAGTACGCCGACTCCGCGCGGCCGATGGTGCCGTAGGCCGAGGCCGGGCCGCTGTAAGGCATGGTCTGCCCGATCTTGATCTCCGTGTCGCTGGCGCCGGGATCGTACTTTTTCTGCGCAGCTGCGGGGCCGGTCACCGCAAGCACGGCAGCGGTCAGCCATACAACAAGCGGGCCGTGGGCTGTCATGGCTGCGTCCTCCCGTGGTGGGTGGGTTGAGGATGGCTGCAGGGTGTACCGTCATCAAGAAGTCAGGCGGCGCGCGAGCTTCCCGAGGAGCATGCGGATGAAACCGGCCACCCCCGTGGGCATCGCGTAGACGAAGACCAGCAAGAAAACACCGTAGATGGCCCAGGGCGCGGCCTTGGAGATCTGGTCGGCGAAGTTGGGGATGAACTGGATGAACAGCGCGCCATAGAGCGCACCCGAGATCGAGGCGATTCCGCCGATCACGATGCCCACCAGGAAGATGATGGACAGCAACGCATCAAAGCTGTCGGGCGCCACGAACTGCACCACGATCGCCCCAAGCGCGCCTGCCACACCTGTAAAAAGCGCACTCACGCCGAACGTCAGCGTCTTGAACAGCGCGCTGTTCACCCCCATGGCCTCCGCCGCGATCGGATGATCCCGGATGGCCACCATCGCGCGCCCGACTCGGCCCCGCAGCAGGTTCCAGCCGATCACGAACATCATCACCAGTATCGCAAGCGTGAACAGGTAGAGCCACTGGTCCGGCGTGATCTTCAGCCCGAGCGGCGGCTCGGGCTTGATGATGACGATGCCCTGGACCCCCCCTGTCCACTGCTCGATGTGCTTGTACTTGAGGATCTGCGGCATGGCCACGGCCAGCGCGAAGGTCGCCAACGCAAGATAGTGCCCGCGCAGCCGCAGCGCGGGGAGTCCGAACAGGAAGCCGGAGATGAAGCACACCACCCCAGCCACGGGCAGCGTGGCCCAGTAGGGCCAGCCAAAGCGGTCCATCAAGATGGCGGCCACATAAGCGCCGATGGCGTAGAACGCGCCGTGCCCGAGCGAGATCTGGCCGTTGTACCCGGTCAGCATGTTCAGCCCCAGCAACACGATGGTGTACACCAGCACCATGTTGAACTGGAACACCCGGTAGTTGCTGACCAGGAAGGGCAGCGCGACGGCGCCGGCGGCGAGCGCGAAGAGCCCGATCGCTTTCCAGACGCGCGGCGACAGCCCCGCGTAGCGGGGTAGGCTGATGACTGGTGTGGTTACCGCGTCGTTCATCGGCGGTCCGCTATACCCGAGTGGCGAAAACCTTGCCGAATAACCCCGTCGGCTTGACCAGGAGCACGCCGATGATCAGCACTAGCGCCACGGTCAGCTTCAGCTCGGTGCCGATCACGTAGGCGCCGAGGAGGTTCTCCAGCACGCCGACCGCGAACCCGCCCAGCACCGCACCGAACGGGTTGTCGATGCCACCGACCAGAGCGGCCGCGAAGGCGTACAGCAGCACCCCGGACATCATGTTGGGCTCGAGATAAATGATCGGTGCCACCAGCATGCCTGCGATTGCGCCGACCGAGGCCGCCAGACCCCAGCCTAGGGCCAGCATCCAACCCACGCGGATTCCGACCAGACGGCTGGACACCTGATTCTGGGCCGCTGCCCGCATCGCCAGGCCCAGCGGGGTGAAGCGGAAGAACGCGTACAGCAGCACCAGCACCGCCAGCGTGATGCCGATCGCTCCCAGCTCGTGGGAGGAGATGAAGCGGTTGCCGAACAGCGGCTGCTCGGGGAACGGGCTGGGAAAGGTCTTGATGGTGTAGGTGTAAATCCAGCCGGCCATGCTGTTGAAGATCACCAGCAGCGCGATGAATACGACCACGACGGACAGCACCGGCGCGTTCTCCACCGGCCGGATGACCACTCGTTCGATGACGATCCCAGCGATGAAGGAGATGGCGACCGTCAGCAGGAAAGCCCACCAGTACGGCATGCCGTGGTTGATCATGTCCCAGGCCAGATAAGTCGAGAACATCGCCATTTGGCCCTGGGCAAAATTGATGTGGTTGGTCGATTGGTAGATCATCACCAGGGCCAGCGCCAGGCTGGCGTAGATGCCGCCCGTGGCCAGGCCCGATAAGATCTGATGCAGCAATGCTTCCATACTCTCAGCAGTTCACGCGGGGTTGACCAAAGGCCGGCGGTGGAACCAGGGCCGGGCCTGCTCCAGTCGCGCGGCGAGGCGCAGCAGCGTCGCCTCGTCGCCGTAGCGCCCCGCGAACTGCACGCCGATGGGCAGTCCGCTGGAAGCCCAGTGCAGCGGGACCGACATCGCCGGGTTGCCGCTGGCATTGAACGGCGCGGTGAAGGCGGTGAACAATGCCACTGCGACGCGGTAGCCCTCGGGGTCGTCGGCATTCATGTCGAACACGCCGAGCTTCTGCGGTGGCTGGGGGAGCGTGGGCGTCAGCAGCACATCGTAGCGCTCGAAAAAGCGCGCAACCGTTCGCCCGGTCCGATGAATCGCCAGCACGGCGCGAGCGTAGTCCGCTGCGCTCGCCTCGGCACCGGACTCGAACAACAGCCAGGTCACCTTCTCGAACTCCTCCGGCGACGGCCGGCAGCCTAGCTTGGCCGCGTAGTTCTCGATCGCAACTCGCGTATTGCCGGCA
Organism: Gammaproteobacteria bacterium; assembly: GCA_041488255.1. Classification (GTDB taxonomy): domain Bacteria; phylum Pseudomonadota; class Gammaproteobacteria; order Burkholderiales; family SHXO01; genus SHXO01. The sequence continues at coordinate 2,717 of JBGPOV010000182.1, read as the reverse complement.
ATCACCGTCCGGAACGCGGGCCCCAGCTCCTCGGGAACGAAATCCAGCTTGGCCTCCTCGAGCCGGTAGCCCATCCCTTCCAGCAGGCGTGCGGTTTCGGCCACTGCCTGCTCGCATTCGGGCGCGACCTTCTCTCCCGCCGGGGTGTGCGTGGCAAAGGCAATGCGCAGCCGTCCCGGGTCGGCACCCACCTCGCTCAAGTACGGCTGGCGAGGCGGTGTCGCGAAATACGGAGCGCCCACGTCGGGCCCGCAGGTGAGGTCCAGCAGCGCCGCGCTGTCGCGCACGCTGCGCGTGACCGCGTGCTCAGTGCTCATCCCCGACCAACCCTCGCCGCGATCGGGCCCCTGAGGGTTGCGCCCGCGCGTGGGCTTGAGTCCAAACACCCCGCAGCAGGAGGAAGGAATGCGTATCGAGCCGCCGCCGTCGGACGCATGGGCTGCCGGCGCAAGCCCTGCCGCGACTGCCGCGGCCGCGCCACCGCTCGAGCCGCCCGCCGTGTGTCCGAGACTCCACGGGTTTCGAGTCGGCCCGAACAGAACCGGCTCGGTTGTGATGGTCAGGCCGAACTCCGGTGTGTTGGTCTTGCCGAAGATCACCAGCCCGCCCCTCTTGTAACGCGACACCAGCTCGGTGTCGTGGTCGGCCAGATTGTCCTTGAAGAAGCGGCTGCCATTGCTGGTGACGGCGCCGTTGCACAGCGCGTGCAAGTCCTTCAGCAGGAATGGCACGCCACGCAATGGCCCGTCGGGCAGTCCGGCGCGAATGGCGGCGCGGGCGTGGTCGTAGAGTTTGTTGACCACGGCGTTGAGCGTCCCGTCGCGCTGCTCCACGCGCGCAATGGCCTCCTCCAGCAGGTGCTCGGGAGTGACTTCACCGTTGCGCACCAGCTGCGCGAGCCCTACCGCGTCGTATTGGTCGTATTCCTTGAACATGAAAGCTCGTGAATCAGTACCCGAGGTATGACCTGCGCACCGCTTCGTCATTGCGGATCACCGACGAAGGACCCGACACCACCACCCGCCCGGTCTCCAGCAGGTACACGTGGTCGGCCAGGTCCAGAGCCAGCGTGGCGTTCTGCTCGACCAGCAGCATGCTCACGCCCTCCTCCTGGTTGATGCGACGCATGATGCGGAACATGTCCTGCACCACTAGCGGCGCCAGTCCGAAGGACGGCTCGTCCAGCAGCAGCAGTCGCGGCCGCAGCATCAGGGCGCGCGCCAGGGCGAGCATCTGCTGCTCGCCGCCGGAAAGCGTGCCCGCTTGCTGGTGACGCCGCTCGCGCAGTCGCGGAAAGTAGCCGAACACGCGCTCGAAGTCCTCGGCTACGCGCGCCTTGTCCTTGCGCGTGTAGGCGCCGAGCCTCAGGTTCTCCTCGGTCGTCAGGTCGACGAAGGTGCCGCGCCCGTCTGGAACATGCGCCACGCCCTGGCGCACGATGTCTTCCGTGGCGCGGCCGCTCATCACCTTCCCGCGCAGCCGCACCTCCCCGGCAGACTTGATCATCCCGCACAGCGCGCGCAGCAGGGTGGTCTTGCCCGCGCCATTGGCGCCCAGCACCGTGGTGATGCCGCCTTCTGCGACTTCGAGCCCCACGCCGTGCAGCACCGGCGTCGACCCGTAGCCCGCGCTCAGCTCCTTCACCTCCAACAGCGCGGCCATCAGCCTGCCACTCCAAGGTAGGCGCGGATCAGCTCCGGATCGCTCTGCACTGCCGCCGGCGTTCCCTCCGCGATCTTTCGCCCGAAGTCCAGCGCGACGACGCGGTCGGAGACGCGCATCACCAGGCTCATGTGATGCTCGACCAGCAGCACAGTCACCCGCAACCGGTCGCGCACGCGCCGGATCAGCGCTATCAGGTCTTCCAGCTCGTCGTGGTTGAGACCAGAGGCCGGCTCGTCCAGCAGCAAGAGCTTCGGCTGGCTGGCCAATGCGCGTGCGAACTCGACGCGCTTCTGGACACCGAACGGAAGATCGGCCACCCGGCGAGCGACCACCGTGCCTAGGCCCAGGAGTTCGATGAGCTGGTGCGCCTGCTGCTCCAGTCTGTGATCCTCACGCGCCACCAGCGGCAACCGCAGTGCGTTCACGAGAAACCCGCCGCGCGTGCGGCAGTGGCCGCCGAGCAGCACGTTCTGCTGCACGCTCATGCTGCGGAACAGGGCGAGGTTTTGGAAGGTGCGGCCGATGCCTAGCTCGGCGATGCGGTGGCGCGGTAGGCGCTGGAGAGACTGGCCATCGAACACGATCGAGCCACGCTCGAATTCGTACAGCCGGGACAGGCAGTTGAACAGCGTCGTCTTGCCGGCGCCGTTGGGGCCGATCAGCCCCACGATCTCGCCCGGGTAGACGTCGAAGGACACGCCGTCGAGGGCGACGATACCGCCGAAGCGCACACTGACATCCCGTACCGACAACAGCGGTACGTCGCGTACGGGTGACGGCGGGGGCGAGCGCCTAAGTCCCGGAGTGACAGAAGCTTGTGGCCCGGCTCCGGCGAGTGACACGTCCCCCCCTTTTTCTTGCGTTCTGCCCTCAGGGCGCCTGCGCCCGCAGGCTAGCCGGGGCGCGGTACTTTGCGCTGGATACTGACACAAACGGTTTTCCGGGTAAAGCAAGCCGCCGCGCTGCGGTCGCGGGACCCACCGCTCACGGCCCTAATTCAGCCCGAAGGACGTAACATATGAGCAAACGATGATCGCCCGTCTGGCGAGGGG
>JBGPOV010000181.1:0-5869 GCA_041488255.1 Gammaproteobacteria bacterium | reverse complement strand
GAGGAAGGCAAGCCTTTGCCGTTCGCTCGCAGGACTGCCATGCCTGCGGACGATGCGTAGCCGCCTGTCCCGAGCAGGCGATACGGCTCGTACCGGCGCAGGCGGTTCCGTGAGCTTGGACGGGAAATTCCCTTCTCCCCCGGGACAACACGCTCGCAGAGCTTGTTGCGGCGAAGGCTAACATCGCTTGCGATGTTAAGGGCGCTTTGCGCCCGGCCGGAGTCACAAGGGAAGGGGATGAGGGAGACGGGTGTTTCGGTTCGCCGCTTTGAGATGCAGGCCCGGTCTCCGAGCCTAGGGGGCGTATGAATGATCAAGAGCTCGAGCGGCTGATCCACATCCTGGAAGAGATACGCGACGAGTGATGCCGAGGCTTGGGTAAGTACGCTCGGGTAACAGCGGCATGGCGCTGCTGTCTCTCCGGTTCGATAAAATCTCATTGGCTGGCAGCAGCGGAGCGAACCAGGCAGTCGGCAGGGCGGACTATGGATGCACTATCGGACGTGCTTAGAGCGATACGCCTCACCGGGGCGGTGTTTCTGGACGCCGAATTAAGGGCAGGATGGTCCTATCTGACGCCGCCGCCCCGGCTGATCGGCGAGCTGCACATGCCGGAGGCCGAGCACATCATTCCCTATCACCTGGTAACTGCAGGTCGCTGCCTGGCCCGGTTGGTGGATGGCGAGCCGGTCCAACTGGAGACCGGGGATCTCATCGTGTTTCCGCACGGCGACCGACACGTGCTCGCGAGCTCGAACATGGGCCGCCTCCGGCCCGTTGAACTGACCGCCGATAGCCTTCATCAGCTCCTACGCCCGGGCGAGGTCGCGCCAATGCGCAGCGGCCGTCGCGGTGAAACTACGAGGTTGGTTTGTGGCTACCTTGCCTGCGACAGACGGCTTTCAGAGCCCATCCTCGCCGGCCTCCCGCGGGTGTTAAGCGTCAACTTGCAAGATAGCGGGATCGCCGGATGGGTGCACACTGCCGTGCGCTTCTCGGTCGCGGAGAGCGAAGCACCAAGAGCTGGCGGCGCTGCCGTGCTGGCCAAGCTCTCCGAGCTACTATTCGTCGAGGCGATCCGCCGGTACATGGAATCTTTGCCTCCAGAGCAGACCGGATGGCTCGCTGGACTACGCGACCGCTTCGTCGGCCGCGCGCTTGCGCTCGTGCATCACGATCCGGCCTACCCGTGGACGGTGGAAGAGCTTGGAAAACGAGTCGGCTTGTCGCGATCGGCGCTGGCCGACCGCTTCGCCGAGTTCCTTGGGCAACCGCCTATGCAGTATCTCGCCCGGTGGCGGATCTCTGTGGCAGCACAGCAACTCCTGCTCGGGAATCGCGGCTTGGCTCAGATCGCGGAGGAGGTGGGCTACGAATCGGCAGCCGCGTTCAACCGTGCCTTCAAGCGTCAGTTCGGCGTCCCGCCCGCGACCTGGCGCAAGAGCGCAGGTACAGTCGCCGCAACAGGCAGTGCGGCCGCGGCTTCGTAGCAGAGCGGTTCGACTCCATTGCGGCACGGTGTCCGGTGCGCAAGCGCCGGTATCAAGCGGCAACGCCCCAGACCGGGCCCTCGACCAGGTCCGGAGTACGAAGCCGCCGTCCCGCCTCCGTGAACATCCGTCCAAACAGCTCGTGCTGCGCATGGCTGCCCCCGATGCGTTCGAGCGCAGGCCGTAATCCCCGAAAGATGTCCCGCACCTCTGCGTAGGCACCCGCTGCAAATGCCTCGATGGCGCGAAGCCCGGACAGCGTCACGATGCGTGCGGCGCGCGCACGGCCCGTCTGTCGCCGCGCACAAGCCGATATCGCTCGCGCGAGCGAGTGCGCTCTGGGCGTGTGTCCCGCCGCGGAGAACGCAATCGCAGCGTGAAGATCGACGAACGGCCAGTATCCCGGCGAAGCATGAATAGCCCAGCAGTCAGACAGCAGCGACCAGCGTCTGCCTGGATCGACGCCGTCGACCTCGAGTCGCCAGAGCAGCGCGGTCGCGTCTGCCGCATCGCTTGCAGAGCGGGTGGCATGCGGCATGAGCGATTCATCCAGTACCTCCAACGCTCGGGCCGGATCGCCTGACTCCAGCTCGAACATCGCGGCATGCCACGCGTTGTGAGCTACCATGCGGCTGTTCCTGGCCCAGTGCGGCCGGTGTTGCTGCATGAACCAGGCTCCCTGGGCGAAACTGGCACGGCCGTACAGAGCATGGGCGACGGCATGGATCGCGAACGGGAACACCGGCTGCATCGCGAGCGCTTGACGCCCGAGTGCTTCGGCCCGGCCATCATCGCCGTTCTCCGCGCATCCGAACGCGGTCATGGCGAGCAGATATTCGTAACCGGGCATGCCGGCGGTCCACGATGGCCATACCAGCTCCGTGACCTCGCGCAGCGCCAGCCTGTGGCCGAGAAAGAAATGACACGACTGGGCCAATCGCAGCGCCAAGAGGTCCCGCGGCCACTCGTGCAGGATCGCGGTATAGCACCGCGCGGCAAGCTCCGGTTGCCCATGAAGCCAGGCACGCGCGGCGGCGAGATGAGCGCGCTCCTGCTCCGTCGGCTCGACGCCGGTCGCCGGAATGCTCTCCAGGGCGCCGCGGAGCATCGGCAGCGCGCTCGGATGCTTTGCGGCGACGGCAGCCGAAGCGCGCAGCATCTGCCCCATGACGAATTCGGGATGCTCCACGAGCATCGGCTCGATGTGCGCCAGAGGATCGCCGACGGCCCGCAGGAAGTCTTCCAGCGCATGATCGAACGTCTCGGCCGCAACGTGGTTCGGCGCGCGCACGCCCGTGAGCTGCGAGCGCGCACTGAACCTAGCCCGGACGGCATGCCGATTCACGGCCATCCCTTCGCTGTCGTCGGTGAGATATGACTGACAACACTACGCCGTGGCCACCGCACGGCCGACGGCCAACGCCTTGACGTCGGCTGTGGTCAGCGGCTTGCCGCCCAAAGCCCAGTCGCCGCTCTTGACTTCTTCGATGATCACCCATGTCACCGGGCGCATGTTCTCGCCTTCGATCGATACCATGGCGTCGGTCAGCTTGGTTACCATCTGCTTTTTTTGCGGCTCCGAAAAAACGCCGTCGATAAGCTTCACGTTGATAAGAGGCATGATGTTTCTCCGTCAAAGTTGAAAATGTCCTGGTGGGCCGGTGTTCGCGCTGAAGGCGTGCACCGGTGGACGAGAGTATGGAATGGGGGCGCCGAGCGGTGAATGACGGCGACACCGGCGGCATTGATCGAAACGCCGGTTTCAGGCCGCGCGTGCGCTTATGTACCGTCGAGGAGCTGAATGCGCTCTCCACGGAGTTGGCTTCGCTGACGAGCGAACTAAACGCCTTCGGCTTGCATAAGGAGGCGATATGGTCAGGGCAATAGGTTATGGCTGTCCGGGTGAGCCAAGCGCGGACCTCACGAACCGCCTTCGTCGGTTGGACTAACGAATCAGCGTCGAGCGTCTGCGCGGCGCAGACCTACCCGTTCCCGAAATGCACCCATCAACTGCCTGCGCAACCACTGATTCGCCGGATCGGCGTCTGCGTTCACATGCCAATACAGATACCCGTCGTAATCCGGCACCTCGAGCGGGAAAGGCAGCACGCGATTGCGGAACAGTCGGTTGACGATCCGCGCATAGCGCTCCGCCATCGTCAGAATCAGATCGGTCTCGCTCACCACACGGCACGCCGCGAAGTAGTGCTGACAGCGCAGTCGAATCCGCCGCTTTAATCCGTGCCGGCTCAACTCGTAGTCCTCGACGCCGAAGCCGCGCCGCCGGGAGCTCACCAGGATGTGCTCCTGCGACAAGTAAGTCTCCAGATCCAGCCCTTCCTTGACCGTCGGATGGCGTGGCCGCGCCACGACGACGAGGCGCTCCGCGTTGATAAGCTGCCGTCGCACTTCGTCGGACAATGCCAGGCGAACGTCGATCGCCGCGTCAAGCGTCCCCGCCGCCAGCTCCGTCTCGAGCTGTTTGCGTTCGGCGCGTACGACCGCAATGTCGATGAACGGCGCGGCCCGCGTGACGGTCCGCAGCAGATTCGGCAAGGCGGTCAGCTCGCGCACGTCGCGCATGCCGACCGTGAAATGCTTGCGCGCAGTCGCCGGATCGAAGCGGTCGACGCGCTTCAATGTAGCCTCGAAGCCGTGCAGCGACTGACGCACCGGATCGATCATCAGGCGCGCCAAAGGCGTGGGGATCATCGCCCTGCCCTGTCGGATGAACAGCGGATCGTCGAACAGCTCGCGCAGCCGCCCGAGCGCATGGCTGATGGCCGGCTGCGTCAGGCTCAGCCGCTTGCTGGCTCGCGTGATGCCGCCCTCCGTGTAAATGGTATCGAGGACGACGAACAGGTTCAGGTCGATCCTGGATAGATGAACGGTCTTCATGTTTGAGCATTAGATCAATTCATTTCCTGGATCATAGCGCGCGTGCTACTTTGCCTCAATCGATTCATGGACCCAGGCGGCACGATGGATCTCGACTATTCGAACCGTAGCAAAGACCTCATGGCGCGCCTGTCGGCGTTCATGGACGAGCACATCTACCCGAACGAAGCCAGGTTCGAGGACGAGGTCGCGCTAGGCGACCGCTGGCAACCGCTCGCGCTGATGGAAGAGCTCAAGCGCAAAGCGCAGGCGCAGGGATTGTGGAACCTGTTCCTGCCGCACGACGAGCACGGCGCGGGTTTGAGCAACTACGAATACGCGCCGCTCGCGGAAATCATGGGACGCGTCGAATGGGCGTCGGAGGCGTTCAATTGCTCTGCGCCGGACACGGGCAACATGGAAGTGCTGCTGCGCTATGGGACCGAAGAGCAGAAGCGGGTATGGCTCGAGCCGCTGCTCGCAGGCAAGATCCGCTCGGCTTTCGCGATGACCGAGCCGGACGTCGCATCGTCGGACGCGACCAACATCGCCAGCTCGATCCGACGCGATGGCAGCGACTATGTTCTGGACGGGCACAAATGGTGGGCGACTGGCGCCATCGATCGCCGCTGCAAGCTGCTCATCTTCATGGGCAAGACCGACCCCGACGCGCCGCGCCACACCCAGCAATCGATGATCCTGGTGCCGATCGATGCGCAAGGCGTCAAGGTCGTGCGTCACCTGCCGGTGTTCGGTTTCGATCACGCGCCACACGGTCACGCCGAGATCATCTTCGAGCAGGTTCGCGTGCCAGTCGTCAACCTTCTGCTGGGCGAGGGACGCGGCTTCGAGATCGCGCAAGGCCGGCTCGGACTCGGCCGGATACATCACTGCATGCGATTGATCGGGCTTGCGGAGCGTGCGCTGGAGATGATGTGCCGCCGCACGCGCACGCGCGTGGCCTTCGGCAAGCCGATCGCGGAGCAAACGGTGACTTTGGAGCGCATCGCCGAAGCGCGCATCCTCATCGATCAGGCGCGGCTGCTGGTGCTACAGGCGGCGCGCACCATGGACAGCGGGGGAAACAAGGTCGCCGCCAAGCAGATCGCCATGATCAAAGTTGCCGTGCCGAGCATGGCTACGCGGGTCATCGACTGGGCGATTCAGGCCTATGGCGGCGGCGGCGTCGCAGATCCGTTTCTGGCTGGCGCGTACGCGTGGGCTCGCGCTCTAAGACTGGCGGACGGGCCCGACGAGGTGCATCGCAACCAGATCGGCAAGATGGAGCTGGCGTCCTATCCCGCTCACGCGTAGCCGACGACACGACACGCATCGGCGTCGTTGCTGTGTTGCAAATCCTTGGTCGCATCGCGCCTCTTGTCTGGCGGGCGCTTCGCGGCCAAGACCGGCCATTCGTGCTGCCTTGGGGAATTTCCTGATAGTTGACGCTCACCGGCCGCGATTGACCAGAGCGTCACTGGCGGCGGCCGATCCACCGCGCT
>JBGPOV010000180.1:0-5921 GCA_041488255.1 Gammaproteobacteria bacterium | reverse complement strand
CGCCGTTGGTTCCCAGCTGCTTGATGGCGATCTGCGAGGCGGCCGGGCCCACCGCGATGCTCTGCTCTTTCTGCGTGGCCTTCTCTGTTACGGGGTTGCCTTTCTCATCCTTGATGGGCTGACCCGCGGCGTCGAGCTTCGGGTTGTCGTATTCGATCGACTCCACCAGGGGTGTGGTGGGATAGGCGGAGAAAGTCTGCACCACCCCTTCCGAGACCAAGACCACGGCGAGAATCAGGGCCAGTGGAAACAGAATGTAGAGCGTGGTGCGGGTGAGGTCGACCCAGAAGTTGCCGACGGTGTCCACTTTCTGGCGCGCGAAGCCGCGAATCAAGGGAAGCAGCACGGCGATGCCGGTCGCGGCAGACAAGAAGTTCTGTACTGTGAGCGCCGCCATCTGCGTGAGATAGCTCATAGTGCTCTCGCCGCCATACCCCTGCCAGTTGGTATTGGTGGCGAAGCTGGCAGCTGTGTTGAACGACGAGTCCGGCGACACGGCCGAAAAGCTTTGGGGATTGAATGGCAAATACGCTTGCAGCCTCTGCAGGCCGTAGACGGCCAGTGCGCCCAAGAGGTTGAACGCCAGCATGGCTAATGCATACTGTGTCCAGCGCATTTCCTTGTTGGGGTCAATTCCGCATACGCGATAGAGCCCGCGCTCGACCGGCCCGCCCACGGTGTTGAGCACCGCAGGCTGGCCTTCGAAGATGCGTGCCATGTAAGTGCCGAGCGGTTTCGCCAGCGCCAGTAAGACGACGATGTAGACGATCAGTTGGAGGTACCCGTTGGCACTCATTAGAACTTCTCCGGAAAGAGCAGAGCAATCACCAGGTAGATCGTGATAGCGAGCGCAACAATCCCGCTCAACGCATAGAGCCAGGTCATGAGCGCCTCCCTAGCAAGCGTTCGCAGCCGTAGACAACCACAGCCGACAGCGCGAAGAAACCAATCAACACCAAGAGGTAAACCACGTCCATCATCACCGCCTCCTCTGAGTAGCGCGTGCATCCTAGACAAAGCCGCATAAAAACGGTGCCAAGATCAGGGGCCGCCGCATAAAAATACTGTAAAGGTCTTCCCCCTCATCCGATGACCCCGATACGCGAGCTCTTGTAGCTCACGCGCGAGGAGAGGCATTTGACAAAAGTCAAGGAGAGAGCTCGCGGCCCGACCAGATGAGCCCGCTTGACTCGTCCGGCGTGCCGGTTTGTACACGCAAGGACTCTAGTGACATGAGCGGATCTTCGCCCATCCGTAGAAGATGCTTTGTTGGGTGTGTAGAGGCAGACTATAAATGGCGCTATGGACCAAAGCGTCATAAGTCGTCAGGTCAGGCGCCCGGGAAGAGCCTTGACCGTAGGCCATGAGAAGGCCTTCGCCCACGAGCCCTGTCCGGGTCAGACTGTCGTCGTTCAGCACATTGAGAACGCGAAGGCTCTCCAGAACAAGCTCCCGCATCCGAACGTTGCGCTTCAACCAGTTTCGAGCGGCTTCCTGCTCTCGAGCAAGATCAAGTGTTTCAACCGCGCGACTGTCCGACTCTCTGCCAAATAAGTAGTCGGCTGCCACGCCGGCTCGCACGCTGCACTGCCTGCGTTCCTTCTCGGACCGGGCTTCGTCCCCGCCGTATTCCAACTTGAGCGCGTCAAAGACCGTGATGTAGGCCAGCTCGGTTAGTTCTCGCATTTGCAAACGGTCCTGCTTCGTTGCTCTTGCACCGATGAACCCTGCTGCTGCTGCGATGTTCATGGCAGCCTCTGCTGCGCTTCGCACGCTGTACGTTGTTCCTAAATCAACTCAACTGCTACACCTGAGCGCAAGATGCAATTTATGCCTGCGCGCATAAAAATGGTGCAAAAAGACGGTGCCGAGTCGTGAAGAGAACATAAAGATCATCCGCCTCGGCTGGTTCGGCGACCGTGACCGCTGACCACGGGTAAAATGCGCGCTCACACGGAAAAAACACGGGGACCCCGATACATGAAAGCTGTGAAGTACCTCCTCTACGCCATCGGCGCACTGATCGTCCTGCTGCTGGTGGCCATCGGCATCGTATTCGCGGTCTTCGACCCCAACGACTACAAGCCGCAGATCGTGCAGCTGGTCAAAGAACGGACCGGGCGCACGCTGACCATCGGCGGTGACATCAAGCTGAAGATCTTTCCCAAGATCGGGGCAGCGGTGGGCAAGACGACGCTGTCCGAGCGCAACAGCGACAAGGCGTTCGCCGGTGTGGACGGGGCGCAGGTCTTTCTGGCGCTGATCCCGCTGTTCAGCAAACAAGTCGTGGTGGACCAAATCCGCCTCGACGGGCTGCGCGCCGATCTGATCAAATACAAGGACGGCAGCACCAACTTCTCGGATCTGGCCGGCGAGCAAGCTGGTGCGAAGAAGGCCCCGGAGCAGCCGAGGCCGGAAGCGCTCAAGCCGCAAGCGGGGACAAAGGCGCCCGTCAAGCTGGACGTGAGCGGCATCCGCATCACCAACTCGCGCGTGACTTGGCGTGACGAGACCAACGGCAACGACCTGGCCCTCGAGCTGGTGGAGTTGAAGACCGGGCGGCTGGCCGACGGCGTGGCGAGCCCGGTTCAGCTCGACGTGGCCCTCAAGGGCGTGAAGCCGAAGGCTGACTTGCGGGCGAAGGCGTCGGGCACGCTCAGCCTCGATCTGCCGAGCCAGCGCTACAGCTTCAAGGGTTTGGATGCGAAGCTGAGCGGCAGCGCTCTCGACTTCACCGGCATCGTTGCCGCTCTCAAGGCGAACATTGACGCCGACGGCGCGAAGCAACTGGTTAAGGTCAGCGGGCTCAGCCTGGACGCCAAGGCGAACCGCGGCAAGGACAGCTTCGATCTGAAGCTTTCAACCCCGAGCGTGCAGTCCGGCCCCGAGGCACTGGCGATCGAGGCATTGATCGTTTCCGCCACCGGGACCGTGGGCGGCATGATGCTGACCGAGAGCAGCCTCAAGGCGTCAACGCTGCGCGTCAACATGGCGGCCAACCAGGTCCGCGTGCAAGGGCTTGCGCTGGCGGCGAAGGCCAAGCTCGGCGCCGACAACCTCGACATCAACCTGGGTGCGCCGAAGCTCGAGGTCACCAACGACAAGGCCAGCGGAGAGTCCGTGCAGCTCACGGCCAAGCTCGCCGGCGCCGAGCGCGCCGCCGACGTGACCCTGAACCTGTCTGCCGTGGAGGGTTCCGCCAAGGCGCTCAAGATCGCGGTGCTCGCGCTGGGAGTCGATGCCAGGCAAAAAGACAACGCCGTCAAGGGGACGCTCAGCACCCCGATGTCGGCGAACCTCGAGACTAAGGTCTTCGAGCTGCCCAAAATCGGCGCCGAGTTTACGCTGACGAGTCCATCGATCCCGCAGAAGACGGTGAAGGTGCCACTGTCGGGTACGGTGCGCGCCGATCTCGGCAAGGAGCGAGTGGCCGCCAACATCGCGACTCAGTTCGACGAGAGCCACATCAAGGCGAGGCTAGGCATGACGAAGTTCGCGACGCCGGCCTACGACTTCGACATCGACATCGACAAGCTGAATCTCGACAAATACGCGCCGCCCAAGCAGAAAGGCGCGCAAGGCAAGCCGGCTGAATCTACGGCCCCGGCGTCCAAGCCGAAAGAAAAAGAGGTGGAGAAGCCCATCGACTTCTCGCCGCTCAAGGCGCTCAACCTGGATGGCAGAGTCAAGATCGGAGAGCTTATCGCGAACAACATCAAGGCCAGCAGCGTACGGGTGGACGTGCGCGCCAAAGAAGGCAAGCTCGACATCGATCCGATGCAGGCCAGCCTGTACCAGGGTTCGCTCAAAGGCAGCGCTAAAGTCGATGCCAACACCAACCGGATCGCGGTGAAGCAGTTGCTGACCGGCATCTCCGTCGGCCCGCTATTGCGCGACGCGATCCAGCAGGACATGCTCGAGGGCCACGGCAGCGTGGAGCTGGATCTCACCACGGCCGGCAACACGGTGAGCGCGTTCAAGCAGGCGCTCGACGGGACCGCCAGCCTGAACCTCAGGGACGGCGCGATCAAGGGCGTGGACCTGGCCGGTTCGATTCGAAACGTCAAGTCCAAGCTCGGCGGCCAGGACGCGGAGCAATCGGGCAGCACGACGCAGAAGACCGATTTCACCGAGCTGACCGCCAGCTTTACGGTCAAGAACGGCGTAGCGCACAATGGCGACCTCAGCGCCAAGTCACCGTTCCTGCGCATCTCCGGCGAAGGAGACGTGAACGTCGCGCAAGACAGCCTGGACTATGTGGTGAAGGCAGCGGTCGTGGGCAGCACCGCCGGCCAGGGCGGGAAGGAACGGGCCGAGCTGACCGGGCTCACCCTTCCGGTGCGTATCTACGGGCCCTACAGCGGGCTCAAGTACAAGATGCAGTTCAGCCAGATGCTCAGCGGGGCCAGCAAAGAGCAGCTCAAGGAGATGGCGAAGGAGGCGCTGAAGGAGGGTGGCAAGGGTCAGCTCAAGGACCTCGGCAAACAGCTCCTCGGTGGTGAGAAGACGTCCGCGCAATCAGGTGAGCCGCCGGCAGGAGGCGATCAACCCCAGCCGGCCGCGCCGGCGAAAAAGCCCGAGGACGCGCTTAAGGAGAAGCTGAAGGGCTTGCTGCGGTGATCAAGGAGGACGACTTCGCCGCGCGGATTATCCAGTGGCAGCGCAAGTACGGCCGGCACGATCTGCCCTGGCAGAACACGCGCGATCCCTACCGCGTCTGGGTGTCGGAGATCATGCTCCAGCAGACTCAGGTGACCGCGGTCATCCCCTACTACCGGCGCTTTCTGGCGCGCTTTCCCAATATCGGGTCACTGGCTGCGGCGACTGAGGACGACGTGTTGGTGTACTGGAGCGGGTTGGGCTATTACGCCCGCGGGCGCAATCTTCATCGAGCCGCGCGCCTGATCGTCGAGCGGCATGCAGGCGCGTTCCCACACGAGTTCGAGGCGGTGCGCGCGCTGCCCGGCGTGGGGCGGTCCACCGCAGCCGCGATCTGCATCTTCGCATTTGGCCAGCGCCACGCGGTCCTGGACGGCAACGTCAGGCGCGTGCTGGCGCGCCACGATGCCATTGCGGGCTATCCGGGGGACAAGCGGGTGCAGGACCGGCTCTGGCTGCTGGCGCAGGCGCGGTTGCCGGAGAGCTGTGCGGAGTCCTACACGCAGGGGCTCATGGACCTGGGCGCCGGCTTGTGCATTCGGCGCAGCCCGGACTGCGGCCGTTGCCCCGTGGCGCACAGCTGCATCGCCCGGCGCGATGGACTGACCGGGCAACTGCCTGCTCCCCGACCAGCGAAGATGTTGCCAGAGCGCGAGACCGCCATGCTCATCCTGGTGAGCGCAGGGCAAGTGTTGCTCGAGAAACGTCCCGCGCCTGGGATCTGGGGTGGACTGTGGAGCTTTCCCGAGGTGAGCGAAGACAGGATCGAGGACACCGCGCGTCGCTACGGGGCTCAACTAGACGGGCTCAGCCGACTTGCACCGGTGGACCACGGCTTCACGCATTTCAAGCTTCGTATCCGTCCGGTGCTGGCACAGGTAGCTCGGCCGTTCCGGGCAGAAGAACCGGGTCAGCTTTGGCTGACGTTAGACGATGCCCTGGGCGCGGCCATCCCCGCGCCAGTGAAGCGAATTCTGGGACAGCTGCGCGCCATGATGTGAGGGGGACGTTTCGTCTTTCACACACGCGCTTCACGCCTCTCGCTTCACGCCTTACGTCAGAGCACCACCTGGCGGGACTGGAGGAAGACTTTGACTTCACTCAGCGCAGCAATGGGGTCTCGCGCCTCCAGCAGACGCTGTTTGATGTCCAGCTCCAGCGGCAAGACCTCGGCCAGGCGGTAGCCGACCCAGCCGGCCAAGTCTAGTCGCACGGGTGAAGGGAAGCGCGCGGCGCCGACCTTGGCCATGATCTTCTGCAGG
>JBGPOV010000179.1:0-6195 GCA_041488255.1 Gammaproteobacteria bacterium | reverse complement strand
GCGCGCGCCGTTGGACAGGCCGAGCATTTCGATGGGTGCCTTCACCGCGCTGGACGTGATGTTGACGATGCGCCCGAACTTGCGCGCGATCATGCCGTCCACGGTGGCCTTGATCAGCTCGATCGGGGTGAGCATGTTGGCGTCCAGCGCCTTGATCCAGATCTCGCGGTCCCATTGGCGGAAATCGCCTGGCGGCGGCCCCCCGGCGTTGTTCACCAGGATGTCGGGCTGCGGGCAGGCGGCGAGTGCAGCCGCGCGCCCCTCGCTCGTGGTGATGTCCGCGGCCACTGCAACGACTTTGACGCCGGTCTCGCGCCGGATCTGTTCGGCGGTGTCGTTCAGCGCTTCCGCTCCGCGCGCCACCAGCGTCACGTTCACGCCCTCGCGTGCCAGCGCAAACGCACAGCCCTTGCCTAGGCCCTTGCTCGCCGCGCACACCAGAGCCGACTTGCCACGAATGCCCAGATCCATGTCCTTGCTCCTCTGTCGATCAATTCGGATGGCGGCGCATTGTCGCCGTGAAGCGCCATATGCTGAAGCATGCGGATGCCGATTGCAAACGGCCCCGTACGGTCTCTCGGGCGCCGGTTGCTATAATCGCGGGTCGAATAACAACGACCCCACGGATGCACCCTATCCTGCGCGCCTGGCGTTTTACGGCGCTGCTAACCCTGTGTGCCGCGCTCGCAGGCTGCGCCATCGGCCGCGATCCGCGGGACCCTCTGGAGACGGTGAACCGCGGCGTGTTTCGCTTCAACGACGCGGTCGACAACGCCGTCACAAAGCCGATCGCCAAGGGCTACAAGGCGGTGACGCCAGACCCGATCCGCACCGGCGTCACCAACTTCTTCAGCAACTTCCTGGACCTGACCACGACGATCAACGACCTGCTTCAGGCCAAGGTGTCCCAGGGCGCATCCGACGTGGGCCGGGTGGTGATCAACAGCACGATTGGCTTCTTCGGCGTCTTCGATGTCGCAACACGGCTCGGTCTCGACAGACACAGCGAGGACTTCGGTCAGACCCTGGGTGTCTGGGGTGTGCAAAGCGGCCCTTACCTCGTGCTGCCGTTTCTCGGGCCAAGCAGCTTCCGCGACGCGGTCGGCTGGGTCGGAGACTATTTCACCGATCCGGAGTTCTACCTCTTTCCGCACCCGCCCGCCGACTGGCTCGTGCTAGGAGTCCGCGTCGTCAACACGCGCAGCAACCTGCTGGGCGCGGACCAGTTCTTCGAGGTGGCGGCGGTGGACAGGTACGCGTTCCTGCGCGATGGCTTCCTGCAAATGCGGCGCAACCAGATCTACGATGGCAACCCGCCGGCGGACGGCACGGGCGGGGTACAGCGCCGCAAGACGCTGAAGGAGCAGGAACAGGAGCTAGACCTGGAAGACCCCGCCCCGGCGCCGCCCCCGGTCAAATGAAGTGGCCGGTCGATAACGCCTTGATGATGACGGCGGCAAACTCCCTGATGCCCTGCTTCACGTCGCGGCGCGAGAAGGTCTCCGTGGTGCCGGACCAGATCAGCAGGTCGCTCGCCGTGTCGAACAGGTTCGTCTCGGCGATGACCGCGTCGTAGGTGTATAGCTGTGGCGGGTCGTAATAGCCAACCCAGGCCCAGGAATAGTAGCCGTAGAAGCCGGGATAGGGCGGGCCGGGATAGGGGCCCGAGTAGACCGCGGTTGAGTTCTCCACCCTCACCAGGCGCGTGACGATCACGCCCTGCACTCCCGACTCCTTGACGGCCTCGGCCAGCCGCTCCTTGGGCACTTCGCCGTTCTCGGGAATGAGCGTGTAGCTGGCCAACGCCTGCACGCCCTTGGCGTCGAGCTGCCGGACGAACTCGTCCTCGAAGGTGCGCCGAATGCCGGCCTGCGTGGTCACGTCGATGACCAAGATCCGCGCCAAACGCGGCCTAGGAAACTTTTGCTCCTGCCAGATGTTGACGAGCCGCGTGGACGCGCAGCCCCAGGCCATCAATCCGACCAGAGCCAACGGCAAAACCTTGCTGCCGAGCTTGAACATCCCGCTAAGCCTACCGCCACCGGGGGGAACGAGGCAACTCGCTTCGCGCGGTGCGCGTCATGCTTGCCGGTTGCGGCTGGAGGGGTGGTCCGACAGGAGCCCCCTCGCGCTGCGGCGTATCATACGAGCTTTACCGGTATCCACCTTCAGACCCGCTCACCGCACTCCAATGAAACGCATCTTCATCGCCCTTGCCCTGACCCTTCCCCTGGCCGCCGCCCACGCCGACGGCGGCGTGCTGACCGCGATCCAGAAAAGCGGCGTGATCCGCCTGGGTCACCTGCGAGACTCGCCGCCCTTCTCCTACACCGACGACGGAGGTGCGCCGCAAGGCTACTCGGTGGATCTGTGCAAGCACGTTGCCCACAGCATCCAGCGGCAGCTGAACCTGGCCAGCTTGCGCATCGAGTGGGTCCCGCTCACGCTGCAGGAGCGCATCCCGGCGGTGCGCGACCGCAAAGTGGACATCGAATGCGGGACCACCACCTGGACCCTGTCCCGGCAGCAGGAAGTGGATTTCAGCCTGATGACCTTCGTGGACGGAGCCACCGTTCTGGTGCACAGCAACTCGGATCTGCTGCGTCTGGCCGACCTGCAAGGCAGGAAGGTGGCCGTGGTTCCCACCACCACCACCGCCACAGCGCTGCAAGCTGCCGTGAAGGACCGCATGCTCGACGTCAATGTGGTCTTCGTGGACTCGCCCGAGGAGGGCATTGCCAAACTACAACAGGGTGCGGTGGACGGCTACGCATCCGACCGCGTGGTGCTCATCGGCCAGGGCCTGGACTCCAAGCACGGCGCCAACTTCCGGGTGCTGGACGAGGACTTCTCGGTCGAACCGTATGCGCTGGTGCTCGCGCGGGGCGACCCGGACTTCCGGTTGGCGATCGACCGCTCGCTGGCCGGGCTGTATCGCAGCGGCGAGATCGAGGCGGTGTTCAACCGCTGGCTCGGCCCGCTGGGGCGCCCCAGCACCCTGCTCACTGCACTGTACTACCTGCAAAGCATCCCGGAATGAGCGCAGTGACGGTGTCATCGAGCCGGAGCTCTATCGGCGTGCTCGTGATCCGCTCTCGCGCAGGCCGGGGAAGCACGCCCCTGCTCATGCTCCTTCTGGCAGCCCTGTTCGCGGTTCTGCAATGGGGGCCAAATGCGCTGGCGGCCGGAGACGACGGCGGACAGCCCAAGCCGCAAGCCACGGTCACCGCGACGTGCCGCGATTGCGGGGTGGTGCGCTCGATCAGGGAGATCCGGACTGAGCACAAAGCGGCGCGGTCCGACACGTACGTTGCGTCGCAACAGTACCTGCAGTCACGCTCCTTCGACCAGCAGCCTTTGGTCGGGCCTGCGATCAGTTTCAGCTGGGGCGCCGGCAGCCAGACGCAGCCTCGGATTGGCGCCGTGGGCAGCCCAGAGATGCAGCAGCGTCTCATCGAGATCAGCTACGAGATCACAGTGCGTTTCGACGACGGTCGCTTTGGGCTGATCGAGCAGGAGGACCCCGACGACCTGCGCGTGGGCGACCGAGTCAAGGTGGTGAAAGGACGCGTGGAACGGACGAAGTGATCAGCAGCGCATTCTCTTCCTTGATTGTCAAAGAGGCTCAGCCGAACTTATGACTCCTTCCCCCGCTAGCGGGGGAAGGCGAGGATGGGGGAAGGTTTGGTTTCGCAACCCAGTTGCGCCCCCTCCCCACCCCTCCCCCGCGCTTCGGGCGCAAGGGAGGGAGTCCTCTGCTCAGCTAGCACCGTGCGCAAAGGCTGAGATTCATAGGTAATCAAGTTCTCATCAGCGCGTGTCAATCGCCTAACCGCTGCACCGCCCTCCAGCACCGATGGATGCGCCGGTTCCGAAAGTCGACCGGGACTGTGCGCTGCGAGATCTCTTCCGCCTCGAGGCCCGCGAATGCGTCGGGGGCGAGGCGAAAGCGCTGCAGGTTGGTGGAGAAGTACAGGATGCCGCCGGGCTCGAGCAGCTGGGCGCAGGCAGCGATCAGGGTCGGGTGGTCCTGCTGCAAATCCAAGGGCCGCGCCATGGCTTTGGATTTCGATGCCGTCGGCGGATCGAGTACGATCAGCTCGAAGCGCTCGCCCGCGCGCCTGGCATCCGCCAGCCAGTGCAGCGCGTCGGCGCGCAACAGCCGGTGGCGATGCAGGTCGAGGCCGTTCAGCTCGAAGTTGCGCCGCGCCCAATCCAGGTAAGTGTTGGACAGATCCACGCTGAGTGAGCCCGACGCGCCGCCGGCCGCGGCATAGACGGTAAAGCTTGCGGTATAGCAAAACAAGTTCAAGCAGCGCTTGCCGCCCGCTTCCTGCTGCACCAGGCTGCGCGTGATCCGGTGGTCGAGGAACAGGCCCGTGTCGAGGTAGGTCTCGAGGTTGACGACGAAGCGGTGGCCGCCCTCCTCCACCACGAAATCCTCGCCGCTGAAGCCGGTCTTCTCGTGCTGCTCGCCGGCGCGGCGCCGCGTGCGGCGCTTCAGCGTGACCCGCTCGAGCGCCACGCCCAAACTCTCGGCCGCCGCGCGACACACTTCCTCGCGCCAGTGCGCGCGTGCGTGATCGTCCCGCGCAGCCCCGCGGTCGTACTCCTGCAGATGCGCCCGCTCGCCGTAGAGATCCAGCGCGAACGCAAACTCGGGGATGTCGCGGTCGTACACGCGGTAGCATTGCACGCCGCTGCGGCGCGCCCACTTCGCGAGGTGGCGGGCATTCTTGCGCACGCGGTTCGCGAAGTCCGAAGCGCGAGCCCCCATAGCGCGTATTTGTGTTTGCACTGGATCCCGCCCCGGATTAAGGCCTTCCGGGGTGACGATGCCGGGATGACGCCGCGCAGGCGCTCTGCGCCCTCGCGGCGTCAGTTGAGTCTCGCCGTAGTGTGGCGCAGTTCTACCACACGGTGGCGGATTTCGTCGACGT
Source organism: Gammaproteobacteria bacterium (assembly GCA_041488255.1). Lineage (GTDB taxonomy): Bacteria > Pseudomonadota > Gammaproteobacteria > Burkholderiales > SHXO01 > SHXO01. Next base: position 1,255 of record JBGPOV010000179.1, on the reverse strand, counting down.
CATCTGCGCCAGGCGCGAGAACCAGATAGCGCTGCAGGTCCTCCAGCGCCGCGCGGAAGCACTCGAGCTGCAGGTACGTTAGCCCGCGGTCGCGCACCTGGGACGCGTCGGCCGGCGCAAGCGCGATGATCCATTCCATCACCGACAGGGCGTGGACGTGGTCGCGCTTCTCCAGGTAGATCGCCTTCAGGTTGCACAGCATGCGCGCCAGAATTTCCTTCTTGTCGGCCGACACCAGCATGCCTGCGACGATGGCGCTGGATACCTCTCCGCCGCGCGCCTCGCGCAGCCTGTGCTGCAAGTCGTGCAGGCTGAGTGAAATCCCGCCGCAGTACGGGTCGAGAATCACGGTGCCCTCGCTCAGCTTGCACTTGACCAGGAAATGCCCCGGGAAGGAGACGCCCTGCAGCTGCAGGCCGATGCGGCGGCCGACTTCCATGTACAGGATCGACAGGCTGATGGGGATGCCAAGTCGGCGCTCGAGCACCTGGTTGAGGAAGCTGTTGCGCAGATCGTAGTAGTCCTCGCGGTTGGGCCCGAAGCGCTGATCTTCGAACAGGAAGCGGTTGAGCGAGAGAATGCGCTCGGTGTCGCTGGACCGCTGCGGCAGACGCGCGGACAGCTGCTTCGCAAGTTGATCGATCCTGGCCAGATAGCGCTCGACGTCCAGGCCCTGATCGGCATGCTTGGCGATGAGGAGCGCCGCCTCCGCCAGATCGATCTCCTCGTCGGGCAGGTCGATCAGCTCGCGGAAGCGGACAGTTGCAGCGCTGGGCTCAGACACAATCATGCAGCGCCCCGTCGATGCGCAGACTCAGGTGTCCTGCTTTTCCACGACCGGCGGCAGGAACAGCGCAGGGACCTCGCGCTTGGCATGGCGCCCGGAGCGGTTGGTCGTTCCCGGGTTACTGACCAGCGCCGCGGGACGCTGGTCAGGCCCATGCTCCGGCTCCCGCGCCGTGGGCGCCAAGTGTTCGGGCTTGGGCGCCGGCGGCGCCCGGCGCTCGGAACGCCCGGTCTCGTGTGCGGAGGATCGGCGAGCGGGCCGGCCCGACTCCCGGTCAGGCGCGCTGTAGCGCGCGGGCCTTCCCGCGTCGGGTGCAGCGCTGATCGCGATGCGCTGCTTGAGCAGCCTCTCGATACTGGCCAGCGAGTCCTCCTCGTCGCGCGCCACCAGCGAGATCGCCTCGCCGGGCTGGCCCGCACGGCCGGTGCGGCCGATGCGGTGGATGTAGTCCTCGGGGTTGTGCGGCAG
>JBGPOV010000178.1:0-6232 GCA_041488255.1 Gammaproteobacteria bacterium | reverse complement strand
TCATGAGCGCCTGAGCTTGCAGGCTTGGTCGCGGCCGAATCATTCTTTCCCTTTCGCTTGGCCTGGCCAAGGATTTCGGCAATCGTGCCGGGATGAACCGAACAAAGAAGCTAATACTCTGGCTGCTCGCCGCGGCTGCCTTGTCGATCGTCCTGGTGCTCGGAGTGCTGCTGTCGGCACCGCTGTGGGTCAATCAGGACGCCGTCAAACGCCAGGTGGCCGAAGCGATAGCCAAGGCGACGGGCGGGAAAGCGCAGTTCGGGCGCTTCGAACTGCACTTCTTGCCGCGACCCGGCGCGAACGTGACGCAGTTGCGCTTCTCGCTGCCCGGGAAGGTGGAGGTCCAGGCCGAGGCTGCGGCCGTCGAGCTCGAGCTTCTGCCGCTGATCACAGGCCAAGTCAGGCCCTACTCTGTGCACTTATCCGCCCCGCAGATCTCGGTGCGGGTCGACGAGCCCACAGCCAGCCCGCCATCATCCGCAAAGCAAGACACCGTCGCGGAGCTGCGTAAGACCGTCGACCAAATTCTGAGGGTTGTGCCAAATATGCTCGCGTCGGTGAACGAGGGTCGTCTCGAGCTTATCATCGGCCAGCGCCCGCCGCTGCTGCTGCAGAAGATCCAGGCGCGCATCGCAACGACCTCCGAAGGGATCGAAGGCAAGGTATCCTGCGCCGCCGATCTCTGGGATGCGCTGTCCGTCGAATTGCGCGTCGCGCGCCGCGACCTGGTTGGTGACGGGCGCCTCGAGCTGGCGGGACTGCAGGTAGCACGCCTGGGTGCACCGCTGGGGCTGGCCGGGAGCTGGCCGGTGGAAGAGGCCACCGCGGACGCCAAGCTGGCCTGGCACGTTCAGAGCCCGACGCTGATGAAGGCGGAGGCGAGCGTTTCAGCGCCGAAGGTTGCAATGCAATTGGGACCGGGCCGCCTGGATTTGCTCGCCCCGGCGTTGTCCGCGGCCGCCCAGCTCAAGGACGGCTCGCTCGAGGTGACGTTGGAGCGCCTACGCCTCGACGCTCCTCATCTGGCGCTGAGCGGCAGACTCGCTCGGAGCCAGGCCGGCGCCTATGCGCTGGAGGCCAAAGGCAGCGAAGTGGATCTCGCGGCGCTGCAGGCAACGGGGCTTAAAGCTGCTCCGCAGGTGGACTTTTTCGTGAGGCCACCGGTCAGCTTCGAGCGCGGGACGGCGACCGTGCTGACGCTCAGCGCTCGGGGCGATACGCTCGAAGCGCTGATTCAGCCCGAGCAGTTGCAGGCCAACGCGCTGCTGGACAACGTGCAGCTGCGTATTCCTGACATCGACCTCTTGCTGCACGATGTGCGCGGCAGCGCTGCGCTCGAGCGCGGTGTTCTCAAGTTTGAGCAAGTGCAAGCGCGCCTGGGCAAGTCGGTGGCGCGTGACGGGACGGTCATCGTCAAGCTGGACGCCACGCCGACGCCGCTGCATATCGAAACCACCGTCGACGCGGATCTGCCAGAGGCATACGCCCTGATCAAACGCCTGGTGAAGAACCGCGCGGTGCAGCACCAACTCGATCAAATCCACGAGCTGCAAGGCAGAGCGCTGGCTCGGCTCATGTTGGGAGAGACGGACAAAGATCTGGTGCCGCGCGTCGACGTGCAGGCGATCAAAGCGTCGGGGCGTCATGCTGCCGTGCCGTTTCCGATACGCATCAGCGGCGGCCATCTGGCGTATATGGACGAAGCGCTTTCGGCGCAGCTACTGGACGGCCAGATCGGCGAATCGTCGTTCTCCGGCGTGAGCGCGCGCCTTGGCCTGAAGAGCCCGAGCGCCCTGCACGTAGAACAGGGGTCCGCGCTGCTCGCGCTGGAGGAGCTGTTCCGCTGGCTGTCCTCCGAACCCTCGCTCGCGGAGCAATTGAAGGACGTGCACGGGATGTCCGGAAAGCTGGCGGTGTCGACTATGCGAGTCGAGGGGCCGCCGAGCTCGCCTAAAGACCTGCGGTTCCAAGTATCGGCGCAGCCTCGCGGGGTCGTTATCGACGCGCCGGATTACGTTCCTCGCACGCAGCTCGACGGTGGCATGATCGAGATTTCACCGCAGCGCGTCACCGCGACCGGCATCCAAGTGGCGGCGCTCGATGCTGCGCTCAAAATGTCGGGACAGACACAGGACTATCGCACCGGCATCGGGAACATCCGGGCGACGGCGACCGGGACCATGGGCCTCAACGCGCTGCAGTGGATTTATGCTCGCACGGGGCTGTCGCAGAAACTGCGTTTACGCGCACCGCTGGCCGTATCGGAAGCCAGCCTCGACTGGAGTAAAGGCGCCGGAGTTTTGCTGCATGCCAGCGGCAGCATCGCCGCCGGCCCATCGATCGGCCTAGCGCTGCGCAGCACGCAAGACCGGCTCGAGATCCAGAATCTCACCGTGCGCGACGAGGACTCGGATGCGAGCTTTGGCGGCTCGCTCAGCGGCGAACAGATCGACGCTCGGTTCAAGGGAAAGCTGGCCGGCGCCAGCATCGGCCGCATGCTCCTCGAGCCGCCGCTGTCGCTGGGTGAGTTGCGGGGCGATTTCAGCGCCGAGACGGATCTCGACGATCCGGGAAAGAGCAGAGCGAGGGGCCATCTGCAGGGCGCGATGATCGTGCTCCCGGAAACGCCTTTTCTTCCGCTCACGATCGAGAAGTTTTCCGTGGAGGGGAAGGAAACGCGGCTCATCGTCAACTCGGCGACGCTGTCTAGAGGGGAAGATAGCCGCGTCGACGTGAGCGGCCAGATCGCATACCTGAACGACAAATTCGCGGTAGATGCCGATGTGCGTGGAGATAGCGTCGTGGTGCCTGTGGAGCCCATTCAGCCCGACGATGCCAGCGCGCCGCCGGTGGCAGACACGAAGAAGTTTCATCTTCGTCAGCTGTGGGAAGCGCCCGTGTCGGGTCGCATCGGCGTGAACATCGGCCACGTGCGCGTGGAGGGGAGGGAGATCGCTCCGCTGATCGGAGAGGCAGCGCTAGCGCACAATCGCCTCGATCTCAGGCTCGAGCGTGCCGCACTGTGCGCAATCACCATGACCGGGGGGCTGACCGCGCAGCCTGGAAACATCGACCTCAAGGTTGCGCTCAAGTCGCGCTCGGCGCCGCTGGAACAGACCATTGCCTGTCTGACCGACAAGGCATTGCAGGTGACCGGCAAGCTGGACCTGGACGCGGCGCTCTCTGCGCACGGCAGGCGAAGAACGCTTTTGGATCAGATGCAAGGCACCTTCTCCGCTGTAGCCCGAGACGGACGTATCGAGAAAGCTCCCGTCCTGTCCAGGGTATTCGAGGTGCTGAATGTCAACGAGGTCGTGCACGGCAGGCTCCCCAACCTGCGCGACAAGAGCATGGGGTACGAGTCCGCAGTGGCGAAAGGGCGAATCGAGGGAAGACGGGTGCGCTTTGACGAAGTGGTCGTGGATGCCACGGGTGTCACGGTCGTTGCCCAGGGCAGCGTAAACTACAGCAGCGGGGATATCGACGCCAACTTCTTGGTCGCCCCGCTCAAGAGCGTCGACTACGTGCTCAAGCACATCCCAATCCTGCGCCGCATCCTGGGTGGAGCGCTGGTCGCGCTTCCCGTGCACGTTAGCGGCACCGTGCAGAGTCCAGTGATCGTGCCACTCGACCCCAAGGCGGTTGCCTCGCGCATGGTCGATATCATGTCCAACATCTTGAAGTTGCCAGCGGATCTGATCACAACCGCGCAACCATCAGCCGGCGCCCCGACACCCGAAGCGCCCGGCAAGTAGGGCCCGGCGCTCGGGCGCTTCTGTGGCCGCCTGCCCGGGTATCATTGTGGCTTTGCCGTTGCGTGGGCGCCTGCCGGGCCTTGCGGGCAGACTTGAATTCCGGCACGTCCGGCTCAACGTCACCCCGTCGGCACGTACCCTAGGCCGACCGCCGGGCAGCCTGGTTCGAGCACGGACCGCTTTCCAACACCGACAAATCATGTTTGCCATGCCCCCAGCCACCCAGGCGCTGATCATCGTCAACGTCCTGGTCTACCTGCTTCAGCTCGCCACCGGCGACCTCCTGGTCCTTGCCTTCGGGCTGTGGCCGCCGTCCGGCGGGTTTGCCGCACAGGTCGAGCCCACAGGCCACTTCCAGCTCTGGCAACTCGTAAGTTATGCCTTTCTGCACGGGAGCCCCTGGCACCTGTTCTTCAACATGCTGGCGCTGTTCATGTTCGGGTCCGACATCGAGCGCGTATGGGGAAACCGCCGTTACCTTGTCTACTACTTCGTGTGCGTTGTCTCGGCGGCGCTGGCCCAGCTGCTGCTGGCGGGCATGTCAGGCGGGGTGCCTTATCCAACGATCGGCGCGTCGGGCGGCGTGTTCGGCCTGCTGCTCGCCTTCGGCATGATGTTTCCCCGACGCATGGTCGTGCTTATTTTCCCGCCTATTCCCATGCCGGCGTGGCTGCTGGTCACGCTGTTCGGCGCGCTGGAGCTGCTGTACGGGATCACGGGCACGCAGGCCGGGGTGGCGCATTTTGCGCACCTGGGCGGGATGGCCGGGGGCTTCCTGCTGATCCAGTACTGGCGCGGGCGGTTGCCGATCAAGCCCGGGCGGCGGTGAACCGGCGTCGGTCCCGCGCTCACGCGCGGGGCACCCGTCGTCGCCGGCGCCGCCTTGATCCACCTCACGGCAGAGTTTCCCACTTGACCGCGCCTCGGACACGGCTGCAAACTTGCGGGTCGGGGAGGGGTGCACCCAGGGGGGGTGATGATAGAAGCAAGAACAATATTCCTAGCCTCCGCGGCGATCGTCGCGGGGACGTGGCTTTCGCTACCTCCTGCAGGGTCGTCCGAGGACGATCCCGTCGCCGACGAGGTGAAAGCCAACGGCGACCACAAGCGCGGCGAAAAGCTCTACAACAGGTACTGCCGCGGCTGTCATGGGGAGGAGGGCAAGGGCGACGGGCTGACGTTCCAGCCGCACGTCGACAACCTCACGAAGAAGGGGTACATCGAGAAACTCCCAGATTCCTACCTGCTCCTGGCGATCACCAAAGGTGGCGCCGGAATCGGAAAGAGCCACGCCATGCCGTCCTGGGAGAGCACGCTGTCAAAGCAGCAGATGTTCGACATCATCGCCTATATCCGCAGCCTCCCCCTGAATTGAGATCCAACCCATCGTTTCAATTTTCCCGGGATATGAGAAGGAGGTAAGCGCGATCGACCAAGTTCCAAGCCGTACCGCTCGGTAATGTAGCAAGCCGAGAATCACTGTCTTCCGTAGTCAAGAACGTCAACGTAGAGGAGGAGGCAATGAGATTCTTCAAATCTCTGGTAGTCACGGCCCTCGCAGCGCCCCTGATGGCTGCGGTCGCATGGGCCGACATGGAAGCCCAGCAGGGCTCAGGCAAGGCCGGTGGCTGGGCACCGCGCGTCGCGGTCAAGCCCAACCCGTCGAAGATCGTTGTCCCCAAAGGCTACAAAGTCGGCGTGTTCGTCGCCGGCCTGGATACGCCGTCGGCGGCAACGGTGGACGGCGATGGCAACGTGTGGGTCGCCATTTCCGGCAACCTGTTCGGCGGTCCGGATGGCGCAATGCTGGAACCGCCGCACGTGAAGGTGTTCGACAAGAGCGGCAAGCTGATCAAGGAGATCGGCAAGGGCGTCTTCAAGGCACACGTAATGAACGAGCTCAGCTACTGCCCCGAAAACAAGAAGACCTACATCCCTGAATATCGCGAGAAGATCTGGGAGATCGACGGGGTCAACGGTGAGCTCAAGCTGATCGTCAAGAACCTGATGATTGGCGATCACCAGAACGGCGGCATCACCTGCAAGGATGGCTACATCTATTTCGCGCTGGGTCTTCCGAGCAACACCGGTTTTGCCGATCCCGACAACCATGGTTGGACCGACATCCCAAACGATCCATTCTGGGTGGCGCATCCGGATGGTTTTCCGGCGACTCCGCACGATCCGCCGTGCCGCGATGTGGTGCATACCGGCCTGAACGTCAAGTCCTCTGACGGACGCATGACCGGCGGATGGCTTCCGGTCGGCGTGCCCGCCAAACCGGGTCAGATCATCAAGGCGCAGGTACCCTGCGGCGGTTCGGTCATGCGCGTGAAAATGTCGGACAAGGGGTCGGACGGCATTTATCCTCCCAGCAAGATGGAAGTCTATGCCTTCGGCTTCCGCAACCAGGCCGGCGTCGCGTTCGGGCCGAAGGGCACGCGCTTCGAGAACGCCCTAGCGGTCTCGGATAACGG
>JBGPOV010000177.1:0-6318 GCA_041488255.1 Gammaproteobacteria bacterium | reverse complement strand
GGTGCGAACCCGGGGATGCACGTCTATCACTACGCGCCCTATGAGCCCTCTGCGTTCAAGCGGCTGATGGGGCGTTACGCAACCCGCGAGGCGGAGATCGACCGCATGCTGCGGGCTGAGCTCTTTGTGGACCTTCACGCCGTTGTGAAGCATTCGCTTCGGGCGAGCGTGGAGCAGTACTCGATCAAAGACCTCGAGGTCTTCTACGGATTTGCAAGAACTGTCGACCTTGCCGATGCTAGAGCCAACCTTCGTGTTGTGGAGCGAGTGCTGGAACTGGAGGCATTCAAGCTCCCCCTCACCCTGGCCCTCTCCCGCGAGGGGAGAGGGGAAGCAGTGCGCGACCTCTCCCACGAGGGGGGAGGGGGCACAGTGCGCGACCTCTCCCGCGAGGGGAGAGGGGAAACAGTGCGTGACCCCTCCCGCGGGAGAGGGGAAACAGTGCGCGACCTCTCCCACCAGGGGAGAGGGGGAACAGTGCATGACCTCTCCCGCGGGTCCAAAGACGCTGCCCTCACCCTACCCTCTCCCGGGGGGAGAGGGACCTTAGCTCTGTCTGGGAGAGAGGGAACAGTTGGGGCCATCACGGCCGAGGTGCAGGCAGCGGTCGAAGGCTACAACCGCGACGATTGCGAGTCGGCGCGCAGGTTGCGGGAGTGGCTCGAGCGGTTGCGAGCCGAAGTAGAAGAACAAGGCACGAAGGTGCCGCGGCCGGAGCCGGGAGACGGGGCGCCCCCGCCTGCGGTCGACGATCGGGCCCGGCGCGTCAAGCAGCTTGCCGACGCGCTGACCGCCGACATCCCGGCCGACCGCACGCTGCGCACCGATGAGCAGCACGCGCGCTGGCTGCTCGCCCATCTGCTGGACTGGCATCGGCGGGAGCTCAAAGCGCCCTGGTGGGAGTTCTTTCGGCTGCGCGATCTCACCGAGGCCGAGCTGCTCGACGAGAAAGCGGCGATCGCCGGCCTTCGCTTCGCGCGTCGCGTGGGCGGAACGGCCAGGAGCCCGATCGACCGCTATACCTATCCGCATCAGGACACGGATGTGCGCGCGGGGGACGGGGTCCGTTCACCAGATGGCACGCCCTTCGGGGAGGTGGAGGACATGGATCGCATCGCGCGGGTCGTGGATATCAAGAAGGCCGGAGCGGTGGCGAATGTCCATCCGTCTGCGGTGTTCGCCCATACGGTGGTCAACTCCGACGTGCTCGCGGACGCGCTGCTGCGCATCGCCGAGGACGTCGTTCGGCACGGAATGAAGGGCGGGACGAAGTATCGAGCGGGCCGCGACCTTCTTCTGAGCCGACCGCCGCGGCTTCGAGGAGGGGGCTTCGAACCTCGGAGCGGAGAGAGCGCCGTAGAGTTCGCGACACGCATCAGCGCCGATCTCGACGCGACGATCCTCGCGATCCAGGGGCCGCCGGGTTCGGGAAAGACGTTCACCGGCGCTCGCATGATCTGCGAGCTGGTGCGCCGCGGTCTGCGGGTCGGCATCACGGCCGTGAGCCACAAGGTCATCCGCAAGGTTCTCGACGACGTGTTGAAGGAGGCGAGGGAGACCGGGCGCTCGGTGAGCTGCGTGCAAAAAGTGGACAAGAAGAGCGAGGGGCCGACCGACATCGAGGAAGTGACGGACAACGCAAAGGTGCTGGACAGGCTGCGCGACGGACGCGCTCGGGTCGGGGCCGGTACGGCGTGGCTGTGGGCACGCCCGGAGTTCGAGAGCGCGGTCGACGTGCTCTTCGTCGACGAGGCGGGGCAGATGTCGCTCGCCAATGTCCTGGCGGTGTCGCGGGGTGCACGGAGCGTGGTGCTGCTCGGCGACCCTCAGCAGCTCGAGCAACCGCAGCAGGGCAGCCACGCGGAGGGCACCGACGTGTCGGCGCTCGAACACATCCTCCAGGGGCATCAGACCATTCCGCCCGATCGCGGGATCTTTCTGCCGGAGACGTGGAGGCTGGCGCCGAACATCTGCGATTTCACGTCGGAGGTCTTCTACGAAGAGCGTCTTCGCTCGCGCGCGGGACTCGAGCGGCAGGTGCTCGTCGGCGCGCCGCCGTTCGAAGGCGCTGGTCTGTGGGTGGTCGGCGTCGCGCACGAAGGCAATCAGAACAGCTCGATCGAGGAGGCGGAAGCGGTCGACCGCATCGTGTCGTCGCTCCTTCGCGAGGGTTCTCAGTGGATCGATAAGCATGGCATCCCGCACCAGATGGCCGGAAACGACATCCTCGTGGTAGCCCCCTACAACGCCCACGTTGCTCTGCTCGGGGAGAGGCTCTCCGTCAGAGGCGTTCGAGTCGGTACGGTCGATCGGTTCCAGGGGCAGCAGGCGCCGGTGGTCATCTACTCGATGGCAACGTCGACGCCCGAGGACGCCCCACGGGGGATGGAGTTCTTGTATAGCCTCAACCGATTGAATGTGGCGACGTCACGGGCACAATGCGCGTGCATCCTCGTCGCGAGCCCACGTCTCTTCGAGCCTGAGTGTAAGAGCCCGCGGCAAATGCAGCTGGCGAATGCGCTTTGCCGGTATGTCGAGATGGCACGGGTCATTGACTAGCTCCGGAGTTATACCGGGGGCAGATACGATCCAAGCGACTAGTTCGGAACGTAGGCTAAGGCTGACGTCCGTTGAGCCCCAATATCAAACGTCACTTGCCGCACCAGGCTCGCTCGCGTCCTGCAGTGGACTCCCGATAACACTTTAGGGCTTGGGTTTCGATCCCTTTTTCTTCTCATACCCAGCTGGATCCACGATGAACTCAGCCACCTCCTCAGCTAGATTTTTGAGGTTTCTTTGGACTATAGCTTCGGTCGATTCCGTACATGCTCCTACCGGACACGCCGTGCGCTCGGAGATTTTGGCGGAGGCCACGTCTTTTCCGGCCCTGTCCAGGATCGAGACCTTTACTCTAGATAGAGTCGCTCCGGTGTTCAAGCCGATCCAGAACCTGAGAGCGGCGCTCCCGCCATCGATCTCGAGAAGCTCTGTGGTAATGATGAGGTGTTGGTCGGGCATGGCACCTTCCGTATCGGCGATCCGGATCTGCCAGCCTGGTTGCTTGAGCGCCAAGGCGTCTTTCACGTAGCCGGCGAACAGCGGAGGTGCGTCAGTCAGACTTAGCTTGTCCACGTTCTTGATTGTGCCCGGGCTCATGGGCATCGCCCGGATAACTGCCGACTCTATACCCTGGGGCAGCGAAGCTTGAATGTTCGCGTGCTCGGGCAACTCCCCTGTGCTGACGCAGCCCGCACAGAAGAGCGCCAGGGAGATCAGTACAGCAGCTGTCTTTTCCCACGGCGCCCCGGGCAGGACATCTGTCGGATCCTGCGTTGGCGACCGGTCGGAATCCATACAGTCCCCCTCCATAGCCGAAAGCATTGCGGGATCTGCCCGCCTCATCTGCGTCGTTGGCCGCCCAGCAGTGGGGCAGGCAAACAACAAGCACTCAAACTCAATGCAATGTATGGCCTGCGCGAAGAGAGAGTTTTGATCTAGCGCAAGTCTTCGCAAGCAAGGAAAAATGAGGTGTTGAGGGTCCTCGGCGCCTGCCTTCTTCCCCGCATCAGTCCGCGACCTGCAGGTTCCAACCTGAACTACATCGACTGCAAACTGAATCTCGAGGCCCTATGGGTAGATCGCGTTTCGGCCGGCAGCTGGGTGTAGTGCATCATCCCGCCGTATAGCCTCCATCTACCGGAAGCGCGGCACCGGTCACGAAGGCGGCCTCGTCGCTCGCGAGATATAGAATGGCCGCTGCGATCTCCTCAGGCTGGCCGAAGCGCCCCAGCGGATAGCGCTTGAGCACCTTCTGCGCCCATGTCGGGTCCTGTCGCAACGCCGCCGTCATGGGGGTCTCGATCACCCCCGGGCAGACGCAGTTCACCCGCACGCTCGGCGCGCACTCGATCGCGAGCTGGCGCGTGAGGTTCACGATAGCGCCTTTCGATCCCGCGTAGGCCGACGAGGTGGCGCCGCCGACCAGCCCGTAGATGGAAGCGAGGTTGGTGATCGATCCGGCTCTGCTCGCGGTGAGTGCAGTCAGCGCCGCGCGCGAGGCGAGGTAAGTGCCGGTGAGGTTTACGTCCACTACCCGCCGCCACTCGCGCGGCCCCGGGATGGCTTCGGGGGGATCGGAGCGCACGCCCGCCGAGTTGACCAGCGTCGTCAGCCGGCCGAAGCGTTCGAGCGTCTGCTCCACCATCCTCGCACATGCCACCTCGTCGGTGACATCCGCCGCCATCGCGATCGCCTCGCCGCCGGCCGCAGAGATGGCGCGCGCCGTCTCTGCCGCGGCGTCCGCGACCGCGTCCGCGCACGTGACCTGCGCGCCCTCGGCACTCAGGCGCTGCGCCGTCGCGCGGCCGATTCCGGAACCGGCGCCGGTAATCAATACGACTTTCTCTTTCATCCGCATTGGGATGCCCTCTCATCGGGGCCTCTATCTTATGTCAGCCGAGGCCAGGATCGCTCGCCGTCCGCTGTCAGCCCGGCGATGCAGTGTGTGCAGTTTGCGACCAGCACATAGCAGAGCCGGCGAGGCGAGGCTATAGTACACAGATCAGCCTGGAGGATCGGCATCGAACAGGAAACAGAACCATGGCAGAGCAACGTCGCCCAAGGACCCACATCGCCCACCACATGCCTGACGCGATTTACGTGCGTGGCACCGACCTGGTCAACGAGCTGATCGGGAAAGTGAGCTTCACCGAGATGATGCTGTTCCAGATCACCGGAAAGCGACCCACCGCCGCGCAGACCGCGTTGCTCGACGCGGTGCTGGTGACGCTGATGGAACACGGCCTCACGCCCAGCGCCATTGCAGCGCGCCTGATCTATATGTCGGCACCCGAGGCGCTGCAATCCGCCGTTGCAGCCGGACTGCTGGGGGTAGGCAGCACATTCGTCGGTACCATGGAGCAGGCGGCCAAGCTGCTCGAGGAGATTCTCGCTGCGGGTGAAGGCGAGGACGCGTGCGCAAAGGCCATCGCCGCCCGCTATCGCGAAAGCCGGCAGCCGCTACCAGGCTTCGGCCATCGCCTGCACAAGCCGGACGATCCACGCTCGGCGCGGCTGCTCGCGCTGGCCGAAGAGCACGGCATGCCCGGCCGCTACGTGCGCGCGCTGCGCAGTCTCGCGCGCGCCGTCGACGAAGCCTACGGCCGGCACATCACCATCAACGCCACCGGAGCGATCGCCGCCGTGCTGGGCGAGATCGGCTTCCCGCACGAAGTCGCGCGCGGCGTTGCGGTGGTGAGCCGCGCCGCCGGCCTGGTCGGCCACATCCTGGAGGAGCGCCGCGAGCCCGCCGCGCGCTTCATCTGGGAGCTGGCCGAGCGGGAAGTGCCGTATGAGCCTGGAGGGTAGGAACAGCGGCTCCTGACTGGCGACCCGTGACTCGGGCTTTTCCATCTATTGCTTGAGCACGAACAGCGCGTCGGCGGCGACCACGCCTTTCTCCCGTACGAACAGAGGATTCACGTCGATCTCGTCGATGCGGTCGGCATGGTCGGCAATCAACAGCGACATCCGCGCCAGAGTATCGGCGAGCGCAGCGACGTCGAGCGCGGGGCGCCCGCGGTAGCCGTTGAGCAGCGCCGCACCTTTGGCCTCGGAGATCATCTCGCGCGCTGTTTCGGCGTCGAACGGCGCAAAGCGGAATGTGACGTCCTCGAGGAGCTCCGTGAAGATGCCGCCCAGGCCGAAAGCGACGGTTGGACCGAAGCAGGCATCGTTCACCGCCCCCACGATGACTTCGAGGCCCGAGGCCATCTCCTGCACCAGAATGCCTTCGATGCGCGCGTCGGGCTTGTGCTGCCTCACCGCAGCGACCACGTCCCGCGCAGCCTGCTTGATGCCGGCCAGGTTCTGTACGCCGAGCCGCACGGCACCCGCCTCGGTCTTGTGCGGCAGGTCCGGTGACTCAATTTTGACTGCGACCGGGAAGGCAACCGGTGCCGATTTGAGCTTCTCTAGCTCGGAAGGCGTCAGCAATACTTCGTTGACTACCGGCACGCCGTAGCGCTTCAGGAGCTGCTTGCTGCGGTGCTCGCCCAGTGTTCGCACGCCGGTTGGCAGGTCCACCGGCTGGCTGGCGACCACGCGCTTGAACGGGCGCTTGCCGTGCTTCTGGAAAGCGCGACGCTTGCGCGCGAAGTCGGCCAAAGCGGCCAGTGCATGAGCTGCGCGGCCGGCGCCCAGTATGCAGGGGACGCCATTCTGCTCGAGATAGGCCAGCACATCGCCGTTGTCGTCGGGCGCGGTCGGCCAGTCGAGGACCACGGGCTTGTCGACGTCCTGCAGCATCTTGACGAGGTT
>JBGPOV010000176.1:0-6368 GCA_041488255.1 Gammaproteobacteria bacterium | reverse complement strand
CGTAGGCGACCGCGGCGGCGGTCAACAGGGGGAGCAGGAAAAGCGCGTCTCGCATACCCGCGGCTCCCACACCCACGTAAAACCGCGACAGCGGAGCGCCCCACTCCAACGTCCTGGACAGAGCACAGGTCACATCCACCAACCAGAGCGAAAGAAACGTGAGGGCATAGGCCAGTGCGGGCGACACGTAGACGCGCCTGAACAACAGCAGCAGGCAAGCCACGGAGAACGCGCTGTAGATGTAGAGCTGATCCATGTCGGACGTCAGCTCCCAGCGCGCGCAGTAGTAACTGACCGCCAGCGCCAGGACCCAGAGAAGCTGCAAGCGGCGCGACACCTTCCCCGCGCGCGCATAGTAGGCGAGGATTCCGACCGACACGCCTCCCGGAAGCAAGACTGCCACGCGTGTCTCGGGACACGACAAATAATTAACAAACGTCTGGTAGGCAGGGCTACCCAACAGTTCGTCCAGCATTGGAGGTGGTCCCCCAGTTCTTGTAAAACGGTCTCCGATGGCAATCTTAGCGCGGTTGCGCGCGATGAGCCACCTCATCGGTGCGATGCCAGCGCGAATGCCTCGCGCCTGATGGGGTCAGGCCGCGTGCCCGCCGAGATAAGCAGCGCGCACTGCCTCGTTGTCGAGCAGCTGGGCCGTGGTGCCTTCGACCGTCATACTGCCGGTCTCCAATACGTAGCCGCGGGCGGCCACGGACAGCGCCATGTGCGCGTTCTGCTCCACCAGCAAGATGGTGGTGCCAAGCGCGTGGATCTGGCGGATCGTGGCAAAAAGCTGCTGCACGATCACCGGTGCGAGGCCCAGCGACGGTTCGTCCAGCAGCAGCAGCTTAGGCTTGGCCATGAGACCGCGGGCAACAGCCAGCATCTGCTGTTGCCCGCCGGACAGCGTCCAGCCGAGCGCATCCGCGAAGCGCTTGATATCGGGAAAGATGCCGAACATCTCTTCGACGCCGTCGGCCATCGCTTGCCGGGACAGGCGCCCGCGGGCAGTGGAGCCCAGCATGATGTTCTCTTTCACCGTCAGCCCGGGGAAGATGCGCCGGCCCTCGGGCACATGAGAAATGCCCAGGCGCACGATGTGCTCGGGCGAAACCGTGTCGATGCGCTGCCCCTCGAACCAGATCTCGCCGTTCGTGGGTCTGATCAGGCCCGAGATCGTGCGCAGCGTGGTGCTCTTGCCGGCGCCGTTGGCCCCCAGCAGCGTTACGATCTCGCCCTTTTCCACGTGTAGGCTCACGCCGCGTAACGCCTCGACGCTGCCGTAAGCGCTGGAGACGTTCTTAAGCTCGAGCAGCGGCATTGGTCGGTCTTTCGCCCAGGTAAGCGGTGATCACGTCCGGGTGCCGCAGCACTTCCTGCGGCGTGCCTTCCGCGATCTTCTTGCCGAAGTTGAGCACGGTGATCTTGTCCGACACCTTCTCGACCAGGCCCATGTCGTGATCGATCAGAAAGAGGGTAAGGCCGTGCCCGCGCAGGCGCTTGAGCAGTCCCACCAGCCCGTGCTTCTCGGCCTGATTCAAGCCGGCACCCGGCTCGTCCAACAGGAGCAGCTTCGGATGCGCCGCCAACGCGCGGGCGATCTCCACCAGCCGCTGATACCCATAGGGAAGGTTGCGCACAATCATGTGCGCGCGGTCGAGGATGCCGACGAAATCCAGCGCCGACAGCGCACGCGTGACCAGCGCCTCGCGTCCAGCCTCCATCGGATTGTTGTCGCGCTGCCCGCCCACCATGACGTTCTCGAGCGCGGTCATGGTCTGGAACAGCCGGATATTCTGGAACGTGCGCCCCATGCCCAGCCCGGCGCGATCGTGGGGCTTCATCTGCGTCACGTCGATCCCGTCGAGGAGGATCTTGCCCGCGGTCGGCCGGTAGATGCCGTTGACGACGTTGAGCGAAGTGGTCTTGCCAGAGCCGTTTGGACCGATCAGCGCGTGCACGGTCCCCAGGGCGACTTCGATGTCGATGCCGTCGACCGCCCTCAGCCCGCCGAAGTGCTTCTGGAGGTTCTCCAGCTTGAGCACCGGGCGGTCGTCCTGGGATTTGATGTTGAAGTTCAGCGCCGGGACGGCGCCAATCACCGGCACCCTCGGCTTGCGGACGCGCTGGAACGTGTTGCGCAGCAGGCCCCAAATGCCCTCCGCCAGGAACACCATGATCAGGATCACGCCCAGGCCGTAGACCGCGAGGTACAGGCTCTTGAGGAAGCGCAGCCACTCGGGCAGCAGCACGATCAGCACGGTGCCGAGCGCGGCGCCGAACGGCGACTGCGCGCCGCCGAGCAGGACGGCGGTGAGGAACTCGATCGAGCGCAGGAAGCTGAAGTTGTCCGGGCTGATGTAGCTGAACCCCGCGGCGTAGAACGAGCCGCCAATACCGCCCAGCACCGCGCTGATGGTGAAGGCAACGACTTTAGTGCGCAGCGTGTGCACGCCAATGGTCTCGGCCGCTAACTCGTTGTCGCGCACCGCGCGCATGGCGCGGCCGAGCCGGGTCTTGGGCAGCCACCACACGAACCAGATCAACAAATAAAGCACTGCCGCGCAGAACAGGAGATAGGCGCGCTTGTCGCCGAGGTGATAACCGAACAGCGCTGGCGGCTCGATGCTGGGGATGCCGTCGGGCCCGCGGGTGACGTCGATCCAGTTCACCAGCACCAGGTCGAAGATCTGCTGGAAGCTGATGGTGATCATGGCGAGGTAATGCCCGCCCAGCCGCAGCGTGGTCAGCCCCAGCACCAGCCCTGCGATGGCGGCGGCGCCCAGGCCGAGCATGAAAGAGACCCAGAAGTGCAGGCCCCAGGCTACCGTCCCCAGGCCCACCGCGTAGGCGCCGATGCCGAAGAAGGCGGCCTGCGCCAGGTTGATCTGGCCGGCGTAACCCAGCACTACCACCATGCCCAGCACGGCCATGGCGTAGGTGACCGAGTTCATGAAGATGTTGAGGACGTAGTCGCTGACGTGCAGCGCGTAGGGGACCAGCGGAAACGCGATGGCCAGCACCGCCACCAGCAACAGGCCCGGCACGTTGTTCTGACCGCCCGCTCGGACGGGCGGCTTGGCCAGGGCCTCGCTCATGCTTTCTCGGAGACCTTTTCGCCAAAGATCCCCTGGGGCCGGAACAGCAGCACCAGGAACAAGGCGAGGAATGCGTAGGCGTCCTTGTAGGGCACCGAGATGTAGTAAGCGGCGAAGCTCTCGATCACGCCGATGATGATGCCGCCCACGATGGCGCCGGCCACGTCGCCGAAGCCGCCGATGATGGTGGCGGCGAAGGCCTTGAGCGCGATGGTGGAGCCCATCCCGATGGAGACGAAGAGGATCGGCGCCACCAGCATCCCGGCCAGACCGCCCAGCACGGCGCTGTAGACAAAGGTGATGATGATCATGAGCGTCACCGGAATGCCCAGCAGACGTGCCATGTCCTTGTCCTGGGAAGTGGCCTGCAGCTTCTTGCCGATCAGCGTGTGCTCGAAGAAGAAGTACTGGAACGCCACTGCCAGGATGGTGAAGCCGAGGATCACCAGGTATTGGCTGTCGAGGAATACGCCGCCGATGGTCACGCCCTCGACATTGAACAGCTTGTCCAGCGGCCGCGGCTGTGGGTTGAACAGGGCAAGCACCGTGTTCTGCAGGAAGATGGACGCACCGAGCGTGCTGATCAACACGGGCAGAAACGAGCGGTTGCGCAGCGGGTAGTAGACGCCGTAGTTGAACGCCACGCCGATGAGGGCCATGACGCCGGCGGCCAGCGCGATCGCGAGCCAGTAGGGCAGGTGCGTGGCAAAGCCCGGGATGTGCAGCTCGGGATTGCCGGGCATGCCGACGGTGAACAAGATCATCGCATAGCCGCCGAGCATGGCGAAATCGCCCTGGGCGAAGTTCACCACGTTGGTGGCGCGGATGATGAGCACGAAGCCCAGCGACACCAACGCGTAAATGCTGCCCAGCGCCAGGCCCTGGAACAGCACCTGCAGATTATTGGCCAGCACTTCCACGCCGCCTTGCCCTCTCCCTTGCCGGCGCCTCAGATGCGGGCTGCCGAATCACCGCCGCGAGGCGCGTTACTTCTTGGGATTGTCGATGTGCTTGATGAAGGCGATCTTGCCGCTGTCGTTGTGCACGATGTTGTAGCCGCGCAGCCCGTCGCCGTTCTCGTCGAAGCAGTAGGTCCCCTCGACGCCCTTGTAGCCGCAGGTGCCGAGGATCGCCTTGCGGATCGCATCGGGATCGGTGCCCTTGGCCTGGTTGATGGCCATGGCCAGGATGTGCATAGCGTCGTAGGCCCAGCTCGAATAGACGTCCGCCTCGAGGTTGTACTTGGCCCTGTATTTGTCCGCGTAGGCCTTGGCTTCCGGGCTCGCGCCCGGCGTGAAGTCGGCGATTCCGTAGACGCCGTACAGCCCCGAACCGGCCAACTTCAACGCCGTGTCCGTGATCACCGAGGGTGATCCGACCCACGTTGTGCTCAGGCCGAGCTGCCGAAGCTGCTTAGCGAAGATGCCGACGTCCGGCGAGTTGGTCATGTAGGACCCGATCACGTCCGCTCCCGACTTCTTGATCGCCAACACGATGGGCGTGAAATCCTGGGAGTTGTTGGTGTAGCCCTGCACCAGAACCGGCGTGATGTCGTAGGCCTTGAGGGCCTGCACCAGCGCGTTCATCCCTGCGGTGCCGAACGCATCGGTCGAGTGCACGATCGCCCACTTCTTCAGCTTCAGCGTATTGACACCGAAGTCGGAGATCACCAGCGCCGAGAACGAGTCGTTGGGCCGGCAGCGGAACAGCCAGCGGTTGCCGGCGTGGGTGAGGTTCGGGTCGGTGCCGCCGAACATGGTCGGGATGCCGGCCTTCGCGATCGTGGGCGAGATGGCGTTGGTCTGCGTGCTGCGGATCGGGCCGATGACCGCGGGCACGCCTTCCCCGACCAGCTTGGAATAGGCGAGCACGGTCCCGGGGTTGGTGCTCTGGTTGTCCTCGAGCAGCAGTTCGACCTGCTTGCCCAGGATGCCGCCCGCCTTGTTGATCTCCTCGACGGCGAGGCGCGCGCCATTGACGGTGTACACGCCTGCTTCGGCATTCGGACCGGTGGTCTCGTTCACCAGGCCGATCTTCATGGTGTCCGCCGCTAGGGCAGGCACGCCGAGAACGACGGCTGCGATCGATGCCGCGATGCAGCCGAGGGTCAGTCTGCGCATTTCATCCTCCCGAAAGGTCTCGTTGTTCGCCCCACCGATGGCACAGCAGGGAGCTTGTCGGCTCGCGCGCGTGAGGACACGCATTCCGGCGGCGGTTGCGCTGGCACGGGTCCGACGAAAACGCCGCAGAGCTGCACCCGGTACACCCGGTCCCCGGTTCACCGGGTGCCGGCGCACTCGGTTTTGGCGTGCCCTCTTGCGGCGCGATTGCGGGTAATCGTATTCCCGCGGGACAGCGGCGTCAACGCTGCGGCGCCGGATCTCAACCCACTCGTGAGAACGACGTGACCGATGCGGTCGATCTGCATTCGTGTTGTCGAACCGATACCGCCGGATCCTGACCCAATCCGGGAAAGCGAAGGGCCCGGCGTGTGCCGAGCCCTCGCCTGAGGCGGGCTGGTGGCCGATTATTTCAGGTCGTCCTTCACCGCATCCAGCCCGGCCTGGGCGCAGACGCCGTCGTGCTCCGCCGTGTCCCCGCTCACGCCGATGGCGCCGATGGCTTCGCCGCCCGCGGTCTTGATGGGCAGGCCGCCCTCGAATGTGACAAGGCCGGGAACAAAGGCGATGCCCGGTACGTTCTTGGCGATCTCGCCGATCTGCTTAGTCGAGAACGGAAAGCTGGACGACGTGTTGGCTTTGAGTTGCGCGATCTTCACGCTGCCCAGGAACGCATCATCCTGGCGCAGGAAGTACTTCAGGTTTCCACCCGTGTCCACGATGGCGATGTTCATCTTCCAGCCTTCCGCCTTCGCTCTCTGCTCGCAGGCGGCGGCGATCTTCTTGGCGGTCTCGAGGTTCAGGACGGTGCGCTTCTCCTGCGCTAGAGCAGATCCGGCCGCCACGCACAGCGCGATGCCTACCACGCAAGACACGGTATTGAACTTCATCTTCGGTCTCCTTTGCTTTTGGTTGTGAGGCGGGGACGATCCCCGCGCAACGGACTAGTGGACTGTAACAACGGAATCCAGAGCACGCTCCCTCTCTCCGGCAGAAATAAGGTCCCTCTCCCAGCAGAAATAAGATCCCTCTCCCGGCAGAAATTAAGATCCCTCTCCCAGCAGAAATTAAGATCCCTCTCCCTCTGGGAGAGGGTAGGGTGAGGGTTCAGGAGAGGGTAGGGTGAGGGTTCAGGAGAGGGTAGGGTGAGGGT
>JBGPOV010000175.1:0-6492 GCA_041488255.1 Gammaproteobacteria bacterium | reverse complement strand
GCTCCAGTCCTTCTGCGCGGTCAGAACATCTACCTCCGCGAGATAGCCGGTAGCCTGCGTTGGCCAGCGCTTTTGAATCGCGTGCGCCTCGGCGCGCGCATCCTGGAAGCGGCCCGACTCGATTCCAACGCGGACCAGGCCGAGTCTGGCTGCGGCGAGGTCCGGCTGAAGGTCGATGGCCTTCTGCAATGCTTGGCGCGCGCTCGCCCAATCCTTGACCACTGCGTAGGCTTGGCTCTGCGTCATCAGCGCCGACGGGGACTTGGGTGCAAGCGAAACGAGTTTGCCGAAGCTCGCTATGGCTTGGTCGTTCTCCCCAGCGGCCAACTGGGCACGCCCGAGCGCCTCGACCACTCGAAGGTCTCGAGGAAACGCCGCCTGCGCCTGCTGCGCCGCAGCCAGCGCTCCTTTGGCGTCACCCCGCTGGAGCAGCAAGTAATTGACCTTGACAACCCTGGCGCGGGCAGATCCCGGGTTGGTTGCAATCGCTTGATCAATCAGCTTCTCGATCTCAGACGCCGGTGCCCTCGTGGCTTGCAGAAGCGCAACCAGAGCAAGCAAGGCCTGCTCGTGCTTCGGCTCCTTGACGAGGAACGCTTCGAGGCGCTGCTTCGCCGCCTCGGGTTTCCCAGTCCGCATGTCCAGGCTTGCGAGGTTTTGCACGGCAAGGAAATCGCTGGGCTGGACCGCGAGCGCGTGCTCGAAACTTTTGCGTGCGTTCGCTTCATCCTTCTTAGCCAGATAAACCAGCCCCGTCAGGTTATAGCTGAGCGGGTTGTTCGGTTGCTTTTTCGCCAGTGCGTCCGCCGCTGCCAGCGCTTTGTCCGGCTCCTTCCGCCCCAAGTGCAGCATGATCAGCGCTACGTCCGCTTGGTACTGGCTTGCATCGGCCGCTGAAGCCGCTTCCAGATCCTGGATCCCGCGCTCGGTTTCACCCGCTGCCATGTGCGCCTGCCCGAGGCGCGCGCGCATCAGCGCGTTTCCAGGGTCGAACGCCAGGGCTTTCTGATAGTACTCGGCCGCTTTGCCGGATTCCTTGTTCGCCAGCGCGACTTCGCCCGCAACCAACAGCGTCGCGGGGTCGTTGGGGGAAAGCTGCATCAGCCCCTCGAGTGCTGCTCGGGCGCGATCGACTTGACCGCTGCGTAGATAGGTCGAAACCAGCAGGCGCCGGGGGTAGGTCGCCTTGGGCACCGCCGCAACCACCTTGCGCAGATACTCCTCTGCCTGCGCATAGTTGCCGGAATCATGTGCGATGGCCCCCGCGAGGAGCAGTGCAGGGATGTAATCGGTGGCGACCCTGAGGACCTGCTGGATTGCTTCGCGTGCTCGCGGCCGATCACTCTGGGCATACGATACCATCGCGTCGAGATAGAAAGTGGCAAACGCCTTCGGCGCCACCTTCCTCAGCGCCTCCACGCGGGCTCTGGCGCCCTCGAGGTCCCGCTCGCTGATCAGAATAGGCACCAGGTTCATGTACGCGCGAAAGCTATACGGCTGTGCCTCGATGGCCTTCGCGTATGCGTCGCGAGCTTCCGTTCCCTTGCCGGCCGCAGCCAGCAGTCGGCCCTTCAGAAGCAAGGCTTCAGCGGAGAGGGGAGCTTTCACCAACACCTCATCCACCAGCTCGGTGGCGCGGGCGAAATCCCGATCGAACGCGGCTAGCATCGCCATCCCCAGCTTGGCGGTCTCGTTGGACGCGTCAGCGACAAGTGCCGCCATGAACGCTGCGCGGGCCTTCTCCTGCTCGCCGAGACCCAGGTGCGCGTTGCCGGAAAGGGCCAACAGCTCCGCCTTGGCCGGGCTATTGCTCGGTTGCAGGGCCAACTCGGAAAGCGCTTTGTCGAACTGGCTTTGGTGGAGCAGCGCACGCACAAGCGCCGGATAGACTATCTCCGGGGCGTAGCCCAAGGAGGCGGCCTTGCGCAGCTCGATCTCGGCGCCGGGTGCGTCACCTTCCTGATCCAACGCGACCCCGAGGAAGTAGCGCGCCTCGGAGTTGTCCGGCGCCTTTTGCACGGCGTTCTTGAACTGGATCAGCGCAGCCGGATAGTTGCGCTGGGCGAGATAGGACTTCCCCGAGGCTATAAGCTTCTCAGGCGTTTCACGGCTGCACCCAGTAAGGATTAGGCTCAGGCACAGGGCGGCCAGTAGCGTGGTCTTGGCTTTATGGAGAATTGTCATTGGCATTCTGCAGGGGTGAACAGTAAACCTCGAGCGGGTTTGCTAGGCGCGCAGCCCGTACTTCTCCACGAGGTCGTAAAGGGTCGGACGACTGATGCCCAGAAGCTCCGCGGCCTTGCTGATGTTTCCGTTCGCGCGCCCCAGGACGCGTATCACCGCGTCACGTTCCGCCTGATCGCGAACCCGGCGCAGATTGAAGAGCTCGGGTTCTAGGCTGGCCGGCGCGAGACCAAAATCCTCGGCACGAAGCGTGGAGGACTCCGCCATGATCACCGCGCGCTTTGTACAGTTCTCCAGTTCGCGCACATTTCCCGGCCAGGCATAGGCCTCGATGGCGGCCACCGCATCGGGCAGTAGCGTCAGGCTGCCGCGGTGATGCTCCTCGGCGAAGCGGCGCAGGAAGGCGTGCGCCAGCAGGCTCGCGTCGCCCTTGCGGTCCCGCAGCGGTGGGATGGAAAGCACGATCTCTGCCAGACGGTAGTAGAGGTCTTCGCGGAACTTGCCGGCGGTGATGAACTTCTTCAGGTCCTGGTGTGTCGCGCAAACGATACGCACGTCCACGGGTATCTCGTCACGCCCTCCGACGCGCTCGATGACGCGCTCTTGTAGAAAACGCAGCAGCTTGGCCTGCAAAGAGGTGGGAAGGTCGCCGATCTCGTCGAGGAAGAGGGTGCCCTGGTTGGCCAGCTCGATCTTCCCCGGCGTTTGTTTGCCGGCGCCGGTAAAAGCGCCCTTCTCGTAGCCGAACAGCTCGCTCTCCAGGAGGTTCTCCGGAATGGCCGCACAGTTGATCGCCACGAACTTCTGCGCGCGACGCTGCGAAAGGTCATGGAGCGCGCGCGCAAGCAACTCCTTCCCCGTCCCGGACTCGCCCAGCAGCAGCACGGTAGCATTGGTGTTCGCCACTTTCTCGACCGTGCGGCAGAGCTTTTGCGTTTCCGGGTCCCGGGTGAGGATCCCCGTTACGCCGTGCTGCTGCGCGGACTGCAGACGCTTGTTCTCCTGTTGCAGCTCAGAGAGCCGGAAGGCCCGCTCGATGATCAAGGTCAGGATCTGCGCGTCAAAAGGTTTCTCGCAGAAGTCGTAGGCGCCGAGCGCAACGCATTTCACGGCGTTGGCCCGGTCGTGCTGCCCGGTGATGACGACGACCTTGGAATCAGGGGTGAGCGCGAGGATCTCCTGGAGCAGCCGGAAGCCCTCCGAAGGCTCATCAGGGTGGGGCGGGAGGCCCAAGTCGATGGTCGTCACCGCCGGCTCGTGCCGGCGCAACTGTGCCAGCGCGGATTCGCGGTCATTTGCGAGCAGGACCTCGTACCCCTCGAAGGCCCAGCGCATTTGCTTTTGCAGGGCCGGGTCGTCCTCCACGATCAACAAAGGACGGCGCTGATCGGTCATGCTGCTTCCTGCCTGCAACGTGGCTCGGGGGAGGCGGCTCCGGGGCTAGGGAGCAAGACTCGGATGCGCGTCCCGGCCCCCGGTGCTGTATCCACGCCGATGCGCCCGCCCAACTCCGCGACGTACTGGTGGCTCTCGTAGGCGCCGATGCCCATGCCGGCGGACTTCGTAGAGTGAAATGGCTTGAACAGATGCTCGCGCACGAACTCGGTGCTCATACCCTGCCCGGTGTCTGCCACCTCGATCACAGTCCGGTCCGTCTCTTCGTAGGCGCGTACCGATACCTGTCCGCCGGCCGAGGTCGCATCTACCGCGTTTTGTACCAGATGACCTATGACCCGCTCGAGGCGCTCTTCGTGTCCCAGCGCTCGCAGACCGGGCTGGATGTCCAGATCGATGCTGTGGTCGCGAGTGGAATGCGCTGCCCTGACGCGCTCGACGATCAGCACGAGGTCCACCGACTTGGCGTTCTCGATCGGCGTGGTCCCGGAGCGAAGCTGCAGCAGTAGCCGGTTCATGCGGGCGACCACATGCTCGATAGTGCTGAGCATGTCCTTCTGGAATTCGGGGTTGGATGCATGCCGCTCGGAGTTGCGCAGCATCAGCGAGAGTTGCGCGACCAGGTTCTTCAAGTCATGGACAACGAAGGCGGACATGCGGTTGAACGCGTCGAACTGCTTGGCCTCCACCAGCGCCTCGGTGGCGCGCACATGACCGAGGAACGATGCTGCCTGCCTGGCCCCGCTTTTGAGTAGATCCCGCACCTCCCAGTTCACCTCTACCGGCGTGCGCGGGCTGACCAGCAACACCAACCCGATGAGTGAGTCGCCGGAGGGTAAGGGAATCAGGAGCCAGGCTCCGGGGATCTCGGTCAGCCAGCCTGGCAGGGTGAGCCCCGGGTAGCGATCCGGCCTTGCCTTACACTCCGGGAGGTCGAGGACCCAGCCGGTGCGCGCCAGGAACGCGAGTAGGGCGCTGTTTGCGGAGTGCTCCTGCGGGATTGCCGTCAGATTCCAGCGGCCGGCTGAGCGAAGGGCGCCGTCTTCCCCTCGCAGCCAAAGCGCACCCGCCGGGCTCTCCACCAAGTCGCCCAGGGCCTTGATCGAGCGTTCGGCAATGCTGAGTTCCCCCGAAGACGCGGCCAGCAGGTTCGTGAACCGCAACCACTCCTCGCGGTAGTCGTAGCGGTAGGAGAAGAAGTGCTTGCTGACCAATACGCGCAGCCGCGACCGGATAGCGCCAGAGGAAAACACCAGGGCTAGCAGCAGAAGGGCGGCGAACAGGAAGGCGGCCTGGATAGCCTTACCCCAGTCGCCGCCGAAGTAGCGCACGTAGTAGCCCGCGGTGGCGACGGCCAGCAAATAGACGCCGGACAGCAATAGCGCCGTAGAACGGAACACCACGGTGCGCGACACGGCCACGTCGATGGTCCAATCGCGGTTGCGCACGGTGGCTATCATGATCAAAGGAATGGTCAACGCCTGGACCAGACCTCGTATGCTCCACAGGTCATGGTCGAGTGCCCGCAGCAACATCCCCTCCGAGAACATACACAGATCGAAACCGAATGACGCCCCGAGCGCGACGCACAGTGGCTTGATCGCCCAGCGTCTGTCCTCAGGCGTGTTGCGGAAAAGGTGCTCGCAGAGCGCAAGCCCGCAAACCGACGCCGCCACCCACAAGCTAAATACCCAACGCGTGCCATGGGTTCGTGCGAGCTCGGGGGCATAAGGCCCTAAAAGAGAGACCAGGCTGGCGCCCGCCAGGATGCCCGCCGCGCCGAGCGCCAACCGCAAGCGAGTGCGGGTCCGGGGGGCTCTATCGTTGGGCTCTTTGTCTGGCAGCAGCGAACCAGCCAACGCGACCCAGGCCCCGAAGCGGGCTGCGTCCGTGAGCTGGTAGCCGAGCCAGAGCCATGTGCTCGGCCAGAAAGAATAGACCAGCCCGCCGAGCTCCCAAAGCGCAGTCATCGCCGAGGCCACGAGTAGCAACCTCGCGCGCCAGCTGCTTTGGGAGCGCAGCGCTAGCTGAAACGAGAATCCGACAAACGCGAGAAGGCCAAGGCCGTAGCTGATGGCTGAGAGGCTGTCGACCGATGGCGGCATGGCGATATTTCAGGCAGCGGCTCGGGCAAGAAATAGGACACCGAAGACTGCCACGCTTCCCGTGTGAATCATAACCGGAAGCGCAGCGGCCGTCGCAGGACTGCGACTCGCAAAAGCGGTGGCGATCAGAACCAAGCAGGGCCGGGCTGGGTTGTGTGATGTCCCGTCGGACTCGGGGGTAAACGCAACACCTGCGCTCAGTCGCTGCACTCAAGCCGAGCCCGCTGGATCGCGGCCCTAGCGGACACCCTCTCCGCGCAGCACCACTTCGACGGTCTTGAAAAGTATCACGAGATCAAGCGCAAGGGTGTGGTTTTTTACGTAGTACAGGTCATATTGAAGTTTTTTCACGGCGTCTTCCTCCGAGGCCCCGTAGCTGTATGAGACTTGGGCCCAACCCGTCACTCCGGGCTTCACCGTATGGCGCGCACCGTAAAATGGCACACGCTCCGACAGCCGGTCCACAAAATACGGGCGCTCGGGCCGTGGCCCGACGAAACTCATATGGCCGTTGAGAACATTGAAGATCTGGGGCAACTCGTCGATCCTGCAGCGCCGCAGCCAGCGGCCAACACGCGTGACGCGGGGGTCGCCCCGCCTGGCCCATTGGGGGACACCGTCGCTTTCCGCGTCGCTGCACATGCTGCGGAACTTGAGGAGCATGAAGGTACGTCCCCCCAGGCCTACACGCTCCTGGCGGAAAATAATAGGCTGCCCCGACTCGAAGAAAATGGCGACGGCGGCCGCCAGCATGACGGGCGCAGCGAGAAGGAGCAGCAGGGCCGACGCTACGATGTCGAAACTCCGC
>JBGPOV010000174.1:0-6506 GCA_041488255.1 Gammaproteobacteria bacterium | reverse complement strand
GGAGAGGGTAGGGTGAGGGCTCAGGAGAGGGTAGGGTGAGGGGTCAGGAGAGGGTAGGGTGAGGGCTCAGGAGAGGGCCGGCTGAGGGCCGGGTGAGGGGGATACAATCCACCATGAACATGAAGAAGCCCGCCACCGACCTCGGCCGCCCAGATCCCTGGCGCGGTCTGACTCGCTTCACGCCCGCCCGCATCGGCCTGGGCCGCGCTGGGGGGAGCATCCCGACGAAGCCTCTCCTGGACTTCCAGCTCGCACATGCCCGGGCCCGCGACGCGGTCCAGCGCGATCTCGATGCCGGTGTGCTGCAGCGGGCACTGACTGGATGCGGCTTCGAGGTGCTTCAACTTCACAGCGCCGCACCCGACCGGCGCACCTTCATCCAGCGCCCCGACCTCGGCCGCATCCTCAGCGCCGATGCGAAGGCGCTGCTGGAAGGCAACGAGCAAGCCGATAATCCGTTCGACGCCGTCTTCGTCGTCGCCGATGGGCTCTCGGCGCTGGCAGCCGAGCGGCATGCCCCGGCGCTGCTCGAGCACATGGCGCCGAAGCTAGCCGACGCGCGCTGGCGGCTCGCGCCCGTCTGTTTAGTCCGCCAGGGGCGCGTCGCGGTGGGCGACGAGATCGGCGCGCTACTGCCTGCCGCGATGACGGTCATGCTGATCGGCGAGCGTCCAGGCCTGTCTTCGCCTGACAGCCTTGGCATCTATCTCACCTGGGACCCGGTGCCCGGCCGCAGCAACGCCGAGCGCAACTGCATCTCCAACGTGCGGCCCGAAGGCCTGAGCTATGCGCTCGCCGCGCACAAACTTTTCTATCTCATGACGCAGGCAAGGCGGCGAAAGCTCTCCGGCGTGGATCTCAAGGAAGATGCGCCGGCGCTGGCTGTGGTGGAAGAGAGCGGCCAAAAGTAACGGCAGCTTTGGGTATCGTGTCGGGCGGACGTAAAGTTGCGGATACTTTCGGCCGCGCTCGACGCTGGCGTGCTAGGGCGTGCGATCAGATAGCGGAGGATGTCCATGAACGTGGCGACGGCGATAGCGGAAATTCTGAAGCGCGAAGGGATCGAGTTCCTGATCGGCTATCCGGTGAACCCGATCATCGAGGCGGCGGCGGAAGCCGATATCCGGACGATCATCGTTCGACAAGAGCGCATCGGCCTGCACATGTGCGACGCGGTGAGCAAGATCTCCTCGGGCGACCGCGTAGGGGTGTTTGCAATGCAGCACGGTCCAGGCACCGAGAACGCCTTCGGCGGCGTTGCGCAATCCTGGGGCGACTCTGTGCCGGTCGTCGTGCTGCCGGCCGGCTATCCGCGCAACATCAACAACGTCCAGCCCAACTTCAACGCCTTCCTGAACTACCAGCACGTCACCAAATGGATCGAGCAGGTGATGCTGGCGGACGTGACCCCTGAGGCCATGCGGCGCGCCTTCACCCAGGTCAAGAACGGGCGCCCCGGGCCGGTGCTGATCGAGTTTCCCGCTGACGTACTGCGGGAGGACATGACGCAGCCGCTCGTCTATGAGCGCACACCACGCCTGAAATCCGCCCCTGATTCGCGCTCGATTTCCGAGATCGCGGCAGCGCTGGTCGCGGCGGAGCGTCCGGTGATTTATGCCGGCCAAGGCGTGCACTATGCCAAGGCCTGGAAGCAGTTGCGCGCGCTGGCCGAACTGCTCGAGGCGCCGGTGACCACCAGCCTGGGGGGCAAGAGCGCCTTCCCCGAGAGTCACCCCCTGTCGCTCGGCTCCGGCGGTCTAGCGATCTCGAAGCAGCTGCACCATTTCCTGCAAAATGCCGACCTGATCTTCGGCATCGGCTGCAGCTTCACGCGGACCAATTTCGCCGTTCCGATGCCGAAGGGCAAGCGCATCGCCCACGTCACCGTCGATGCGAAGGACATCAACAAGGATGTGCCGGCGGCGCTGGCCGCGGTCGGGGATGCCGGCCTTGCGCTCGACGCGCTGTACGAGGAGGTGAAGGACCGCCTGCACGGCCGGCCGCGCGACCGGCTCGCGGCGGTCACGCGGGAAATCCGCGGGATCAAGGATGAGTGGATGACCCAGTGGATGCCGCGCCTGACCGCGAATTCGACGCCGCTCTCGCCCTATCGCGTGATCTGGGACTTGCTGCATACGGTCGATGTCGCCGATACGATCATCACCCATGATGCCGGCAGCCCGCGCGACCAGTTGTCGCCGTTCTGGGTGACGGAGGCACCGCTCGGCTATATCGGCTGGGGCAAGACGACGCAGCTCGGCTACGGGCTCGGTCTTGCCATGGGCGCAAAGCTGGCGGCGCCCGACAAGCTCTGCATCAACGTCTGGGGCGACGCCGCTATCGGCTTCACCGGCATGGATTTCGAGACTGCCGTGCGCGAGCGCATCCCAATCCTGTCGGTCCTGCTCAACAACTTCTCGATGGCGATCGAGCTCAAGGTGATGAAGATCGCGACCGAGAAGTACCGCTCGACCGACATCAGCGGAAACTACGCGGAGTTCGCCCGCGCGCTCGGCGGCTATGGCGAGCGCGTCACCGAACCGGGCGCGATCGTGCCGGCGATCAAGCGAGGGATCGAGAAAACGCGCCAAGGCACGCCCGTTCTCCTCGAATTCATCACCGAGAAGGCGGTCGACGTCTCACGCTTCGCGTGAACGCCGGAGTAACCGATGCGTACTGTGTAGGCACGTGTGGCGGACAACGTCGAACAAAGCCAATTGCCGGCCCGCAACGCGTCGCAGGGGCCGCCGGAGGTCCAGGTCCTGATCGAGATCCCGCGCGGCAGCTTCCTGAAGCGCGGTTCCACCGGGCACCTTGACTTCATCTCGCCACTACCGTGCCCGTTCAACTACGGCTCGGTGCCGCAGTTCGTGGGCCTCGAAGGCGATCTGCTGGATGCGGTGGTGCTGGGGCCGCGCCTGCCGCGCGGTAGCCGCCTCACAGTGAAGGCCTGGGGCGCCGTGGTTCTGACCGATCGCGGCATGACAGACGACAAGCTGATTTGCAGCCATCAGCCCCTGGGCTTCGGCCAGCGCCGCACGGTGCTTCGCTTCTTTCACTTCTATGCGAGGTGCAAGGGCCTGCTGAATCTCTTGCGGCGCCGCCCTGGGCGCAATGCCTGCGAAGGCTGGTGCGAGGCGGCCGAGGCGATCGCTCGCGCGCGCCCTCGCGACGGCACGTGGCAGGGGCCATCGGTTCCTTTCTGACAGCTCTAGGCCCGCGCCAGCGGGCCGCGCAGCAGCTGACCTGGGAGCGCGCCCGTGTGCTTGCCTTCACGCAGGAGGATCTCGCCGTTGACGACGGTCGCTTTGATGCCACGCGCGCGCTGCACCAAGCGTCGCGCGCCGGCCGGGAGATCGTCGACGACCTCGGGCATCTCCGCTCCGATGGTTTGCGGGTCGAAGACCACAAGGTCGGCCGCCATTCCTTCGCGGATAAGGCCGCGGTCGGCGAAGCCCCAAAGCGTGGCGGGCACGAACGTTATCATCCGCACCGCTTGCTCGAGCGTGAAGGCCCCCTTCGCGCGGACCCAATGGGAGAGCAGGTGGGTCTGAAGCGAGGAGTCCATGAGCTGTGAGACGTGCGCCCCGGAATCGGAGAAGGTGGTGACGGTGCGCGGGTGGCGCATCAGCTCCAGCGCGTAGTCCTGGTCCTCATTGGCGAGCGGCTGGCGGAAGAACAGTTCGAGGTCCTTCTCGAGCGCCAGATCGATCATGGTCTCGGCCGGATGCTGACCACGCTCTCGCGCGACCTGTGCCACCGTGCGGTGCGGCCCCTCCACGGTGTCGAAAACCATCAGCCAGTCATAGTCAGCCGGCCGGGCCTCGGTGCCAACGGCCTTGCGGCCATCGTGCTCGCCCGACGCCTGGACGAGCCGGCGGCGCACCTCCGGGTCGCGCAGGCGGCGACGCTGCTCGGCCAGCGGCAGCGCGCGCAACTCCTTCCAGACCGGCAGTCGGTCGAACGGTAGCTGGGTGCGGAACGAGAGCAGCGCGCTGAGCGAGCGGCTGTGGACCTGCGCGAACATGCGGCCCCCGGCCGCCGCCGTCTCGTCGAGCAGGGCGAGGTACGTGCGCCAGACGTCGGGCACGCCGCGCCGGCTGAAGACGCCGAAGGTGATCGGCCGTCCGCTCTCGACTGCGAGCTTGCGCAGGCGGACGTGGTAATCGTGCAGGCCCGGGTCGTTGGCAGCGCGGTCCACGCCTTCCCCAGCCAGCTCCATGATTCCCGCGTTCAGGTCACCCATCACGCCGACCAGCCGCCGCACTTCGTCCCAGGTCGCGATGCGGCTGGCGACGGGGTGGCCGTCCGGGGTCTCGTGGCTCGGCGAGCGCGAGGTGGTGAAGCCGATGGCGCCGGCGCGGATCGCGTCGCGCAGCTCGCGCTCCATCGCCTCCATCTCCGTCTCGCCGGCGGGCTGCTCGAAGGCGCGCTCTCCCATCACGTACGTCCTGAGCGCTGAGTGACCGATGTAGCCCGCGTAGTTGATGCCCTTGGGCAGCGACTCCAGGCAATCGAGAAACTCGGGAAAGGTCGTCCACCGCCACTCGATCCCCGCCTCCATCGCCTCAGGCGGGATGTCCTCCGCCCGCTGGAGATTGCGGATGACCAGGTGCTTGTCCGACTCGGCACAGGGCGCCAGCGTGAACCCGCAGTTTCCCATCACGGCCGTGGTGATCCCGTGGAAGCACGAGGATGTCCCGAGCGGGTCCCAGAAGACCTGCGCGTCCATGTGGGTATGGCCGTCCACGAAGCCAGGCGTCACGACGTGGCCCTCGGCGTCGAGGACCTCGCGCGCCCGCTCCCGGATCCGACCTATGGCGACGATCCGCCCGTGGCGCACGCCGACGTCTGCGCGGTAGCGGGGCAGGCCGGATCCGTCGATCACCATCCCGTTCTTGATCACCAGGTCATAGGACATCGTCCGCTCCTCTGTGCCCCGAAGGCCATCGCGCGGTCCTCGGAGTGGCCGTATCGTACTCGACCTCGGGACGCCAGTGCCAGCGCTCCGGGCCCCCCGCCCCGCGCGTAGCCACCCGCCGCCGTGACATGTCGCACAGCGGCGCACTGGCCCCGAGCGGGGCATGCCCTTGTCACAGTCCTTAAACCTTCGTGGACTGACCTGTCAGCTGTTCGCTAAAGTTCTGGTCAACAACAACCGGTGCTAGCGAGTGTGGTGCGCGTTCTAAGCATGCCGCCCGAGCGGTCCCTGACTGAGAGGACAGACCAAATGAACCCTACGACCTCCAACAAACACCCCTTCCTGGTTCTCTCGTTCCTGCTCGGTCACGGTGCGCTCTTGGGCGCCGCCGCGCCCTCTGCATCTGCGAAGGCAGCCGAGGCGGCCACCCCGGACGGCGGTGGGGCGCGAGTCGTCCTCGAGGCCCACTCGGTGCGAGACTTGGGACATGGCTACGCCGTGGCGCGAGCCTTCGTCTATAGCCAGCAGGGCATCCGAGCTGCGATGTCCATGGCGGTCGATGGCTGTGGCGACGACCATGGCCACATCGTCACGTCGCTGAACCCTGCCGACATCGACCTCTACACGTGGCACGCGGGCGGGTCGCATTTCTACGACAGATTGGCGATAACCGCTTGCAAGCACCGGTAGCGAACCTGATCGCGAGTACACCTCCGCGGTTTCTCTATCAAAGTGCCCCGGGGGCTGCCCGGCGTATAACTTTCGTACAGTTCTGCCGCGTGTCCGTTTGTCGGAAGCTCAGCATGAAGGCCGAATAGGCCTGGCCCGCCGATCGGAGGGAGCGCGATCATGCCAAAGCACCAACCGTCTCAGCTCGCCGTCCCCAGCGAGGAGCCGCAGGGCGACTGGCCGTTGCTGTTCGCATACGACGATTTCAACGAACGGTTTTACGCCCTTCTTGACGACCATGGCCTGGAGGAGGTATTCAGGGAATTCCTCGTCCCGGTTCAGCGGGATGAGTGAGGCCCACAGGGCCTTCGGGGTCGGTTGGCCGGTCCTGCGTCCTCTTCCTCGGATCGGCGCCGGCGAAACCCCCACCACGCCATATAGAGGAGGGGTATGGCAATGAGTCCCCAGGACAGCTCTGAAGAAGCGCGTTTTCTGCGAGAGCTTCTCGCCGATGCGCACAGCCGAATTCGCGAACTTCAAGCTCAGGTCGACCAGCTCGCCACGGAACTGCTTGCGCTCAGGTTGGGCGACAGGCGGCGCGCAACCGGGTCAAACGCAAGCAGCGACCGTGAGCGCCGTCATGCCGGCGCTTGCCCAGTCGAGCCTGAACTAGACCGTCGCGAACGAGGAACGCGGAGCGGGGCGCTGACCCGGGCGGATTAGGCGAGCGTTCCGGCCCTGTCCGGGCGCACAGCCAGAACGCTCCTAGAACAGGCTTACGCCACCGCAGTTGGTACTGCCGGTCGTGATGTCCCAGGTGCTGCCGACCGTGATGCAAGTTCCAGCGCCCGAGGCCAGCGGCGCCGTGAAGCCACCCGCCGGGACGTAGGTTGAGAACTGGAACCCGCCGGTGTAG
>JBGPOV010000173.1:0-6568 GCA_041488255.1 Gammaproteobacteria bacterium | reverse complement strand
GCGCGCATCCTCCCGGAGCCGAGCTATGGCCAAACCCGAAGACCGCACGCCGATTCCGAAAGCGCCTTTCTGGCTGAGCGCGGGCGGACTGGTGCCCTTCGTCGTGATCGCCAGCGCGATGTGGGCGCTGCCCGCAGCCTACACACCTCCCCTGCTGTTTTGGCTCACCTCCTACGCGGCGATGATCCTGACCTTCGCGGGCGCGGTGCACTGGGGCGTCTCCATGCTGCACCCGGATATGACAGAGCAGGATCAAAGCGTGTTCATGGCCTGGAGCGTAGTGCCGGCGCTGGTGGGCTGGATCTCGTTGCTGATGCCGCCCAAGACCGGCCTGCTCCTGCTCGTCGCCACCTTCGTCATCCAATACGCCGCGGACCGCCAGCTGGCACAGCGATTCCGGCTGCCGGGTTGGTATCTGCGTCTGCGCGCCGGTCTAACCGCGGTGGCGGCGCTCTGCCTGGTGCTCGCGCTCACCCACCTGGCGCGAATCTAGGGAAGGTCTGATCAAGTCTCGCATGCCTCCCGCGCCAGCGAAGCGTGGCTCACTTCACACGGGCGAGAAAACGCAGCAAAGCTGCGTTGAACGCCGCCGGCTGCTCGAGGTTCGAGAGGTGCGAGGCATCGGGGAGGACCACCAGCTCGGAGCCGGGAATGGCCTTCTGAATCGCCTCCGACATCGCCACCGGTGTGCCCACGTCTTTTTCGCCCACGATGATCTGCACCGGGCACTCGATGGCAGCGAGCCGGTCGGTGAGGTTGATCTTCGAGATGGCGTGGCAGCATCCCACGTAACCTCGCGCAGGGGTATGACGGATCAGATCGGCCACGCGCCCGACCACGCTGTTGCGGCGTGCGAGATACGGCTCCGTGAACCAGCGCTTGAGAGTGGATTCCACCAGAGGCTCCATACCCTGCTCGGTCGCGGTCTTGATGCGCTCGTCCCACACCGGTTGTGCCTCGGGCGGGATGCGGCTCGAGGTATCGCACAGCACCAGGCTCTTGAACACGCCCGGATGCTTGAGCGCGTAGGTCATCCCGATCATGCCGCCCATGGACAACCCGACGAAGTGGGGCGACTCGACCCCCAGGGCACCGAGCAGGCCGTGCAGGTCTTCGGCCAGCATCTCCAGCGTGTATGCGCCCGCCGGGGCGTCGGACCCGCCGTGGCCGCGCGTATCGAAGCGCAGCACTTTGTACTTGCTCTTGAGCGCCTCAGCCTGCTCGTCCCACATCGAGACGGCGCAAGCCAGCGAATGGCTCATCACCATCCATGGGCCGGTGCCCTCGATCGCATAGTTGATCTGGATCGCGTTGGCTTTGACCTTCATAGACTCCTCCCGAAGCAGGCTTAAAAGTATAACGCCAAGCGGCGACACTTGACCCGCGCGGACCTTCGTTTCATCCTGCCGTTCTGCCACTCTGGCCGGGCGCGAAGGCGGCGGCCAAACAACAAAGGAGGGGGGATGAGACTGGTACAGTTCGTCGACCGCGACAAGTCGCGCAAGGTCGCGGTGGTCTCCGACGACGGCGCTACGCTGCGCGTGCTGCGGCAGGTGCAGCGAGTGTACGAGTTGGCGTTGGAAGCGGGCAGGCGCAAGCTCGCCCTCGCATCCCTGGCGCAAGACCGGCTGGGCCCCGAGGCGGTGCGCTACGACGAAGTCGTGTCCGAGCGCCGCTTGCTGCCGCCGTTGGACCACCCCGATCCGGCCCGTTGTCTCATCACCGGCACGGGGTTATCGCATTTGGGCAGCGCCGCCGCGCGCGACTCGATGCACGCCAAGCTGAAGCAGGACGATAGTCAGCTCACCGACTCGATGAAGATCTTCAAATGGGGCCTGGAAGGGGGCAAGCCTGCACCGGGCAAGATCGGCGTGCAGCCCGAGTGGTTCTACAAAGGCGACGGCAGTTGCGTAGTCGCGCCCGAGCAACCACTGGAGCTGCCCGCCTTCGCGCTCGACGGCGGTGAGGAGGTCGAGGTGGTCGGCTGCTATGTGATCGGCGACAATGGCGAACCCCTGCGCGCGGGCTTTGCGCTCGGCAACGAGTACGCCGACCACGTCATGGAGCGCCAGAATTACCTGTATCTGGCGCACTCGAAGCTGCGCCAGTGCTGCTTCGGGCCGGAGCTGATGCTGGGCGAGCTGCCGCCTAACGTCACCGGCGAGGCGAGGCTGCTGCGCAAAGGGGAGGTTGTCTGGAGCGACAGCTGGCTGTCCGGCGAACACAACATGGCGCACTCCATCCCCAACCTCGAGCACCATCACTTCAAATACCGCGAGTTCCGCCGCCCCGGCGATGTGCATGTACACTTCTTCGGGGCCGCCACCGGCAGCTTCACCAAGAACGTAAAGACCGAGATCGGCGATGTCTTCGAGATCGCCTCGCCCGCGTTCGGCCGGCCCCTGCGCAATCCGCTCGGCGCGCCAGCCGGGCCGTATGCGTTCGTCGCGGTACGCGCGCTGTAGGCCGGCGCCTCGAGAGATAGGCCGCGCATGGCCGAGGGGCTTCATGTTGTGTTCGGCGCGGGACCGCTCGGGCTCGCGGTCCTGCGTGCGCTCGAAGCGCGCAAGCTGCGCACACGGCTGGTGACGCGCGGCGGCAAGCGCGCGATCGGCTCCGCCATGCCGTCCGAATGGGTCGAAGCCGACGCAACCGACGCGCAGAGCGCGCAGCGTGCGTGCGCCGGCGCATCGGTGGTTTATCACTGCGCCGGCGCCCCCTACCAGCGTTGGGCGGAGCTGTTGCCCAAGATGATGGACGGGATCGCGGGTGCGGCCCGAGTGGCTGAAGCGAAGCTGATCTACGCCGACAATGCCTACCTGTACGGTAAGGTCATCGGCCCGATGCGCGAGAATCTGCCGTCCAATCCGAACACGCGCAAGGGCCGGGTGCGTGCGCAGCTCGCTGACCGCTTGCTGGAGGCTGACCGGAGGGGTGCGCTGCGCGCTGCGATCGGCCGGGGCTCGGACTTTTTCGGGCCGAACGTACTGCTGTCACATGCAGGAAATCGCTTGTTCCCGCAGGCTCTGGCCGGAAAGCCCGCCGACGTGCTCGGTGCTCCCGACAAGCTGCACAGCTTCACCTTCATCGACGATTTTGCAGCGGCGCTGGTCGTCCTCGGCGAGCGTGAAGAGGCCCTCGGCCAGGCCTGGCACGTGCCCAGTCCCGACGCGCTTACCCACCGGGTCTTCATCGAACGCGTCTACCGGATGGCCGGAACCGAGCCGAAGTTGCGAGCTGTGCCACGGTGGATGGTGTCGCTGCTCGCCATGTTCGACTCGACGATGCGCGAAGTGAAGGAGATGCTGTACCAGTTCGAGGAGGACTTCGTCGTCGACAGCAGCCGATTCACGCGCACCTTCGGTCTGTCGGCAACGCCTATCGACGACGGGATCCGCGCGACGCTGGAGTGGTACCGACGAGGGGCGAGCACGCAGCAAGAGGCTCGAGGCTAAGGCAAACCCGCGGGCGCGGGGTACATGGAAACCGGCGGCCCGTCACCGGAACCGAACCAGTGTCGCCCATAGGCGCCAAGGTGGTGCGGCTTTCGAGCAGGGCGCGCCAGCGCCCTCCCTCCTCACCCCTTACCTCGACTGGCTGGATGAGGGTCGGATCGTCGTTCTTTACGCTGCTGACGCGAGTCGAGACCGGTACGCTCTCAACTTCGTAGCGGCGGCACATGATTGGCTAAACGTTTACACTGCTGTTTGCAACGCGAATCGCGTAGCACGCTGTAAGAAATCACTCTGCATCACGGGAGGCAGTCAATGCTCTATGAGCTTCGCATCTACCACGCCACGCCCGGCAGGCTGCCGGATCTGAACAAGCGCTTTGAGACCATCACCATTAAGCTATGGGAGAAGCACGGCATCCGCCAGGCCGGCTTTTGGACGGTGCTGGTGGGCCCGAGCAACCAGCAGCTGTACTACTTCCTGGAATGGAAAGACCTGGCCGAGCGCGAGCAGAAGTGGGCCGCGTTCATGTCCGACCCGGAGTGGCTCGAGAAGCGCGCCGAGACCGAGAAGAACGGGATCCTGGTGCAACGGGTGGAGAACATGTTCCTCACGCCGACTTCGTACTCGAAGGTGAAGTAGGCGCAGGGGGGCGCGGCTGCAAGCGAGAGGTGAGAACGAGCGATCTGGTGGGATCGCCCGTTCTCTTTGCTGCCGTCACATCATCCCAGTGCTCTGCTGCCCAGGATATGTAGCTTCCTTCTAGTCGCACCACCGCGGTGCTGCGCGCCACCCCCATCCCTGGGACGGGAGCGAGCGTCCGTGCCGGCGGAAGCCAGCAGCACGGTTTCGGGCTCCTACTTTACGCCTGGCCGCTGAGGCCCGGCCGAGATCGACTATTGCCGGCCATATCGGCGTACGGAGGTGATCCTTGAGGCAGGCCAACGGGCTCGGTTTGACGCTGTGCGCCGCTCGCGTACAATAATCAGTTTCGGCACGCATTCGTAAGCCATTCATTCATAAGAGATTGTAGCCATGGACGACAAGCGCATCTACAACGTACATGTCGCGTCGCAGGACGTGCTGCTCACGCCCGAGGAGGTCAAGCGGCGCATCCCGATGTCGTCCACGGCCCACAACACGGTTCTGGACGCACGGCTTACCGTCGAGAACATCCTCGACCGCCGGGACCACCGCCTCATGGTCGTCGCGGGGCCCTGCTCCATCCATGATCCGGCCGCCGCCCTGGATTACGCGCAACGCCTGAAGAGGCTGTCCGACGAGGTGTCGGATACGCTGTACATCGTCATGCGCGTCTATTTCGAGAAGCCCCGTACCACCACCGGGTGGAAGGGCCTGATCAACGACCCGCACATGAACGACTCATTCGACATCGAGGAGGGGCTGCAGCTCGCACGCAAGGTGTTGATGCAGATCAACGAGCTGGGGCTGCCCGCCGGCACGGAAGCGCTCGACCCGATCAGCCCGCAATACCTTTCCGACCTGATCACCTGGAGCGCGATCGGCGCGCGCACCACGGAGTCTCAGACCCACCGCGAGATGGCGAGCGGGCTGTCCACGCCGGTCGGCTTCAAGAACGGTACGGACGGCGGGCTGCAGGTTGCAATCAATGCGCTGTTGTCGGTGTCCAACCCCCACAGCTTCCTCGGCATCAACCAGGACGGCCAGGTCGCCGTGATCCGCACCAAGGGCAACCGCTATGGCCACATCGTCCTGCGGGGCGGAGCCAAGGGCCCGAACTACGATTCGGTCACCATCGCGCTGGTGGAGCAGGAGTTGGCCCGCAACTCGCTGGCGGCCAACATCATGGTCGACTGCAGCCATGCCAACTCGAACAAGGACGCCTCACTGCAGCCGTTGGTCATGAACGATGTGGTACACCAGATCATGGAAGGCAACCAGTCGATCGTGGGCACGATGCTGGAAAGCAACATCAACGCGGGCAACCAGCCCATCCCGGCGGACCTGTCGCAGCTGAAGTACGGGGTCTCGGTCACCGATGCCTGCATCGACTGGGCGACCACTGAGAAGCTGCTGCGCGAGGCGCGACAGAAGCTCAAGGACGTTTTGCCGGGCCGGCTGCCGCGAACCGCGGAGCTGCGCTCGATACGCGGATAGCTCCGCGCGCCGGACCCTCGGCGCGGCCATACGCGACAGCGACACGGCAGAGGCCGTCGAGCGAAACAATCTGTCCGGCGCCTCCTGCCGTGGGCCTGGGCCTAGCGCATTACGAACGGATTTCCCGTCGCGGCGCCGGTGTTGATCCAAACACTCTTGAGCTGCAGGTACTCGTAGATCGCCTGCACACCGTTCTCGCGCCCCACGCCGCTGTCCTTGTAGCCGCCGAAGGGGGACATATAGCTCACGGCGCGGTAAGTGTTGATCCACACGGTGCCGGCCTTGATCCGCTCGGACATGCGGATGGCGCGACCGATGTCGCGTGTCCACACGCCCGCCCCGAGGCCGAAGCGCACGTCGTTGGCGATGCGCACCGCATCGTCCTCGTCCTTGAACGGGATGACCGACAGCACCGGCCCGAAGATCTCCTCCTGCGCGATGCGCATGCGGTTGTCCACCTCGGTGAAGATGGTCGGCTCGACGAACCAGCCCTTGCCGCACTCCGGGCGGGTGGCCGGCCCGCCGCCTAAGCGCAACTTGGCGCCCTCGCTTTTGCCGACCTCGATGTAGGACAAGACCTTGTCGTACTGCGGCCGCGTCGTCACGGGCCCGACCTGGGTGTCGAGGCTCAGCGGGTTGCCCATCTTCGCGGTCTTGGCCAAGGCAA
The DNA here is from genome assembly GCA_041488255.1 of Gammaproteobacteria bacterium. GTDB lineage: Bacteria > Pseudomonadota > Gammaproteobacteria > Burkholderiales > SHXO01 > SHXO01. The sequence continues at coordinate 310 of JBGPOV010000173.1, read as the reverse complement.
GGAGCTTTTCCACGAACGCGTCGTGCACTGACTGCTGCAGCAGCAGGCGCGAGCCGGCGATGCAGGTCTGCCCCGTTGCAGCGAAGATGCCAGACACGGCCCCGTTCACGGCGTCGTCCAGGACGGCGTCGTCGAATACGACGTTAGGCGACTTGCCGCCCAGCTCCAGGCCCACTTTCTTGAAGCCGCGCGCCGCGGCTTCGTTGATGAGCCGCCCGGTGGCGTCCGAGCCGGTAAAGGCGATCTTGCGGGTAAGCGGATGCTCTACGAGCGGCATGCCTACTTCCTTCCCGAAACCGGTCACCACGTT
>JBGPOV010000172.1:0-6698 GCA_041488255.1 Gammaproteobacteria bacterium | reverse complement strand
GTGGAAGTGCGGGGGGATCTGATAGCCGTCGGGCATGAGGAGCCGCATCGTGAAGGCGCCAGACTTGGTCGGATCGCCTTCCAGCACGGCCAGTTTTGCGCCAACGGGCAGCACCGCGGGCGCCGGTCCCCACGTCATCTGATCCGGCAGAGCGATCGTCACTGGGCGCTGCGTCTGCGATGCACCCCGCTTCTTGGCCTGTGCGGAAGCGGCGGTCAGGGGTACCACCAGAGCGAGCGTGAGCAAGGCGTATCTCATCATGGGGTCCTCCCTCGAACCAGGATGTGCTGGAGCGTGCCAACGGGGCGTTGAGCGGCGTGCCCAGGTGCCGAGCCGTGGCGACGCACTGCTGTCGCCACGCCGCAATCTCTCACGCACGCCGGCCGACTGCCCTAGTCTGTGAACATACTGCGGGGCTGCCCGGGCGCCATGGCCCTCGAGACTTCGGTCGAGGTCTACCGAGTCACCGGGCGACCGTGGGCCGACGAAACGCTCGACGTCCGGACGAGCCCTCCCACCATACCGGCCTGGTCAGTGCCGGGCCGAGTCCGGAGGCGGTAGCGCCACCTGCAGCCTCACGAAATCCAGGAGTCGCTGCCGAGCGGCTTGGTCCAGCAACTGTCCGTCCAGGACAACCGCATTGATTTTCGTCGTGTTGTGAATGTCCGCGATGGGATCCGCGTCCAGGAGCACGAGGTCTGCTAGTTTCCCGGCCGCGATGGTGCCGAGTGAGTCGGTGGCTTTCAGGAAGATGGCCGAATTCCTGGTTGCAGCTTGCAGCGCCTCCATCGGCGTCAATCCCGCTTCCACCAACAAGGCAAGCTCGTCGTGGAGACTGAAGCCAGGAAAGCAAGGCGGCCGGTGACCAAACAACTATCTGTGGGGTTCCGCGGCACGCTCGTCCGCGGCAGCTCCTGCACCAGCAGCCGGTCGCGCGTCGTAAGCCCGCCCTCCTCGTCGGTCATCAAGTAGGGAATCGTCCCGCCGACCCAGTTGCCGCGGCGCAGCGGTGCCAGGAGCCGCTCGTCGCCTGCGACCGCGTACAGCTTCTCAGGCGCCTTTGCGGGGCATCTCGACGTCACCAGATGCGCGGCTGCAGCGAGTCCGGGCGCACCATCGGATCGCTGGCCGCGCACCGGAACGCCTTCCGGAACTCCGTCATGTTCGAGAGCGGCCCGTCCACGCGCTGGCGCGGCGGGGAGTGGGGGTCGACGGTGACGAGCAACCGAGCGAATTCGTCGCGGTACTTCCCTCGCCAAATCTGCGCGAAGCCGAGGAAAAACCGCTGCTCCGGGGTGAAGCCGTCGGTGAAAGGCGGGCGCCGCTTGCCAATGCGGGACTGCTCGAACGCGGCGTACGCGATTCGCAGACCGTTCAGGTCGGCGAGGTTCTCGCCCAGCGTGAGCTCGCCGTTGACGTGCAGCGTGTCCACGGCGACAAAGCCGGCGAATTGGCGTACGACGAGCTGCGCCTGCGCTTGGAACCGCTCCGCGTCCGCCTTCGTCCACCAGTCGCGCAAGTTACCGTCGGCGTCGTACTGGCGGCCCTCGTCGTCGAAGCCGTGGGTCAGCTCGTGCCCGATCACCGCACCCATCCCACCATAGTTGATCGCGTCGTCGGCGTCTGGACTGAAAAAGGGCGGCTGGAGGATCCCGGCCGGGAACACGATCTCGTTCATCGCCGGGTTGTAGTAGGCGTCCACGGTCGGCGGCGTCATGCCCCACTCGCCGCGGTCGACCGGCCTGCCGATCTTCGCGAGCTGGCGCTGGGTCTCGAACTCCTGCGCACGCCGCGCGTTTGTGAGGAAGGGGCCGAGCTCCACGGCGAGCGCCGAGTAATCGCGCCACCGGTCCGGGTAGCCGATCTTGCTCACGTAGGTGGCGAGCTTCGCGAGCGCTTGCTGCCGCGTCGCATCGCTCATCCACCCGAGTCCGTGGAGGCGGTCGCGCATCACTGCCGCGAGGTTGTTCACCATCTCGAGCGCGCGCCGCTTCGCCTCGGGGCTGAACCTGCGCTCCACGTAGGCCTCGCCGAGCGCTTCGCCCAGAAACTGGTCCGTGGCCTCGACGCAGCGGCGCCAGCGCGGCTGCTGCTGTTTCACGCCAGTCAGGACCTGCGTAAAGTGGAAGTCCTCGTTCGCGAACGGCGAGCTGAGCCACCGTGCGGCGGCGCGCACCAAGTGCCAGCGCAGGTACCAGCGCCAAGCGGCAAGCGGCGTCTCGCTGAGCAGCTGACTCATGGTCCTGAAGAAGTCGGGCTGCTGCACGTTCAGCTCGGGCACCGGCGGAGCGCCGACCTGGTCGAAGTAGTCCTTCCACGCGACACGCGGCGCGAGGCCGCCCAGCTCGGCGACCGTCATCTTGTGGTAGATCGCGTTCGGGTCGCGCAGTTGCACCTGCGTCATGGACGCCTGCGCCAGGGCGGTCTCGATCGCCATCACTTTCTGGGCCGCGCTCCGAGCCTCGTCCACACCTGTCCCCAGCAGCTCGAGCGTGCGGGCCATGTGCACCACGTACTCCCGCTTGAGGTGCTCCGAGGCGCTGTCGGTCTTCGTGTAGTAGTCACGATCTGGGAGTCCGAGTCCTCCCTGGCTCGCTTCGGCGATTATGTCAGTCGAGTGCTTCGCGTCCTGGTCCGACGTGAAATTGAACAGGGCCGTGATCCCGGCTCGTTGCAGCCGCGCTACTTCGCCCTGGACGTCGGCCACGGAATTGACCGCCCCGATGCGATCCAGCTCCGGCTGGAGCGGCCGCGAGGCTGCCGCCTCGGCGGCGGCGGAGTCCATGCAGGTACCGTAGAACCGACCGAGCTTGCCGCGGTTGCTGCCCGGCGGCGCGACGCTGTCGCGCGCTGCCGCCTCGAGCACGTCGTGTAGCACGTCTAGGTTGTGTACGTACAGCTCGTCGAAGCTGCCCCAGCTCGGGAACTCACCCGGAATCTCGGTCCGCGCGAGCCAGCCGCCGTTGGCGAATTGAAAGAAGTCGCGGCACGGCGCGCAGGTCGTGTCGAGACTCGATCGGTCGAACGCCCGTGGGGCCGGCGCGGGCGACTGCGCCAGCGTGGGTGTCGCGCGGCCGCACCCTAGAGACGCAACCGTGATTGCCGCCGCCAAGGCGCTGCACAGGTTCATGTTGCGATCTCTGACTTAGTGTGTCGTTTTTCCAGTTGACTGACGGCCGCCAGTACTCCCCCGCGGCCGGAGCCAAAAACAAAGACCGGCCGAACGGGTGTCCCACTCAGCCGGTTTCGCGATTCGCTCCCCTCGAGGCATGGGCGAGCCGCACGATGTCGCGCCTCGGGGTTCATAGCATCTGAGTTACGTGCCAATATGTCTCGCACGCCGTCGGCGGCAAGCCGCGTCTGACGTCGTCGGCGTTCGGCACCAGTCCGGCCCAGACCACATCGGGCACTCTCGTCCTCTGTGACGAACACTCGCACGTGTGCGAGCGAAGTCGAGCAACTTCTAGCACTCAACCACCGGAACTCCAGCAGCGGGTGACACGAGCTCGCATTGATGGGTGCAAGTTGCTGGAATTCGGCACGTTAGCTGGGCCCCTCTGGATTAGGTGAGCGCTCACCGCCGCGCCAAGATCCTCGGCACGCGCTTCAGCTTCTTGAGCGATCGCTGCCTGTTCAGTTCGCTGGCCCGTTGATCACGCCCATAGATCTGACGGAACAACCCCTCCAGCTCGATGACTTCGTGTTCACGGATGTTGTCCCACACTTCGAAGACTGAAAAGTGAGTCCAGAGCGCTTTCTTCTTCAGTCGATGAGATTTCAGCCGACTGCGAATCCCAGTCTTATGACCGCGCGCCATCCCGACATAGACGACATTGTACGCGCCGGTCTTGCGCCTGTAGCGGTATAGCACGTAGATGCTCCGCAAGCCTCGAGGCACGCGAAGGACGTCCTCTTGGGGAACGAATGGCTCCCAGCGTTTGATCAGTCTCAGTTCGCTCAGCGGCATCAGCCGGTCCTTCTGAGTAGCCTTGGTTGGCGGCTGGCGTCGTTATGTGAATCTCTCTGTTAGAGGAAAAGCGACATGCCAATCCCGTACTATCACGTGGATTCGTTCACGGGAGAGCTCTTTGCAGGCAATCCAGCTGGTGTATGCATGCTTTCCGCCTTTCTCGCGGACAGCACCATGCAGAAGATTGCGGCGGAGAACAGGCATAGCGATACCGCTTTTGTGGTTCCTCGCGCGGATGGTGACTTCGACTTGCGCTGGTTTACACCTCGAGTGGAAGACGATCTATGCGGACACGCGACCTTGGCATCGGCCTATGTGCTCACGCTGCGAAAACACACCGCATGGCCGGTTCGCTTCCACACCCGCAGCGGCGTGTTAACCGTGACCCGCGAACAGGACAGCTTTGAACTGGACTTTCCCGCCCGGCCGCCCCAGCCGTGTGAGACGCCGGTCGAACTCTTGCCGGCCCTAGGCCTCACAACGGCACAGGTAATGAGATCGCGTGACTACCTCGTCATCGTGGATCACGCGGAGCAAGTGCGAACACTCTCGCCTAACATTCCTGCTCTTGCAAAACTCGACATCGGGATTGGCGGGACGATTGTTACCGCTCCCGGCGAGGCTGACGTGGATTACGTATGCCGATTTTTTGCACCCTCCATCGGCATTGATGAAGACCCCGCTACCGGCTCGATACACTGCACTCTCGCGCCATATTGGGCCGGACGGCTGGGCGACCAGACGTTGCGCGTGCAACAACTGAGTGCGCGCGGTGGATCTATGCGGTGCAGGATCGCTGGCGATCGCGTGAAGATTGTCAGCAAGGCGCGCCTGTATCTCGAGGGCGCAATCCAACTGTAAAGGCTTCTTCTTCCAACGAGACAATTCATCATGATCGACGCGCTGCTCCAGAACGCCGTTTCTTCCTTCTCAATAATCGTGTCACGTTTGCCGGCCGGAGGGTGGGGCGACACCTCGCGGAGTGACTAATGCCCTCCGCACACTTGGTCGGGTTCGGAAGCGTAGACATTAGGCGATCACGTTAGCTACCGTTGCCTGCAACCCCGCTGGGAGGCACTCCCCCAGCGGGGCTGTTCAGGCCCAGTTCCTCGAACGGCTAATGAGAACCGCTGGCGCCGAGCCCCAGTCTAGACGCGAGTCGTCTCGCGCTTGCCCGTATCTCCTGATCTGCGGGGATGGAACACTGTGGGACAACCGGCCGCCCGCCCCTCGGCTTCCTCGGCAGATCCCCGGCCCGGAAGAACACGTGCTTCCCGTTCTTGTGTCCCCGCAGCCTGCCTTGCTTGTACAGGTGCAGGAGCTGCGCCCGGCTGTAACCCGTCATCGCCGCGGCTTGATTCGTGTTCAGCACGGCCTCGTCGTGCGAGGTCAGCACGTCGTCGAAGTCCCGGATGAACTCCTCGCACATCCTCGCGCCGCTCACCAAGACGCCGAACTTCTCCCACTCGGCGCGCCGAGCGCTCCACTTGGCTCGAAACTCTTCGCGTGTCATTGGCCACCTCCATTGCTGATGGTTGAGAAGTGACCTGGGTCGAACAAACTCGGACAAACTCGAACATCCAGCGCGGCGACTCACGACAGACGGACGACACGATCTCGCGGTTCGTGTACGTTTTGTAAGTCGCTCCTGCGTAGGGTTTTCGGCGCTCCGGATCAGGAGAGCGAAATGGCACGCCGCCGATCCCACCTCCGACGCCAAGCAGTAATATGCTTCCTGTGCCCATCCTTCCCGATATCTTCGCACCCGGCCTGAAGGTTGTCTTCTGCGGGACCGCCCCCGCCCAGGCGTCCGCGCGCGTGGGTCACTACTACGCGGGTCCCGGGAACCGGTTCTGGAGGACGCTACACGAGATCGGCCTAACGCCCGACCGCGTTCTGCCGCCCGGCGACGACAAAATGCTGCCCCGGTATGGAATCGGCCTGACCGACCTCGCTAAGCACGCTGTCGGGACAGACGATCGCGTTGACGCTGGGGACTTCGATGTGGCCGGTCTGCGCGCGAGGATCCTCGAGCACAATCCGCGAATCGTGGCATTCAACGGTAAGAACGCAGCGCGTAGCTACCTGGGCAGACCGGTCCATTACGGCCTCCAGCCAGATCCCATCGGCTCGACCGAGGTCTTCGTCCTGCCGTCCACCTCGGCCGCCGCACGGAGATTCTGGAGCCTCTCACCTTGGCGCCAATTGGTCGCCCGTCTGCCGATAGGCCACTGATGAGGCGGCGCGGATCCAAGTCCCCCCGCTTCGATGCGAGCGACCCGCTCCTCGACGCTCCCATAGCCGCCCAGCTCGACCTCAAGCCCCAATGCCCGGACCTGCCGCTCATGTTCCTGCAGCCTCCGTGGCGGGTCGTCTAGTAGGCGCCTGTCACACCCCTCCGGCATGTTTCGCGTCCGAAAGGAGCCGTCGATGCCGCGAAACCGCCCGTCCGTAGCGTTCCCGCCCTGGCCTCCGCCGCGGGGGGCGAGCAACCTTGACCACCGTGCCGTACCGCCTCTCCAAGTCCCGCTTCACCTCCGGCATCCAGTGCCACAAGAAGCTCTGGTGGGAGGTGCACGAGCCGGACGCGCCCGAGCTGCAGCCCGACAAGGTGCTCCAGGACCTCTTCGACCAGGGCCGCCAGGTGGGCGAAGCGGCCCGGGCGCGGTATCCGGGCGGCGTCCTGATCGACCTGCCGCACGACGCCCGCGCCGAGCGCGTCGCCGCC
>JBGPOV010000171.1:0-6769 GCA_041488255.1 Gammaproteobacteria bacterium | reverse complement strand
GTGCGAGGCGTTCGACCATCATCCACCGTAGTGCGCCATCGAGGGGTTGCCGCGCGCGCTTGAGATTCCCGCCGGCGGCTGGGCCGAATTCGGTTACCGGCTGCGCCCGACAACCCGCGGCGACCTGCGCTTCGGTCCTCTCGCGTTGCGCCTCAACTCTCCGCTTACGCTCTGGCAGCGCCGGGTGCGCGTCGGCGAGCCATCGATCCTGCGCGTGTACCCCAACTTCGCCGCGCTCACCCGCTACGCGCTGTTCGCCACCGACAACCGCCTGTCCCAGATGGGAATCCTGCAGCGCCGCCGCCGCGGCGAAGGGCTCGACTTCGACCAGCTGCGCGAGTACCGCGAGGGCGACAGCCAGCGCAAGATCGACTGGAAGGCGAGCCAGCGGCTGCAGAAGCTGATCTCCCGCGAGTATCAGGACGAGCGCGACCAGCAGGTCGTGTTCCTGGTCGACTGCGGGCGCCGCATGCGCGCCAAGGACGACGACTGCTCCCACTTCGACCACGCGCTGGACGCCACTTTGCTGCTGGCCTACGTGAGCCTGCGCCAGGGCGACGCGGTCGGGCTGATGACCATGAGCGGCCAGCATCTGTGGCTGGCGCCGCGCAAGTCCCATGCGATGGTCAACGTGATCCTCAACCAGGTGTACGGGCTGCAGCCTGGGCTGTTCACCAGCGACTATCACCAGGCGGCGGTGGAGCTGTCCAAGCGCCTGAAAAAGCGCGCGCTGGTGGTGCTGATCTCCAACCTGCGCGACGAGGACGACGACACCTTGCTCCCAGCGCTGCGCCTGCTGCAGAAGCGGCACCTCGTGCTGTTCGCGAGCCTGCGCGAACGCGCCCTGGACGAAGCCGCACTCGCCCCGGTGGAGGATTTCGAGGACGCGCTCACGCACGGCGCTGCGGTCGAGTACCGCCTGCGGCGCGACGCCGCTTTCCGCCGGCTCAAGCAGGGCAACGTGGTGTGCCTGGACGTCCCGCCCCAGCGGCTGGCACTGGCGCTGGTGAACCGGTATCTGGACGTGAAGCGCAGCGGCCAGCTTTAGCTTTCGATTGACTCCTCCGGAGAGGCGGCTGTGCTAGCCTACCCCTTGCAAAGTAGCCAATTCTGCTCGCCGGGGCGGGAAGCGAGCGGGGGGCAGGGCCGCAGAATCTCTAAAGGGGGGATTCCAGATGTCGTCGTCGCGTCTCTCCATTGCGCTCATGGGGGCGCTTTTGCTCGCCGCGTGCGCAACACGGAATACGTCCCTCAACAAGAGCCTCTCGCAGCAGCCCGACCGGCCGCTGCCGCACCGGATCCTGCTCGCGCAGCCGGACATACGCGTGCACGAGATCTCGGCCGGCGAGGTGGTCGAAGAGGTGGACGAATGGAGCAAGAAGGCGTCCAGCGAGGCGGCGAAGTCGGTCGAGGGGCTCGCCCAGTCGACCAATCTGTTCGAGCTGGTCCCGCCCTCGAAACTGTCGGATGCGGAGCGCACCACGCTGGAGCAGTACGGCGCTCTGTATATCCTGGTCGCGGGCAGCGCGAACCTAGCGCGGAGCTCGCCGTTCGACGCGTGGCGCAGGCGAGCCGCCGACTTCGACTATACGCTCGGACCAGGGATGGCCGGCGTTGCCGACAGCGAGAAGCTCGACGCCGTGATCTTTGTGGTGGGCACCGACTACATCTCCAGCTCCAGTCGCAAGGCCGCCATGGCATTGGGCGTCGCGTTAGGTTTACTGGCGGGTAGATATGTCGGGCCCGAATCGAAACCTGCCTTCCTGACTGCCGGGGTGGTGGACATGCATACCGGCGAGCTGATGTGGTACAGCACGGAGGTCCGCGGAGGGTCCGACGACCTGCGCGACGCCGCGGTGGTGAAGAACCTGGTCGAAGACCTGTTCAAGACCTATCCTGGCGCGGTCAAGACCGCCGATGGGAAAAAATAGCGCCATGCGCAGCGACCCGTGCTGGGGCAGCGCGGCAGGGCGGGGGCCTGCTCTCGTCGCACAGTGCTTTGCGGCTACGCTGGCTGTTGCATGGGCCGCGCCGTCCATCAGTGCCCGCGTTCCACCGGTCACCGACGGCGCCTCGCTCGCTCAGGTGGCCGGCGACGAGCAACGGGTCTGGAGCCAGGGCGACGAAGTGGCGCAGCAGCTCGCCCGCGGCGGCGTGATCTACGAGAGCGAGACAACCACAGCTTATGTTCAAGGCGTGATGGACCGGCTGTTCCCGGAGTTCAAGGGGCGCATGCAGGTCGCCGTCGTAAAGTCGGCGCAGCTGAATGCCTTCGCGTTGCCCAACGGGCGCATCTACATCAACGAGGGGCTGCTGGCGCGCTTCCAGAACGAGGCGCAGCTCGCCACTCTGCTGGGCCACGAAGGCACTCACTTCACCCACCGGCACGGCTACCAGAACGAGAAGAGCGTCAAGGACAACGCGGCGTTCGGGGCCCTGGGTGGCATGGTGGTGCCGCTCCTGCCGCAGCTCCTGGCGGTGACTTCCATCTACGGCTTCTCGCGCGAGATGGAGACCGAGGCTGATGTGCAGGGCTTTGCCCGGCTGAAGAAGGCGGGCTACGACGTGCACGAGTCGCCTAGAGTGTTCCAGCACCTGATGGCAGAGGTCAAGGCGGAGGACATCAAGGAACCCTTTTTCTTCGCCACCCATCCCAGGCTCGCCGATCGCGTCGAGAACATGAAGAAGCTGTCTGCCGGCGTGCCGCCCGGCGGCGATGGTACCTCGGCCGCGGACTACACGAACAAGATGATGCAGGTGCGCGTGGACAACCTGGACATGATGCTGTCCATGGGGCGGGCGAAGAGCGCTCTGATCATGCTCGGCGATCCCGAGCGCCGGGCAGAGCTGCCGCCGCAGGCCCAGTACTACCTGGGCGAGGCCTATCGCCTGCGTGGCCAGGAAGGAGACGTCAAGCTCGCGGAAGAAGCCTATCTCAAGGCGATCGAGGCGGCTCCCGAGTTTGCCCCGAGCTACCGCGCGCTGGGCGTGCTGCGCATGAAAGCCAACCACTATGCGGATGCGCAGAAGTACCTCGACCGCTACCTCGAGCTGGCGCCCGACGCGCCGGATCGCAAGCACGTGGAGAGCTATCTGAAAATCGCAAGGAAGAAAGCGGGAGGCCAGCCGTGAACAGAGGGAGCATCGCTTTGCTGGTCGTGCCGCTTGTTGCGTGCGCGATGGTGCAGCGCGTCGACACGCCGCGTACCGAAGGGCCCGACAAGTCCTACTCGGTGGATCTGCCCGTGGGCTGGATCAAACAGGTGACCATGACGCGGCAACTGCTGGTCAGCCGCGATGGCCCTCTGCTCGAGTACATCCTGATCACCAAGAGCTCTCCCAAGGAGGCGTTCCCAAGAACCAAGAAAGCGGCCAGCGACAGCATGCTGCCGGCCGAGCTGGCGGAGCTCGAAGTCGCCGAGATCAAGGGCGAGGACCAGTTCACCGCGGCGCTGAGCGTCGTAGAGAACGAGCCTGCAGAGATCGCCGGTCAAGAGGGCTTCCGGGTCCGGGTGCGCTACAAGAACACACGCGGGCTGGAGATCCAGCGCGTGATCTATGGCTTTGCCGATAAGTCCGCGTACTATCAAATTACGTTCGGAGCGCCCACGCTTTATTACTTCGACGCCTACTTTCCGGACTTCCAGAAAGTGGTGGCGTCGTTCCAGCTCACCGGCGGCAACAGAAAGAGCGTCGGCATTCCAGCGGAGTCGATTGTCCTGTTCACGCATGAGAGGTACAGGGTATGACCAAGCTCATCTCGCGTGCCATCGCGCTAGTGGCCTTGGTGTGGGCCGCGTCGAGCTGGGCCCAGACCATTTACAAATCGACGATGCCCGACGGTCACGTCATCTATGGCACTGAGCCGGCACGCGGTGCGAAGCGCGTCGAGACGATGAAGCCGCCCGCCGAGAACACGGGCGTACGGCCGGTCGCACCCCAAGACACGCAGAAGCTCGAGCAGCGCGTGATGCAGCGCGAGCGGCAGGAGGCGCGACAGGATGAGGTCCAGCAGGCCGAGAAGGCGTTACGCGATGCCGAAGCGGCGCAGGCGGCCGGAAAGGAGCCGCTGCCGGGCGAGCGCTTGGGCACCGCGGGCGGCGCCAGCCGCCTGACCGACGAATACTGGGACCGCCAGAAGGCGCTCGCAGCCGCCGTGGCCGAGGCGCGCAAGCGGCTCGACGAGCTGCACGGCACGACGCGATGACCCGCAGCGACGATGCGATGGACCGCTGCCTCGCCCTCTAAGGAAGCTAGCGCAGCTGGTTGTGGGCTTCGTAGGCGCGATCCAGACGCGCCTGCGCCTGCGCGACGCTGTCCTCCAACTTCTTGATCCGGTCGTAGTATTGAGGCAGAACCCGTGTTCCGCCCATCGCGGAGCTTTGGACTTCTCCAGCCAACGGCTCCTTGCCGGCTTCGAGCTGACGCTTGGCCTTCTCGAGCGCTTGCCAGGCGTCGACGATCTCCCGCTGCGCACGATCGAGCGCCTCCGACCGTTCGCGCAGCCGCTTATCCAGCGCTGCGGCTTCGGCATTCGGGCGGGGTGCAACGGCTTGGGCGGCTGGCAGCTCGTCCGGGATGTTGACCTTGTAAATCAGTTTCGCACCCTTGATCCGATGATCGGAGTACACGATGCTGCCATCGGGCAGCTGCTGCTTGTAGATCGTGGCCGCTTGTGCCGGAAGCGCTGCGGCAAGCATCAGCGCGAGCGCGATCGATGAGGGTAGGGCCGGGGTCAAGCCCTCTCGATTCCGGCTCACGCGACGAAGCCGACGTTGCGGTGCGTCCCGTCGCAAAACGGCTTGTTACCCGACTGGCCGCAGCGGCAGAGCGCAGTCTGCTGGCCGGCGAAGATCAGGCCTGCCACCGGATGACGCACCTCGCAGCCGCCATCGATGCGCAGCGGCCCGTTGACGCGCAGCCCCACTCGGAGCACGCCGCCCGCGGCTGGCTGTGCGGCGGGCGCCGCAGGCTGAGGGTGGCTTGTGTCACGAAAACCCGTCTTGCCGTGGCTGCCGTCGCAATACGGCTTGTTGGCCGACTGGCCGCAGCGGCACAGCCAGGTCTCGGTCTGCCTCGCCACCAGCTTGCCCTCAGCGGTGACGATCTCCACCTCGCCGCGAATTTCATACGGGCCGTGGGTCGTGGGTATGATCGTGTTCATTTGCGGGCCTCCGTTGAGGTGCAAGGCGTGACCGAACGACAGTTTGCGCGCGCAATGCAACTATACCTTGAACGGTAAGGCCACTAAGGCGTGGATGGAAGCGATATTGACAATCCGGCCCCGGCCCTTCGCCACGAAGCAACGGGACACACTAGGCCGACATTCTCAAGCAGGCCAAAGTCTAGCAGAATGGAGTTTCACCACGAGCTGTGGGCATGTATCCCGGCGCGCTGCACGCGGCGTTGGGACGCGCTATCGAGGAGGACACATGGGATTGTTCAGCGGCACACGCCCGGACAAGCTGGGCGTGACGAACGGGCGGCTAAAGGCACCGCCTAGCTCCCCGAACGCGGTCAGCAGCCAGGCGCAGGACGCCCACCACGCGATTGCGCCGCTGATTTACAGCAGTTCGCGCGAGCGCGCGATGGACGCGCTGGTCAAGATCATCGAGGCTACCCCGCGCACCCGGATCGTCTCTCGGACTCAGGATTATCTCTACGCCGAGTACGAGAGCGCGCTGATGGGCTTCGTCGACGACGTGGAATTCTGGTTCGAGCCCAACGCCAAGCGCATCCAAGTGCGCTCGGCCTCGCGGCTGGGCTATAGCGACTTCGGCGTCAATCGCGCTCGTATCGAGGGGATTCGGCGCAAGCTGGCGGCGAGCACAGTCTGAACTGCCGGCCCTTTGTCGCCGCGGCGCGCACCGCAACCGCGCGGCCATCGTGCAGCCGGTGCGCCGAGTCGACCATGCGCTTGGGACCCGAAACGTTACCGCGAAGCGCTCAGAACGCGCCTGTCGGACCACTCAGCGCGGGCCGCAGCCAGCCAAGCAGCGCCTGCCACAGGCCGGCCCCGCGTGGCTCGCTGATGCGCAGCATGGCCGAACTCAGCGCCATAACCAGCGTCAGCCCTGCATGGTCGATAACGACCGACTGCCCGGCCTCCAGGACAACGTCCGCCGTGCTCTGCTCCTGCGTGATCCACAGCACCCCGCTCAGGCATGCGACACGCACGCCCTTGCCGTCGCGCACGGCGACCAACTGATCGCGCTCGAGCCCTAACTTCGACTGACCTAGTAATAGCCTCATCACAACCTCCTCGAGGTCCCCGTGCCGGACAGCGCGTTGACCCGCACACCATTCCGAAAGATCATTGCAGGGAACATTGTCGCCGGTGGCCGCTCCCCGGTAAAACGACATTTCGGAATGCGATGCATGAGCCAGAGGAATGACTGATCCGAGGTATGCAGCCCCCTCACTGGACCTGCTGCGCGGCTTCGAGGCGGCGGCGAGGCATCTGAATTTCACGCGCGCCGCCGATGAACTGTTCATCACGCAGTCGGCTGTGAGCCGCCAGATCAAGGCGCTGGAGGATCGTCTGGGGGTGTCGCTGTTCCTGCGCCAACCCAAGGGCCTGCGGCTGACCCAGCAAGGCGAGCGGCTGTATCGCGCCGTGAGCAGCGCACTGCGCGAGGTGAGCGACGCCATGGAAGCGCTATCGCGCCGTAGCGGCCCGTCCGTAGTCACCGTGACCTCTACCCTGGCGTTCTGTGCTCTGTGGCTGATCCCGCGCCTGGGCAACTTCCAGAAGGCCTACCCGGAGGTC
>JBGPOV010000170.1:0-6842 GCA_041488255.1 Gammaproteobacteria bacterium | reverse complement strand
GGCGGAAATCACCGCGTGCAGAAGCGCGGGCTCGAGCTGATAGATGCGGGCGGCTGCCAGTATATGGGCGTGATACTTCTTGCGCGCCTCGGTCGGGTAGGCGCGCACCCCGCGGCTGGTGAGGATGCCGGTGACCGCGTCCGGATCCCTCCGAGTGGTCATGTACAGCTTGAAGCGGCTGTCGTCCGGGGTATTGGTGAAATGCACGGTTCCGTGCTCGTCCACGTAGCGGTAGATGTCGGCGCGCGCAGCGGCCGGGACCAGCGCGCCGGCGGCGAAGGCGTAAGCCATGAATCTTGACACCAGAGTCATTCACACTCCCTTGCTGTACCGGTCTGATAGCGAGCCGCAGACGGGCGCGCTAGAACCGCCCCGCTGCGCCGCAACGCCAGGTCCGTGACAGGGTGAAAAAGCAAAGGGCGTGCCGACGGACGCGCCGGCAGCGCGCCGACACCGAACATGCTGATCAGAGGATGGAGCGGTCGTGCGGCAGCCTGAATCGACCACCGGAAGGCGTTCTCTCGCCTCGCTCCACCGCGCGAGCGCGTGCCGGAACGATCACCGTCGCGATCGCCGCCAGAACCAGCAGCAGCGCAAGGTATTCGGGCCAGTCCGGGCGCTCGCCCAGCACCAGCATGCTGCTGAACACGCCCGCCACCGGGATCGAAAGCGTACCGAGCGAGGATGCAGTGGCCGACGCCCGGCTCACGATCTTGAACCAGACCCAGTGGCCGATGACGGACGCGACGACCATGTTGTAGGCTAGCGCGGCCGAAGCCTGCCAGCTCAGCGGCGCGAGCTTACCCGTCTCGAGCACCGATGCGCCGATGACTATGGGCACGCCACCGAGCAGCAGCTGCCAGCCGGTAAACGAGGTCGTGGGCAGGGCAGTGGGATAGCGCTTCACCAGCACCGTGCCCAGGGCCCAGCTCAGGGCCGCGCCAACCACCAGCAGGGCGCCGACCGGCGCGGCGCGCAGGCTCGCCCATTCGTCGCTCAACAACAGGAGCATCCCGCTCATGCCCAGAAGTAAGCCGAGCAGGCGCCGCGGCGTGAGCGACTCGCGCAACAACGGAACCGAAAGCAGTGCCACCCATAGCGGCATGGTGTAGGCGAGGATCGCGCTGCGTCCCGCAGGGAGCAGCGTGAGGCCGTATGCGATGAGAATGTTCCAGGCGGTGACATTGAACAGCGAGGCGCCTATCAACCGGAGCCAGTGTGCGCGCGGGGGCAGCAGCGGCCGGCCGCCGATGCGCGCGATGGCGAAAATTCCCGCGGCGCCCGCCGCTACGCATAGGCTGCGGAAGGTCCATACCGGAATCTCGGCCAGCGCGATCTTCATCAGCGGCCAATTGCAACCCCACCCCAGCGTGAGCATGACCAGGAGCGCCCAGGTTGAGCGGGGAAGAGTTTGGCGATCGGCGCTCATGCTTGCGGACGGTAGGAGCAAGCTCTTGGCTTTTTGTTGCCCGCGCCCAGCGTAGAGACCGCGGGCGCGCGGCGCGTAGTATACGCGGCCGCGGCGCTGCGGATGCTGCGCGCCTCACACGGCGTCTTGCCGGAAGGTGTAAGCTTTTTTCGCCGTGTCCGATGCGTCGGGCGACGGTACACAAAGTCCAAAACGGGAAGACAAACATGAACAAGCTGTTCGCAGCCCTGTGCGCTGGCGCCCTGTCGCTGGCCACTTTGGCCTCTGCTCAGTCCTGGGAGCCACCCACGCCGGCGCAGCGCTGCCCGTCGAAGTGGGGGGCGGCCGACGAGCGTGGCGCGGCCAATCACATGCGGCCCGAAAGCGTGCTGCGTGCGACGCGCCTGATCAAGACCGGAGAAGTGATCGAGCTGGGCTGGGTGTTGTCCATGGACATGCCCTTGTTTGGCACGCGTCGCTTCGACGTTCATCTCAAGCGCACCGGCGGACCGATGGGCACGAACCAGCGTTACACTAACGAGGAGCTGATCGTGAGCGAGCTGGGTCAGGTCGGAACGCAGCTCGACATGTTCTCGCATCAGGCCATCGACGGCCTGCTCTACAACTGCGTGAAGATCGACGACATCGCGACGCGCAACGGCTTCACCAAGCTCGGCATGGACAAGATCGGCATGCTGTTCACCCGCGGCGTGCTGGTCGACGTGGCCGCGCTCAAGGGTGTGGACATGCTGCCTCAGAACTATGAGATTACCGTCAGCGACCTGCAGTCCGCTTTGGCCAGAGAAATCCTCACCCTCCAGCCGGGCGACGCGGTCCTGATCCATACCGGGTGGGGCAAGCTGTGGGGCAGGGACAACACCAAATACAATTCCGGTTGTCCCGGCATCGGCGTGGCCGCGGCCGAATGGCTGGCGCAGCAAGACGTGATGTTGCTAGGGTCGGACAATTTCCCGGTGGAGGTCGCGCCCAACCCGGACAAGAACCTGAGCCTGCCAGTGCATCAGATCGCGCTCGCGGTCAACGGCATATTCCTGCTGGAGAACCTCAAGCTGGATGAACTGGTGGCGAAGCGAGCGTACGAATTTGCGTTCATCGTGCAGCCGCTTAAGATCAAAGGCGGCACCGGGTCGACGGTGGCGCCAGTTGCAGTGCGCTGAGCGGCGCTAGAGCGAGCGACTGCAGACGAGAGGCGGAGCTTCCCTCCAACCTGGGCGTGCTACGGCTGATCCGGACTCGGATCCCCGGTGCTGCCTTGGGGCTCGCGCCCGGCGGCGGGAGGTGTGGCGTGCCGCCTAGGCCTTCTCGGCAGCAACGACCCTGTCTGCGTCTGCGTTGGCGCTGCCGGCCGTGCCGCGTCGGCCCTGTAGATGCCGCAGGTGATGATGACGTCGTCGATCAGCTCGAAGTACACGGACTTGGGCTCGATGCGTTTGGTCACCGGGTTTGTCCACTTGTAGTCCTCCCAGCCCTTGCCGCGTGCTTTGGCCTTCTCGATGATGGCGTGCACGTGTTGTTTGCCGTCTGCGTCGTGGCTGTCATGGATGTTCTCGCCGCGGGACGCGGGGTCGCTGCCGTTGGCTACCCGAATCCCGTTGATGTCGAACGCCGAAATGTAATACTCGCCGAACACGAAGTCCCCCGTGGCGTCGTCGAAGTCGTCGCAGGCCCGTCGCTTGCCGACTGCGCGTAGATGGGCGAGCCCTTGCCGCACCAGTGCCACCGCCGTGTGGCGGCCTTCGGCGCGGTCCAGCTTGAAGTGGCCGACCATCTCTTGGAGTTCGCGCGCCTCCTGCTGAAACAGCCGGCCAACGGCAGTGGTCTGCTCCACCAGGCCGGCGTTGTGCAGGTTGACCTGCTCGAGATGCATAACGGACTGGCTGACCTGCTCCATTCCCGAGCTCTGGTCGCGGGACGCTGTAGCGATCTCGCCGATCAGCTCCGCCGCCTGCTGCACGCTGGCGCAGACGCGGTCGATCACCTGGCCCGTGTCGTTGACGATCGCCACGCTGTCGCTTACCTTACCCACCGAGGTCTCGATCAGCTTCTTGATGTCCAGCGCAGCCTCGGAGCAGCGTTGCGCGAGGGTGCGGACCTCGCTTGCCACCACCGAAAAACCACGCCCCTGCTCCCCGGCGCGGGCTGCCTCCACCGCGGCGTTTAGCGCCAGGACATTGGTCTGCAGCGCGATGCCCTCGATCAGCTTGCTGATCTCGCCGATCCGGCGCGAGCTGTCGTCCACCAGGCGCATGCTGTCCATCGCCTTGCGCACGCTTTCGGCGCCCCTGGCCGTGAGGTCAGCGGACTCGCTGGTGAGCTTGCTCGCCATCTGGCAGTGCTCGGAGTTCTGCTTGACGGTAGTGGCCAGCTCTTCCATGGCGGACGCGATCTGTTCCAGCGTGGAAGCCTGCTGCTCGGTTCGCTGCGACAGGTCGCTGCTGCCGGCAGCGATCTCCCGGGCCGCGACCCCGATCCGATCCGAGCTGCCGCGCACTTGCTCGACGATGCCGACCAGGTCGCGGTTCATCTGTTGCACGCTCTCTACGAGCCGGCCGACCTCGCCCTCGAGGATGGTATCCACGCGGCCCGACAGCTCGCCCAGCCCGATGCTCTCCAGGCTGTCGGAGACTTTGTCGAACCTGCTCTTGATGGCCTGGTGCAGCGTAAACAGGAGCAGCACCGCGGCCGACCACAGGAGCCAGGCCACGATGCTCCATTGGGGTTCGTGCTCGGTGGTGGCGACCGCTACCGCAAGGGTCAGCAGCGCGCCGGCCAGCACGAAGCGGGACCCGATCCCAGATGGGGTGATCTGACCGACCAGCAGCGACACCCCGCGGGGGATTCTTGCCAGCATGCCGCCGTGTGTCATGGAGCCTCTCACCGAGTTGTGCTTCGATGCTGTTTTCGGGTCGTGCGGCGGTTGCTGTAGGGTGATCGGTGCGCCGCGGCCGGCGCGATCGAGGACGGCCCCGGCGGGCGCGCAGCAAGGGCTATGCCATCACCCGCGGCGGCTGATGGTCGCGGTGATGGTCGCTACCGCTACAGTGCCGGCAGCGTCCTCGACCGTCTGCGCTTCGCAGCGGAGGAAAGCCAGCTTGGAGCGCTTGCGCACAACCTCGGCACGCAGGGCCACGCGCGCGCCCGGCGGCACTGAGCGCACGATGGACACGTGCAGGTCGATGGTGGCCGCGTGCTCGCCCGGCTCCAGCATCGGCAGCAGCGCGAGGTGGCTGGTGGCATCGAGCAGGCCATACAGCACGCCGGAGTGCAGGGTGGCGGACAGGCTGATGGAGTTGGCGTTGACCTCGAAACGGCACCAGGCCTTGCCCGGTTCCTGATGCACGAGCTCCAGGGCAGCGAAGCGGTGGTACGGGTGGTTGAGCACCCGCGCGGTCTGCTGCTCCAGTGTCAGGGTCTCGGCCACGCCGCTCATCCGGCGATGGTGACGCCGCCATCGGCCACGATGGTCTGGCCGGTGACGAAGGCGCCGGCGCGCGAGGCGAGAAACACGGCGATGCCGCCGATGTCGTCGGGCTCGCCGATGCGTCGCAGCGGCGTCATCGCCTCGGTCTGGGCCAGCAGTTTCGGGTTGTCCCACAGTGCGCGTGCAAAGTCGGTCTTTACCAGGCCCGGCGCAATGCAGTTGACGCGGATATTGTGCTTGCCCCACTCCACTGCGAGGTTGCGCGCCAGCTGCATGTCGGCGGCTTTGGAGATGCCGTAGGCGCCCAGCATGCCGCTGCCCTTCAGGCCACCGATGGAAGACACGATGATGACTGCACCGTCGCTACGCTGTGCCATCTCCGGCAGCACCAGGTTGCACAGCCAATGGTTCGCAATCACATTGTTGTGCAAGATCTTGGTGAATGCGTCGTCGGGTAGCCCGGACATCGGGCCGTAGTAGGGGTTCGAAGCGGCGTTACACACCAGCACGTCGATGCGGCCCCAGATCCTGCGCGTCTCGGCAACCAGGTTCTCGAGCTGCGCCTTGTCGCCGATGTTGGCCGGCACGACTGCGGCTTCGCCGCCGGCATCCCGAATCGCCCGCGCGACTACTTCGCAGGCCGGCCCCTTGCGGCTCGAGATCATCACTTTCGCACCGGCGGCCGCGAGGTGCTCGGCGATGGAACGGCCGATACCCCGGCTCGATCCGGTTACCACCGCCACCTTGCCAGTCAACTGGAATGCCTTCATGCCCGTCCCCGATTCGCGCCATTTTGCCCTGCCTGGGCGCATAAATACCATAAAATACGGGCCTCAGACCCCGTTTGGCATCCGGCGAGCAGACCGCTAGCATACGCTCTGAGGCAAAGCGGGGCTGCGGTATCCTGTGAGCAGGGAGAGTTAAGCCGTGGACCAAGACAAGACCGTAGAGCTGGTTACCAATCTCGACCGTGCGGCCATCGAGGGGAAGCTGGGCCAGATCGTAGCCGAGGCCAAGGCGCGCAGCCTCGAGGACATCCCTACGCTGCTGGGTGCGTACGTGGGCATGAGCCAGGACGAGCTGCGCAAGCGCGTGACCCTGTGCCTTCACGCTTTGTCCGGGGCTTCGGAACACAAGGCGCTCTTCACCCAGCTGGAACTGGTCGAGCTCAATCTGTCCAATCTCGGCTAACATCTCACCGCAGGCGCCCCCGCCGGCGCCGCGTCTAAACTTCAGCAGGAGACCCTGGTGAACAAGCACCAGATGTACATCGGCGGAGAGTGGGTTGCACCCGCCTCCGGCGAGTGGTTCGAAAGCTATAACCCGTTCAGCGGCGAGCCTTGGGCGCTGATCGCCCGCGGCAACGCGCAGGATGCCGATCACGCCGCGCGCACGGCGCACGCCGCCTTCACCGATGGGCCTTGGCCGCAGATGACGGCGAGCCAGCGCGGCGCGTTGCTGCGCAAGCTGGGCGATCTCGTGGCGCGCAACGCCGATCGACTGTCCGAGATCGAGGTCCTGGACAACGGCAAGCTGATCGCGGAGATGCGCGCCCAGCTCAACTATGTGCCGCAGTGGTATTACTACTTCGGCGGGCTGGCGGACAAGGTCGAAGGGCGCGTCCTGCCGCTGGACAAGAAGGGCTACTTCAACTTCACTCGTTACGAGCCCCTGGGCGTGGTAGTGGCCATCACGCCGTGGAACTCGCCGCTGCTGCTCACCGCTTGGAAGCTCGCCCCGGCGCTCGCCGCCGGCAACACGGTGGTGATCAAGCCATCCGAGTTCACCTCGGTATCCACGCTCGAGTTCGTGAAGCTGGTGGAGGAGGCGGGCTTCCCCGCCGGCGTGGTGAACGTGGTGACCGGTTTCGGGAAGGAAGTAGGCATGCCGCTCGTAGAGCATCCGCTTACCCGCAAGATCGCCTTTACCGGCTCGGACGCCACCGGGCGGCTCATCAACGAAGCCGCGGCGCGCGGCTTCAAGAAAGTGGGC
>JBGPOV010000169.1:0-7037 GCA_041488255.1 Gammaproteobacteria bacterium | reverse complement strand
CTGCGCCGCCTCGATTCCATCCATCTCGGGCATCCGGATGTCGAGCAGTGCAACATCCGCCGGCGTGTGCTGCAACAGCTCGATCAGCGCGCAGCCGTTGGCGGCCTCACCCACGACCTCGAGCGCGAAGCTCGCTGCGCAATCCTCCAGCAGATCGCGGATGCGGCTGCGGGCGGGCGCCTCATCATCGGCGATCGCGATGCGCAGGGCGCTACCGCGCTTACTCACCGCGGCTCCTTGCGATAAGGGATGACAATGTGGACTTGGTAGGCGTCGTCCGTTACGCTGCTCTTGAGGCTCGCTTCTGCGTCGAAGTGCAAGGCCAGACGCTCGCGGATGTTGCCCAGCGCCATCTTGTTGCCGGCGTGATGATCGCCGTCCTGGCGGTAAGGATTGCGCAGCACGAGGTGAATCTCGTCGCGCGCTTTGTATACGTTGATGCTGATGACTCCGGGCTCGGAGCGCGGCTCGATACCGTGATACACGGCGTTTTCTACCAGCGGCTGCAGAACCAACGGCGGGATGAGGGCCTCGTTTGGCATGTTCTCGGTGTGCCACTCGATTTTCAGCCGCGGGCCGAGGCGCAGCTCTTCGAGGTTGAGATATTGCCGGGTGAGCTCGACCTCACACTCCAGAGTAGACAAATTGCGGTTGTCCGCCATCAGCACGCGGAACAGATCGGCCATGTCTTCCAGCGCGACTTCGGCGCGCTTGGGCTCGGCCCGGATCAGGCTGAGGACGGCGTTGAGGCTGTTGAACAGGAAATGCGGCCGGATCCGCGCCTGCAGGGCCTGCAGCCTGGCCTCGGTGAGCGCGGGAGAAAGCGCACGGTTGCGCAGGTGGAAGTAGTACAAGATCAGTGCCGTGGCAACGATGATGAACAGCCAGTAACGCTCGAGCTGCCCGTAGGGATCGCCGCCGAAGAACTGTTCGCCGACCCGGTACACCACGGAGACGACCAGGAGCTCGATCAAGACTACGACCAGGATCCCGGTCCAGTATTCGAGGCTTCGCAGCCAGCCGCTGAGCCCGGACAGGGCGAGAATGCTGAGTATCAGGACCGGTTGTACGGGCGCGGATAGCTCCAAGAATCGTGGCAGCAAGGCCTGCCAGTTGCCGACCTGGGCGAGCGCAAGGATTCCGGACAGCGCCAGGACGATGAGGACCACGCGCAGGATCACGCCCAGATTGCGGAAGTCCGGCAGGGCGTCCCGATGCACGTTTTGATTTATACTCTTCACTGCTCCAAATACCTGTCTGAACGGGCTTTTCGGCCCCAGAGCTGACTGTTTGCGGGACATCGGAGCACAGGATGTGCCAGCCCTGCCGGCCGCACGGAATGAGCCTGGAAGCCCCGGTTACACCGATGCAAGACGAGACCTCTAACGACAAGACGTGGTCCGGCCGCTTCACCGAGCCGGTCGACGAGCTGGTCAAGCACTACACCGCTTCGGTGGGTTTCGACCGGCGGCTGGCTGAGTTCGACATCCAGGGCTCGCTCGCGCATGCGCGCATGCTGAAGAAAATCGGCGTCCTGTCGGCCAAGGACCTCGGGGACATCGAACGCGGTATGGCGCAGATCCTGGATGAGATTCGGGCTGGCCGCTTCCCCTGGTCGGTAGAGCTGGAGGATGTGCATCTCAATGTCGAAAAGAGGCTCACCGACCTGATTGGAGAGGCCGGCAAGCGGCTGCATACGGGGCGCTCGCGCAACGATCAGGTCGCCACCGATATACGCCTTTGGCTGCGGGCCGCCCTCGATACGATCGATCCGCTGATCCGCGCATTGCAGGCGCGCCTGGTCGATATCGCTGAACGCCACGTCGACACGGTGATGCCGGGCTTCACCCACATGCAGGTTGCCCAGCCGGTCAGCTTCGGTCATCACCTGATGGCCTACTATGAGATGCTCAAGCGTGACCGCAGCCGCCTGGCCGACTGCCGGCGCCGCGCCAACCAGCTGCCGCTGGGCGCCGCCGCGCTTGCCGGCACGTCTTACCCCATCGACCGCAACAGCGTGGCTCGTGAGCTAGGCTTCGACAGCGTCTGCCTGAACTCACTGGACGCGGTTTCCGACCGCGACTTCGCCATCGAATTCGCGGCGGCGGCGGCGCTGCTCATGACACATCTGTCACGCCTGTCGGAAGAGTTGATCCTCTGGATGAATCCGCGCTTCGGCTTCATCACGCTCGCTGACCGCTACTGCACCGGCTCCTCGATGATGCCGCAGAAGAAGAACCCCGACGTGCCCGAACTGGTGCGCGGCAAGACCGGGCGGGTGAACGGCCACCTGGTCGCGCTGCTGACCTTGATGAAGTCTCAGCCATTGGCTTACAACAAGGACAACCAGGAGGACAAGGAGCCGCTGTTCGACATAGCAGACACCCTGACCGACACTCTGCGCGTATTCGCCGGGATGCTTGAGGGACTGACGGCCAATCCCGAGGCCATGCGCCAAGCGGCTGCAGAGGGATTTGCCACCGCCACCGATCTGGCCGACTACCTGGTGAAGAAGGGGCTCTCGTTCCGCGATGCGCATGAGGCCGTCGCTCGCTCGGTGCGCTTCGCATCCGAGAAAGGACTCGATCTCGCCTCGCTTCCGCTGGCTGAGCTGCAACGCTTTTCGCCCCTGATCGCGGAAGATGCGTTCGAGGTGCTCACTCTGGAAGGTTCGCTGCGGGCGCGTAACCACATCGGTGGTACGGCACCGGAGCAAGTGCGTGCTGCGGTCGCCCGGGCTCGAGAGGAATTGACGCCTTAAGCCGTGCATGGTCAGCCAGGCCTGGAAAGCGGTGGCAGCTTCCATTGCACGCGCCACTGGCGAACCGTTCCAGGTCCACCATGCCACCCCGGTCGGCGGCGGCTGCATCAACCAGGGATTTCAGCTCCAAGGAAGCGGGCGCGAGTTCTTCGTCAAGCTCAACACGGCCTCGGCGCTGGCCATGTTCGAAGCCGAGGCGGCCGGGCTGAAAGAGATCGCCGCGACAAACACTGTGCGCGTCCCGCTTCCGATCTGCCTGGAAAGCGATCGAGAGCGTGCTTGGCTCGTTCTCCAGTACTTGCCCTTGTCGAGCGGTGGGCCGCGCTCGATGGCGGTACTCGGCGAGCGTTTGGCGGCGATGCATCGCATTACGCACGAGCGCTACGGCTGGACGCGCGACAACACGATCGGCGCGACCCCGCAGGTCAACGCGCGCCTGGCGGACTGGAGCGAGTTCTGGACGCAGCACCGCCTCGGGTATCAACTCGATTTGGCCGCGCGCAATGGTCACGGGGGGGAGCTTCAGCGCAAGGGTGCGTTACTGCTGGACCGGGTCGCGAGCCTGTTCGTGGGCCATCGGCCTGCCGCTTCTCTGCTGCATGGAGATCTTTGGAACGGCAACGCGGCAGCGACAACCGGCAACGAGCCCGTGATCTTCGACCCTGCCGTGTACTACGGCGATAGGGAAACGGACCTGGCCATGACTACGTTGTTCGGCGGGTTCCCCTCCGAGTTTTATCTTGCGTACGAAAGCGTGTGGCCGCTCGATCCCGGTCATCGCGGGCGGCGCGACTTGTACAACCTCTATCACGTGCTCAACCACCTCAATTTGTTCGGGGGCGGTTATTTGCGTCAGGCACAGGAGATGATAGACCGGCTGCTCGCCGCCGCTTGAGAACTCGCGCCTAAGCTGCTAGATTCGCTCGCGAGCGTCCAGCCGGAGCAGCCCTCCCGCTGGATTGCTTTTCTCCGCGCGCCACGAGTCCGGCAAGTAACGCGGTCACGCATCACCCAACATCAACGA
Source organism: Gammaproteobacteria bacterium (assembly GCA_041488255.1). Classification (GTDB taxonomy): domain Bacteria; phylum Pseudomonadota; class Gammaproteobacteria; order Burkholderiales; family SHXO01; genus SHXO01. Next base: position 3,252 of record JBGPOV010000169.1, on the reverse strand, counting down.
CGCCCGTGAGCCAGCTGCCAGCCGTCATCATCGACGGCATCCTCTACGCCTCCTGGATGTTCATTATCGCCGTGGGGCTCACGCTGATCTACGGCGTGATGAAGATCCTCAACGTCGCCCACGGCAGCCTGTACGCGCTCGGGGCATACACCGCCGCCACGTTCGCCGGCTATTGGCTCGCACATGGTTACGCCCCGGTCGGCAGCTACGGCGTTCTGCTGGTCGCCGCGCTCGTGGTCGGGCTGATTGCCGGTCCGTTGATCGAGCGCGGCCTGTTGCGCTTCATGTACGGGCGCGACGAGATCGTGCTCGTGCTGGTCACCTATGCTTTGTTCCTGATACTGGAGGACTTCACCAAGCTGTTGTTCGGCGTCGATCCGATCCTGGTCTCGGCGCCCTATGCCTTGCTCGGCAATCTCGAGATGGGCGATCTCATTTATCCCGTATACAGCCTGGTGCTGGTGGTCGTGTCGATCCTCGTGGGCGTCTCGTTGGCTCTGGTCCTGAGCCGCACGCGCCACGGCAAGATGTTGCGCGCAGTGATCCATGACCGCGAGATGAGCATGGCGGTGGGCATCAATGTCTCGCGCGTGTACCTGGTCACCTTCACCGCTGGCGCCATGCTTGCTGCGCTCGGCGGCGCGATCACGGCACCCACCACGTCGGTTCAGCCCGGAATGGGCGCAGAGGTGATCGTGCTCGCCTTCGCCATCGTCGTGGTCGGCGGATTGGGAAGTCTTGGCGGCGCCGCTGTCGGTGCCTTGATCGTGGGCCTGGTACGGTCCGCGGCAGTCCACTATCAACCGGAAGTGGAGCTGTTCAGCGTATACGTGGTGATGGCGCTGGTGCTCATCGTGCGGCCCAAGGGCCTGTTCGCCGCTCCAGAGGCTCGGAAGATATGACGGCAAGCACGCGCATGAGGCGCGATCCTACGCTCGCACTTCTACTGGGTGCGTTGGTGTGCCTTCTGGCCGTGGGACCGTTTCTACCGCAGTGGGCGCTCTCCTTCCTTACCGTGGTACTCAACCTCGGTATCGTAGTGCTGGGGATGACGCTGATGATGCGCACGGGACTGGTGTCGTTCGGCCAAGGCCTCTACTACTGCCTCGGGGCCTACGCCGCCGGCGCTCTCGATCATTTCTACGCGCTTTCGGACCTGCCGCTGATGGTGATTGCCGGTGCGCTCCTCGCCGGATTGGTCGCCGTTGTCCTCGGCCTGTTGCTGGCCAAGTACCGCGACATATTCTTCGCGATGCTGAGCCTGGCATTCTCGATGATCTTGTACGGGCTGCTGGTGAAAACCTCCGCGCTTGGCAGTACCGACGGCTTCGGCTTATCGGTCAAAACGTTTGCGGGCCTGACGATGAACCCGCATTGGGTGCGCTACGTCATCTATGCGTTCGCCGCGGTTCTGGCAGCCGGCAGCGCCGCAGCAATGCACGCTTACTTCCGCTCTCACCTCGGGTGCCTCGCCGAGGCGATCCGCGACAACGAGCTGCGTGTCGAGTATATGGGCGCCTCCGTACGCCGGGTGATCCATCTCAACTACGTCATCGCCGCGGCGCTGGCCGGCATCGGCGGTGCGCTCATGGCGGGCGCCATCGGCCACGTCGATCCGGAGACTACGGCTAACTGGACCACTTCCGGTGAATTCGTGTTCATCGCGATCCTGAGCGGCACCGGCAATGTGCTTGCCCCATTCCTTGGGGCCGGCGTTTTCGAAGCCGTGCGCACGTTCGCGTTGGAGCGCTTTCCCAACACCTGGCAGATGACACTGGGGATCACCATGCTGCTGGTGATCATGTTCCTTCCCGGTGGACTGTGGTCGATGTTCCGTCTGCACCGGCGGGGAGCGTGACGTGGCGACCATCCTCGAAGCACGCAATCTCAACAAGAGCTTCGGTGCGGTCACCGCGGCAGCGGATCTTAACGCCCGCATCGAACAGGACAGCGTGGTCGGGCTGATCGGAAGCAACGGCACAGGCAAGACCACGTTCATCAACATGGTCACCGGATATCTCACGCCCAGTTCCGGTCAAATCCTATACCAGGGCCGCGACATCACCGGCATGCAGTCGCGCTCCATCACGCAGCTCGGCATCTGCCGTTCGTTCCAGATACCGCAGCTGTTCAACACCCTATCCGTGCACGAGAACCTGAGGATCGGTGTGGGCATCGCCGCGCGCTCGGCACGCAGTGCGTCCTCTGGCAATGCTGGGGAACACGTGAAGGCCGAGGAGCTCCTCGATCGCTTTAATCTCAGCGGTTACCGCACCCAGGCCGCCGGCCTGCTGCCGGAAGGCGTGCGCAAGCTGCTGGATATCGCCATGGCGGTGGCCGGAGGCCCGCGGGTGCTGCTGCTGGACGAACCCACGAGCGGTGTCTCGGCAGAGGAGAAGTTCCGCCTCATGGATATGGTCATGGGGGCATTGCAGGCGGAACGGGTGACGGTACTGTTCGTGGAGCATGACATGGACATCGTCAGCCGCTATACACACCGCGTCCTCGCATTTTACGAGGGCCGAATCATCGCCGATGGTGACCCGAACACGGTGCTTCGGGACGCCGAGGTGCGTCGCTACGTGATCGGCGAACAGATCCACGTTACGCACAGGGAGAGCACCGGTGCTACGCGTTGAAGGTTTGGATGTGGCCATTGGCCCGGTCGGCATCCTGCGCAATGTCAACCTCGAGCTGCCTTCCGGTAAATGCGCCGGGTTGATCGGGCGCAACGGTGCCGGAAAGACCACCCTGATGCGCTCGGTCATGGGCATCCTCGCACCGCGCAACGGGTCGATCCACTTCGACGGCACCACGCTCGACCCACTACCCACCCACATGCGCGCACGTGCAGGTATGGGCTATATGCCCGAGGACCGGAGGCTGGTGCCGGATTTGAGCGTCGAGGAGAACGTACTGATGCCGGCCTGGGCATCGCACCAACCCGACATCGACGCGCGGCTGGCCAGAATCTACGACATGATTCCGGAGGTCGAAGCTTTCGCCGCGCGCAAAGCCATGTTGCTCTCCGGCGGTCAGCAGAAGCTCGTCGCGCTCGCGCGCGCCTTGATGTGCGGTACCAAGATACTCCTGCTGGACGAGCCGTTCGAAGGCGTTGCCCCGGTGCTGGCCCGCCGCCTGGCCGAGGTGATCGCGAGCCTGAAGCATGAGGGGCTCTCTATCCTGCTGACCGAGTCCGACCTGTCCCACTCGAAGGAGATGCTGGACGCGCTGTTCATCATCGATCGCGGG
>JBGPOV010000168.1:0-7048 GCA_041488255.1 Gammaproteobacteria bacterium | reverse complement strand
CGCCGGCCAGTGGCAGCGCGACGATGAGGCCGGGGATCCCCGCGACCGCCCCGCCGACGAAGATCATCAGCACCGTCGGCAGCGGATGCAGGCGCAGGCTGCGGCCGACGGTCAACGGCGTGAACACGAAATCGTCGAGCACGCGAACGACGACGAACAGCGCCACAGCCGCGTAGACAATCGACGGTCGGGCCGGAAAATCGGTGGCGGTGACCAGCACCACGATCGCGCCCCCGATGATCGCCCCCACCAGCGGCACCCAGGCGAGCACCGCGGCCATCAGCCCGAGGGTCAGCGCGCCGGGGATGCCGAGGACCGCCAGGCCGGCCGCGAGACATACGGTATCGAAGAGCGTGAGCTTGAGCAGGCCCTGGAAGTAGGCGCGGGCGGTGGTGTCCACGCGCTCCATCATATATACCGTGCGTTCGAAGTACGCGTTCGGCACCGCGTCGCCCAGGAAATTCCGGAATCGCCGGCCGTCGCGCAGGAAAAAGAAGGCGAGAAACGGCGCGAGCAGCAGCGACGGCAGCCACGCCGCCGCGCCGAGCAGCGCAGCGGTAAGGTGCTCCTGCAGGTTGGTGCCGCCGTATTCCGCGATCTTCCGCCCCATCGCGGCGTGGAGCCCCATCCGCTCGAGGAATCCGAACTGCGACTCGAGCAACGCCAGCGTCTGGTCGATTAGTCGCCGGCCGGTGTCGAGGTAGCGAAAGAACGCCTCTTCGCCGCTGACGGCGTTCCCGGCCAGCCAGGACACGGCCGGCACCATCGCCACGACGGCGGCGATGAAGAAGCCGCCCGCGACGATCGCCGCCGCGGTTTCACGGGCAACGCCCGCGAGCGTGAGGCGCCGCACGGCCGGGAACAGTGCGTAGTACAAGACGATCGCGAGCAGGAAGGGAACAACGAGCCACAGCGCCTGCTTCAACAACGCCAGCAGCAACGTCGTACAGGAGAGCGTCGTTGCCCAGACCAGTGGTCCGGACGACAGGGGCCGCCTCCCGCTGGCGTCCGCGTATTCTGGAGGATTCACAGAGGTTTGCGGTCGGCCGTCGCAGCGCGGACGCGCAGCTGCTGGCCGAGCTGGCGCGCGAGCTGCAGCGAGATTTTCGACGCGGTCACCGCGTGGCTGTCGAGCAGGCTTTCGAAGTCGACGCGGGAGAGCGACGCCAGCACGCAGTCCTCAACGGCCCGCGCTTGCGCGGAGCGGGGCGCGTTGTCGAGCAACGCCAGTTCCCCGAATGCGACGCCGGCGTCGATCTCGCTGATCCGGCCGGTCTCGGGCTCGCCCTGCCGGCAGATCAGCACGCGCCCGCTGATGATGACGTAGAGCGCCTGGCCCTCCTCGCCCTCGTCGAAGATGATTTCGCCTTTCAGATAACGGCGCTCGTGCAGCAGGCCGTCGACCACGCGCAACTCGAGGCGCGACAGCGGCGCGAACAGCGCAAGCTGTCGCAGCGTGGCCAACCGCAGGGTTTCCTTCCGGGCCTGGAACAACGCCAGCATCGATGCTCCGCTCCACCGCGCCCCTTCGGTAGGGCGCGATGGCGTGCATTTCACCCCATTACCGAGGGGGCGGCAAGTGGAATGCCGCGCTGGCCGGACCCCGCCTCGCGAGATGCCCTCAAGAGCTTCCAGGGCGGACTCCTCACCGCTTGCCTTTGCCCAGCAGCTCGTTCATCACCTCGAACGCCTTGCCGAACGTTCCGTTTCCTACAGCGTCGATCACATCCTCCTCCCGGCCCTTCGTAACCTTGAACTCCGCAGTCCAGGTTCCCAGCGTCTTGTTTCCAACGGTGATCGGATAGAGCTTGAGCGTCGCAACGTAGTTCTCCACCGGCAACGGGGCGTCGAGGATGCAGTAGGTCATGGTGTAGTCCGCGTCCGAAAGCGTCAGCAGCCGTTCCCGGATGGTGCCTCCTCCGCCGGCGATGTCGAAGTTGCGGATGCAACCCACGCTGTCGCTGCGCAGCCCGCCTTCGATATGGCTGCGGGAGAAGCGCGGATGCCAATCGGGCAGGCCGTTGAAGTCGCGCATCTTGGCCCAGACCTTGTCCACCGGCGCATCGATCACGGCACTCACGAACACCTTGGTCATCTCGCGCTCCTGTCTACTAGAACTGGACGCTCTTGAAACGCCGCGCCTGCTCGGTCAACGCGACTTCGGTCGGCAGACGCTCCATGCTGCTGGCGCCGTAGAAGCCGTGGCAGCGACGGGTATGCTTGAGGATGTACTGGGCATCCTCCGGAGTGGCGATAGGACCGCCGTGGCACAAGACGATGACGTCGTCGCGCACCGTCAGAGCCACGTGGGCGATCTCGTCGATGAGCCCGACGCAGGTGTCAAGCGTCTTGGCCGTGGATGCACCGACGCTGCCCCCGACGGTGACGCCCATGTGCGCGACGACGATGTCGGCGCCCGCCTCCGTCATCGCGCGCGCTTCGTCCGGCGTGAACACGTAAGGCGTGGTGAGCAGGTCGAGCTGGTGCGCCCGGCGGATCATGTCGACCTCCAGAGCGTAGCCCATTCCGGTTTCCTCGAAGCTGGCGCGCATGACCCCGTCGAACAACCCGATGGTGGGGAAGTTCTGCACCCCGGAGAACCCCATGGCCTTAAGCTCGGCCAAGAACTGCGGCATGAGAACAAAGGGGTCGGTCCCGTTCACGCCCGCCAGTACGGGCGTGGAGCGAACCACCGGGAGGACTTCCCGCGCCATCTCTTTGACGATCTCGTTGGCGTTGCCGTAGGCGAGTAGCCCAGCGGCCGAGCCGCGTCCCGCCATCCGGTAGCGGCCCGAGTTGTAAATGATGATCAGGTCGATGCCGCCGGCCTCTTCGCACTTGGCCGACAGCCCGGTCCCGGCCCCTCCCCCCACGATGGGAATGCGTTGCTCCACCATGGTGCGGAACTTTTGCAGGATCGCCCCTCTCGCTATGCGCGGCATGGCTGGTCTCGTCGTTGTACCGGGCTACGCCGCGATCTCGAGAAAGTTCTCGACGAGAGCATCGGCGAACTTCGGGTCGTTGATGTGCAGCGGAAGGCGGACCAGCCGGCGCTGCGCGCTCTGCTGCACCGTGCTCTCGAGCGCTTCGAACAAGGCTGCGTCCGCGGAAGGATCGTGGAACGGCTGTCCCGGGGCATCGATCGCCGAGACGCCCTTCTCGGGTATGAGGAACCGCACCTGCCCCTGGCAGGCGTTGAGCTTGCGCCCGATCCAGTGGCCGATCTGCCGGCACTCCTCAGGCGTGGTGCGCAGCAGCGTCACCTGGGGATTGTGCTTGTATAAAGTTCGGCGGCGGAACTGAGCAGGCACCGTATCCATGGCCCAGAAGTTGACCATGTCTAGCGCACCTACGGATCCCACGTACGGCGCGCCGGTGCGCTCGACGGCGTCCAGGCGGTCCGGCCCCGCGCTCAGCACGCCACCCACCAGCAGATCGCAGATCTCGGTGGTGGTCACGTCGATCACGCCGACCAGCATCCCGCTGTCCAGCAGCTTCTCCATGGATTGGCCGCCGGTCCCGGTGGCATGGAACACCAGGCAGTCGTAGCGCTCCTGCAGCCGCTCCACGACGCGCGTCACGCAGGTCGTGGTGACGCCGAACATGGTCAGGCCGATCGCCGGTTTCACCTCGGCCTGCGGGATGGAGCGCGTCGCCATGCCGGCGATGGCGTGGGCGGCGTTGCCCAGCACCACGCGGCTAATGCGGTTCAGACCCGACACGTCGGTCACCGAGTACATCATGGTGATGTCGCTGGCGCCGACGAAAGACTTCACGTCGCCGGCGGCCAGAGTCGACACCATGAGCTTGGGCACGCCGACCGGCAACCGGCGCAGACCCGCGGTGATGATCGAGGTGCCGCCTCCGCCACCGATGCCGAGCACACCGCCGATGTCGTCGCGCGTGACGATGAAGCGGCCGAAGGCCTCGCCCATGGCTTCCACCGCCGCGCCGCGGTCGCTGATGCCGAGCACGTGGCCGGCGCCGCGCGGATGGAAGGCCGCGACGGCGGCGCCGCTCAGGTCGGCTGCCACGCCGGCGGGGCGGGTTCCGACGTCGACCAGCAGGGCCGCAGCGCCGGCGGCTTCGACCAGCGTCTTGATGTAGAGCAGCTCCGGGCCTTTGGTGTCGGCGGTGCCGACGATGTAGACGCGCTTCACGGCGCAGAAGACCGGCGGCCGGATCGGGGCCGCGCGCTGCAGCACATCGCCTGTCTCCTCCTTTGCGTCGGTTGCTTTTCGGAGTGCTCTCGCCTGTGGGCGGAGGCATCGAGGCATGTCGCCGCGTTCGCCGAAAAGACAATTTGTGTTTTTCTGAGACGATGGTATCGTAGTGAGCCGCCAGTCTCAGGTCAAGAAATGGATCTCACGCAGCAGCCGGCCGTCGTGGAGCGTGGGCCCCGCGCCCGCATGCGCAGGATGATGTTGCATGCTGCGATGCGGCTAATGCAGGACGGGCTGGTGCCCTCGATCAGCGACGTGGCACAGGAGGCGCAGGTTTCCCGCGCCACCGCATACCGGTACTATCCGACGCAGAGTGCGCTGATCCAGGCCGCGGTGGACGAGGCGCTCGGCCCGATCCTGAAGTGGCAGTCCGCGTCGCAGGACGCGGAGCAGCGGGTGAGCGACCTGATCACGTTTTCCTACCCGCGCATGGACGAATACGAGGCGCCCCTGCGGGCGGCGCTGCGCTTGGCGCTGGACCAGTGGGCGCAGCTGCATGCCGGCAAGCTGAAGCCGAAAGAAGCGATGGTGAGGGGCCACCGGATCGCACTGCTGAGTTCGGCCGTCGCGCCGCTGCGCCGTAAGCTCGGCAAGGCTCGAACCGAGCGCCTGACTCAAGCGCTGAGCCTCGTCTTCGGTACCGAAGCATTCGTCGTTTTGAAGGACATCTGGCGCCTGGACCGCGACGGCGCGGAGGAAGTCGCGTTGTGGACCTGCCACGCGCTGATCCGCTGCGCCGCGGAGGACCTGGCTCCGCCGGTGCGGCGACGCAAGCTCAACGGCAGCAGCGTGAGCGCCGGCAAGCGCGTGCAGCGCGGCGCGCAGCGGCGCCGCTGAAGCGGGCCGGCAGCGCACTGTCCGGGACAGCACACTAATATTGCAGTGACGAGAAGCAGTCGGCGGAACGGGCCACGAGATTCGGACTGGACCCACGGCCGCGCCGGAGGCGATAACCAGCAACCAAGTGTGAGGAGGACGCAATGAGAAGAAGCAAGTGGTTAGGCATCCTGGCGGCCGCGACCTTCGCGTTCGCCGGCAAAGCCGTCGTAGCCGCCGACACGCTCACGATCCTGTGGGCGGAATGGGATCCGGCGAATTACCTGCAGGAGCTGGTCAAGGACTACGAGAAACAGACCGGCGTGAAGGTCAAGGTCGAGACCGTCCCCTGGCCGGATTTTCAGACCAAGGCGTTTACCGAGTTCAACGCCAAGGGCGACGCTTACGACCTCGTGGTGGGCGACTCGCAATGGCTGGGTGCGGGGTCAACCGGCGGCCACTACGTCGACCTGACGGAGTTCTTCAAGCAGCACAACGTTGCCAAGTCGATGGCGGCGGCCACCGTCACGGGATATGCGGAATACCCGCCTGGGAGCAAGAAATACTGGGCGATCCCGCTCGAGGGCGACGCCAACGGCTGGGCTTACCGGAAAGACTGGTTCGAGGACCCCAAAGAAAAGGCCGCGTTCAAGGCGAAGTACCACTACGACCTGGGTGTGCCGAAGGACTACACGCAGCTGCGTGACATCGCCGAGTTCTTCTATCGACCCAACGAGAAGCGCTACGGCGTCGCGCTCTACACGGACAACACCTATGACGCGCTCGCGATGGGTGTGGAGCAGACCATCTTCAGCTTCGGCGGCGACCTCGGTAACTACTCCACGTATAAGGTGCGAGGTATCATCAATTCCAAGCAGAACTTCGAGGCGCTGAAGTTCTACAAGGAGTTGTACAAGTTCACGCCGCCGGGTTGGGGCAAGGTCTTCTTCCTGGAGAACAATCAGGCCATCACCGAAGGTCTGGCGGCGATGAGCATGAACTTCTTCGCCTTCTTCCCGGCGCTGGCGAACCCGGCGACCAACAAGAATGCCAAGGGCACGGGCTTCTTTGCCAACCCGGCTGGTCCCGGCGGCAAGCCCCGCTTCGCCGCTCTGGGCGGGCAGGGCGTCTCGGTCGTGAGCTATTCGAAGAAGAAAGATCAGGCTTTCAAGTGGCTCGAGTGGTTCATCCGCGACGATGTGCAGCAGCGCTGGGCCGAGTTGGGTGGCTACACCTGCAACGAAAAGGTGCTGTCCTCGGATAAGTTCCGCAAGGCCACGCCGTACAACGAGGCCTTCTATCAGAGCATGTTGATGGTCAAGGACTTCTGGGCCACGCCCGAATATGCCGAGCTGCTGGACCAGATGAACAAGCGCATGCATCCCTACATCACGGGGAACAAGGGCACGGCTGAAGAAGCCCTCAACGGCCTGGCCGACGATTGGGAAAACACCTTCAAGAAGTACAAGCGGTACAAGTGATCGACTGAGCGCCCCGGGGAAGGCGAGCCTTCTCCCGGGGATCTCGCCAACGATCGACAACAGCAGCCGGACACAACGGTGCAAGGAGGGGAGCGCAGGTGCTCAGCACACTCGATCCCGGCTCGCCGGCGGCGAGGCGAGGCCTAAGCGATATCAGCATCCGCAATCTGTTCATTGTCCCCACGATTGCGTTCCTGATCGTCTTCAACATATTCCCGCTCATCTACTCGCTCGGGTACTCGTTCACCGACTTCCGCGCGTCGATCAACACACCGGCGAACTTCGTCGGACTGCAGAACTACCGCGATCTGCTCGGCGACGAGCATGTCTGGAACAACTTCAGCGTCACCGCCAAGTACGTCCTGGTGTCGGTCGCCGGGCAGGTGTTGGTGGGCTTCGGCGTGGCCATGCTCCTCAACCGCAAGATTACCTTCAAGGGCTTCATCACCACGCTTCTGCTGTTGCCCATGATGATGTCCATGGCCGTGGTCGGACTGTTCTGGGAACTGCTTTACAGCCCATCCTGGG